>NZ_JBPJUQ010000043.1:0-91464 GCF_051192615.1 Streptosporangium sp. G11
CAACGAGGCCCTCGCAACCCAAATAGCCGCATAGGCTGCGCCATAACATGGCTGTCCGGAATCACCGTGGCCCCTCAAGTGCACGATGCGCGTCGATGTCCGCACCAAGTTGCAGCATGAAGCTACCGGCGATCTCCAGCACGGCGACAGGAGCGAACTTGCGTATCCGGTCGGTCTTGCTGAGCTGGCGGATCTCCCAGTTCCCCGTGACAGGATCTCCGGTATCGCCCCATAGTTGATGAATTCGCCCGTCCGTGGATCGGGAAGACATCTGATGATCGAATACAGATAGCGACTCATCTCGACTCGACCTCTCTTCCAATCAACTCACCGTTCCGCGAATGTCAGGGGTTCTTCCGCTCGTCGTATGGAAGCTGGAACCAGACCGTTCTCCCCGCTTCGACGTGATCGGCGCCCCAGGTGACGGCCAGCCGGTCCACCCAGCTCAGGCCGCGTCCGCTGAGGCTGTCGTCGTCGGTGGCCCGGATCGCGGGGACGCTGGTGGCCGAGCCATCGTCGATCACCTCGATGTGGACAAGGTCGCGGCCCAACCCCACCCGAACCGTAATGATCCCCTCTGACCCGGCCGAGTCGCTGTACAGGATCGCGTTGGTGACCACCTCACTGACGAGCAGTTCAGCCGTTTCCAGCGTCTCGGCGACCACTTGGCCGTCCAGAAGCTCCACCACCCATTTGCGAGCGGCCCCCGCCGACCGTGCGACGCCGGGAAAGTCTCGTTGCCCCACGACGCGCAGCCTGTCCCAGTCGCCGGTCATCGCGCCGTGGCCGACCCGCTCGTGTGCGTTCATACGCACACCGCCGATACGATCATGTCGGCCGCGTTGTCCGCCTCGGCCCAGACCCAATCGTTCCGCCGCCACAGCGCCGACTACCACGGCCGCCAGGTGAAGACCCACCCCCACGCGCGGTGGACGACCCGGACCCGGAGCCGCACCTTGGACGCGGACATGATCTCCAGCACCGGCGGCCCGGTGGCGGGGACGAGCACCGAAGTGGAAATCCCGAGAACTCGCAGATCCCAGCCCAGCCGTACGAGATGGATGTACTGCTCCTGCTGCGGGTCGCGCTTTCGCGCCGGTGTCGCCATCTTCACACCTCCCTGTAGTTGACCGACTACAATTTCGGAAGCTACCGCAGGCTGTATGGCTTTGGTAGTTACCTCTGGAAGTTTCCAAAGAAAGTTTTCGTACGCGACCCTCGAAGGAAGGGGTGGCCATGGCCGCCGACACGAGTCCCACCGTGCGCAGACGTCGCCTGGCGTCCGAGCTGCGGCGGCTGCGCATCGAGCACGGGCTGTCCATGCAGGAGGTGGCGGAACGCATGGAGCTCACGGCGGCCTCCGTCAGCCGGATCGAGACGGGCCGCAGGGGCATCCGGCCGAGAGACCTCCGCGCCTTCCTCGACATGTACGGGGTTCCCGAAGCCGACCGGGAGCCGCTGCTCGCCCTGTCCAGGGAGGCGCGGCAGCGAGGATGGTGGCAGAACTACGGGGACGTGCTCCCCGGCGAGTACGCGACGCTCATCGGTCTCGAAGCCGAGGCGACGTCTCTCAGGACCTACCAGCAGACGCTGGTGCCCGGCCTGTTGCAGACTGCTGACTACGCACGATCGGTCATCGCGGCCACGCGTCCCGGCGATACACCGGAAGAGGTCGAGCGCAGGGTCTCCGTGCGGATGGAACGCCAGAAACGGCTCACGGACGACAATCCGCTGGAACTCTCCGTCATTCTCGGCGAGGGCGTGGTGCATCAGCACGTGGGAACGGCCCAGATCACCGCCGACCAGTTCAAACACCTCGCCGAGGTCGGCCGTCGGCCCAACGTGATGCTCCAGATCCTTCCCTACCGGGCCGGGGCGCATCCGGCGATGACCGGATCGTTCACCGTCGTGGGTTTTCCCGCTTCGAGTGACCTGGACGTCATCTATCTGGAGAACATGTCCAGCGGCCTGTACCTGGAGGACGCCGCGGACGTCCGCCGGTACGTCTCGGTGTTCGACTACCTCAGGGCAGCGGCCCTCAGCCCCGCCGACACGGCGGTTATGCTGATGAACGCGCCGAACAACCTGGCGTGAGTGTCCAGCCGAAGGGGCGCGCGATGTCCAACCCGGTAGACCTGACCAACGCCGCGTGGCGCAAGAGCTCGCTCAGCGGAGGCAACGGCGACTGCGTGGAGGTCGCGGACCTGGGCGACGTCGTGGCCGTCCGCGACTCCAAGAACCCCGGCGGCCCCAAGCTCGTCTTCACCCGCGACACCTGGTCGGCCTTCGTCACACGGCTGAAGAACGACCTGTAGCTCCCCTGGAGACGACCCGGCGCCGCCCGTGCGCCTCCAAGGCGATTCCCCAGCCAACACTGCGGTGGGAGCAGAGCTTCTTCACTTTCTCTAACGCCGCCATAGGCCCTTTCTCCTTGAGCAGGGGCCTATGGCGGCGAACGGCAGGGATGCCTGCCCCTGCCTACAGGCGCTTCACGAGCCTCTCCGCGCGGGCCCCCACGGCTTCGGCGTCATCGAGGGAATGAACCTGGGCGGACAGGTTGGCGAAAATTTCCTGAGCTTCCTCAAAAACATGTTCCTGCGCCGATGTCTCGGGGGGAGCGATGACCACCTGCAGGTCCACGTTCCTGTCGATCGTGCTGACTCGCTGATCGTTCGAGTCGATCACCCTGGCCTCATCACCCTGACGGAGTCTGTCTATGGCGTATCCCCACGCCTTGACCTGCATGGACACACTATCCAAGCTAGATCGTCTAAACGACCAGGCTTGCGTCAACTGCACCGCGCGGCCATTGGCGATCGCGAAGTCCACCGTGTAGTTGACATGAGCACCAACGAACACATGAGGACGGTGATGTATCAACGACTCGTCGATGTCCGCGCGATGGTAGACATCACGTAGTCGACGCGTGAGCACGTCCTTTGTCACTCCCTGGCGGGGCTGAGTGACCGGATCAATGATCACGTGCTGAAACACGCGTTCCAGCGCCTCACGGGCGTTATCGGCCAGGATCGGCGTCGGCGGGCTGAACTGGACAACGTTGCGATGGTCGTGATGCAGCCTCTGCAGCCACTCCTCGCCCAGAGGCTCGTCGCCCTCCTCCGCAAGTGCACGATGCGCGTCGATGTCCGCACCGAGCTGCAGCATGAAGCTACCGGCGATCTCCAGCACGGCGACAGGAGCGAACTTGCGTATCCGATCGGTCTTGCTGAGCTGACGGATCTCCCAGTCCCCTGTGACAGGATCTCCGGCTATCGCCCCGTAGTTGACGAACTCACCTGTCCGTGGATCGGGAAGACATCTGATGATCGAATATAGGTAGCGACTCATCTTGACTCGACCTCCCTTCCCATCAATGCTCGAACGCGATCGGCGACAGCGGGTGCCCTGTGTTCAAGGAACCAGCCGAGTGCCTCCAGATCGTCGTCACCAACTGGCCACGATGCTGGCACGCCACGCAGGACGTTGACGAGAGCATCGCGGTTGATTTTCTCAAGTACGGTCGCCACTTCCCCAACCGCCTCCTCGTTGAGGCCATGTGAGGCGTCAGGCAGCTCGTTGGGTTCGTCGGCGCACTGGATCAGGTAGGGCTTCTTCCACTGTCCGTCGTTCGCCGGGAAGTAGAGACCGTGATCATGGCTGTAGATGCTCTCGTCGTTTTCGAGGTCGTACAGCCACTGGGGGTCACAGCCGAAGCACCAGTCCCATAGTGCGTAGATGGCCGCCTGCCGCCTCTGGTTGTCGTCTCGCGAACGGGAGGCCAGGGCGTGGCGGCGTTCGATGGCGCTAGGGATGGCGAGACTCGCGTGTGCGAGCCCCGCTTCAAGGCGTCCTCGTCCTGCAGATCAACCGGCGAATTCCTCAGGGATGCGGATGAGACTGCTGTCGCACACGGGTGCACCGATCAGCCGGCCAACGCCTGACACCACATACTCGATAGCCACTGACATCTTGGTGTGATCTTCACAGGCATCGATGCACTTGACCCAGTAGCGACGGTCATCGCTGGCCACAGCCAGAAACGGACTCGCGAAGGTGTTCCCGCCCGGGGTTACGAGCATGGTCATGATCAAATCGTTGAAGCTGTCGTCTCGGCCGCCGACTAGCCCAACCCAGTCTTCCAGCTCAGCCAACGCGACCGCCCTTTTTCTCAATGGACTGGAGGGCCCCGCCTGCCAGGACCATAGAACATGCAGCGGTGAGCCGTCACCCGATTTTGCCACACGAGAACCCCCCTGGCTTTACTTTTTCAACTCACTGCACATGGGAGTGGATTACATTCCAACCGAGCCACACTCATACCACTTCCAACAAGTGGGAACAGCGGCAATCCAAGCGTTCCACCGATCAAAAAACGCCGCGAACAGCGAAAACAGCAACAAGACAATGCAGATGACCAAACGAAACATCTGCCCAGAAGCGGATAAATACCGCAACCAGTTGCCCTAGATTAGGCCATTAGCCACAAAATCAATTAATTACGCCAATGACAGTCGCTCGCCAAAGGACGAGGCGAAGCGGGGCTTACACGCTCCCTGCCCACGTACGACTCAGGGGCAGACGTGCTCTCCTCCGGGATCACGCGGTTCGCAGCCCGCGCGATCCCGGCGGATCACGAAAACTTTCCTTGGCGCCCAACAAGAACCGGCGGGTCAGGTGACCAGGTCCGCCACCAGTTCCAGTTGCTCCATCCGGAGCCTGAGCGTCGGAGTGACCAGGCCGACGACGAGGGAGGTCGCGCCCGCCTCGCGGTAGGCGGCGACCCGTTCGCGGAGCTTGCCGGGCGGCCCGCACATCGTCATCGCGTCGACCAGGCCGTCGGGGAGCAGCGACATCGCCTCCCCCTGGCGCCCGTCCAGGAACGCCTCCTGGATCGCCTCCGCCTCCTTCTCGAAGCCCAGGGAGCGGGCCAGGCGGTTGTAGAAGTTGGTACGGCGCGAGCCCATGCCGCCCAGATAGAGGGCGAGCATGGGACGCATCATGTCGAAGGCCAGCTCCTCGTCGTCGTCGACGAGGGTGAGGATCATCGGCGCGACGTCGAAGCCGTCCAGGCTGCGACCGGCTCGTGCCGCGCCCGCGCGCAGCTGGGCCGTGCGCTCGGCCAGGTGCTCGGGCGGGAAGTGGATCGCCAGCCAGCCGTCGGCCAGCTCCCCGGCGAGCGCGGTGGTCTCCGGGCCCATCGCGCCGAGATAGACGGGGAGATGCTTCTGGACCGGGGAGACGCCCAGGGACAGCTCCTTGCCCTGCCCGCCGGGAAGCGGCAGCGTCATGGTCTCGCCCGCGTAGCTCACCGGGCGGCCTTCCAGAGCCAGCCGCAGCACCGACAGGTAGTCGCGGGCGCGGGCCACCGGCCGGTCGAAGCGCTCCCCGTGCCAGCCCTCCACGACCTGCGGCCCCGACACGCCCACGCCCAGCCGGGCCCGGCCGCCGGAGACCTGGTCGATGGTGGCGGCCGTCATCGCCGCCACCACGGGTTTGCGGCCCGACATCTGCAGCACTCCGGTGCCCAGCGCGATCCGCTCGGTCCGGCCCGCGATCCACGCCATCAGGCTCGCCGGGTCGGTGCCGTACGTCTCCGCGGCCCACACCGACTCGTAGCCCAGCCTCTCGGCCTCGCGGACCAGGGTGAGGTGGTCGGCGGGACCGAGCCCGGCGCCGCCCCAGTAGCTCATGCTGTAACCGAGACGCATCCGATCTCCTCTGCGATGACGGCGGCGAGCAGGTCCGGGGTCTCCTCGGCCAGCCAGTGTGAGGCGTCGAGCTCGCGCATCGACGGCCGTGAAACGCTCTGCCTGCGCCAGCCGAGCAGCCCGCCGCGCGACATGGAGCCGTCGCGGCTGCCGTACAGGACGGTGACGGGCACGGGCAGCGGCGGCCCCGGGCGGTGCCGGTATCGGGCGAGCATCCCGAAGTCGGCGCGGAGGGCGGGTTCGAGGATCGGCCTGAGCACCTCGCGCTCGGCCACCTCCGCCGGGACCCCGCCCAGCTCGATCAGCTGGTCCCAGAACAGCCACGACGGCAGGGACGGCAGCCTGCGCAGCAGGAGCGTGACGTCCGGCGCGGCGAAGGACCCCACCAGGAGCCGTTCCGGCCACCGCCCCCCGGCCTCGGCCTCAGCCTCGGGCGAGGCGCCCGGTCCGGGTGACGCCGGAAGCCCGGCCCCGGAGGCCGGGGCGAGTTCGGTCAGGCGGCGGCAGACCAGGTGGGCCAGGAGCGCGCCGCTGCAGTAGCCGAACAGCGCGTACGGCTCGCGGGCGTTCGCCAGCAGGTCGCGGGCCAGAACGTCGACCAGCGCGTCGAGGTCCTCGATCGGCGGCTCGGCCAGCCTGGCCTGACGGCCGGGGAGGTTCACCGCCCACACGTCGACCTCGTCGGGGAACCGCTCGGCCAGGTCGGTGAGCGAGGCGGGGCCGCTGCCCGCGTTGGGGAAGGTGTACAGGCGGATCCGGCCCCCCGGCCGCTCCCCCACCGGCACGAACCACGGCGCGGTCATCTGGGTCCTTCCGGCGTGGAGACGTCAGGTGCGGGCTCCGGGTGACCCGGCCCCGGCTTCGGAGAGAGGATCAAGAGCCCGCCCCTTCCTGGATGAACGCGGCCAGATCGGCCGGGGTGGGATGGTCGAAGACCGCGCGGACGTTGATCGCCCGGCCCGCGAGCTCCTCCAGCGGGGCGATCAGCCGTACGGCGAGCACCGAGTGTCCTCCGTTGAGGAAGAAGTTGTCGTGCTCGCCGAGCCCCGGGCGGCGCAGCGCCTCCCTCCAGAGCCGCAGCACCCCCTCGGCGAGTTCCGAGCTCGCCGGGGCACGGGAGGCGGGCGGGGACTCGTCCTCAGGGACGGTCAGCCCCCGATAGTCGATCTTGCCGTTGGCGGTCGTCGGGAACTCGTCGGCCAGGACGATCCCCGAGGGGACCGCGTAGTCCGGCAGCCGCGTCCCCGCGTACCGCCACAGCTCCTCCCGCAGGGCGGCTCCCGTCTCCCCGCGGGGCAGGTCCGTGGGCTGCACGAACGCCACCAGCCGGTCGTCGTGGACGATGACGGCCGCGACCTTGACGGCGTCGTGGTGGTGCAGCACCGCCTCGATCTCGCCCAGCTCGATGCGGTGCCCGCGCAGCTTGATCTGGCGGTCGTCGCGGCCCAGCAGCTCCAGGGTCGCGTCGTGCCTGAGCCTGGCCATGTCCCCGGTCCGGTAGAAGCGCCCGTGGCGGGGGTGCTCGCCGAACCGCTCGGCGGTCAGCTCCGGCCGGTTGACGTACCCGGCGCTCACCCCGTCGCCCGCCACGCACAGCTCGCCCGGTACGCCCGGCGGCGCCTCGCGCCCGTCGGCGTCCCTGACGAAGATCCGCGTGTTGGCGAGCGGCACCCCGATCGGCACCGGGTCGGCCGGGGGGCCGAGGATCTCGGCGGCGGTGGACCAGATGGTCGTCTCGGTCGGCCCGTAGACGTTGAACAACCGGCAGCCGAGGCCCAGCAGGTCCGCGGCGAGCGCGGCCGGCATGGGCTCTCCGCCGCAGAGCACGACGCGTCCGGCCAGCTCGTCGCGCGCCTCTGGGGCGATGAGCCGCCACGCCGTCGGAGTGGCCTGCACGACGCGTACGTCCCGCGCCGCGATGAGTTCCAGGAACCTGCGCGGCTGGAGCTGGTCGTCGTCGGAGGCGACGACCAGGGTGCCGCCGACCGTGAGCGGGAGCATCAGCTCCAGGGCCGAGATGTCGAAGGAGGTGGTGGTGGACCACAGCACCGCGTCGGCCGCGCCCGCCCCGAGCCGGTCGGCGAAGTCGAGGACGAGGTTGGCCAGGTTGCCGTGGGTGACGGCCACCCCCTTGGGCCTCCCGGTGGACCCCGAGGTGTAGATCACGTAGGCGATCGACTCCCCGGTGACCGTCGCGGCGACCTCGGCCGGATCCAGCCGGCGCGCGGGCGCGCCGTCGCTGTCCGCACTACCGGCTCCAGGAGCCTGCGGCATGGGGAGTACGGGGATCTCCCCCGCCCAGGGAGCCTCGGACTCGGCGATGACCAGGCGGGCCCCGCAGTCCTCCACCTGGTAGGCCAGGCGCAGTTCGGGCTGGCGCGGGTCCAGCGGCAGGTAGGCGGCTCCGGCCGCCCAGACGCCGAGCACGGCGGCGACCATCTCCGCCGAACGGCTCAGGCCGAGCGCCACGATGTCGCCGGGGCCCGCGCCGTGCGAGACGAGGGTGTCCCTGACGGCGGCCGCCCAGGTGAGCAGCTCGTCGTAGGTGACCTCCCGGTCGCCGTCGCGGATCGCCGTCCCGGTGCGGGTGATGATCCGCTCCAGCAGCGTGGCCGGGCCGTCCCAGGTCCGCGCGGTGTCGTTGAGCCGGTCGAGCAGCCGTCGGTCGGCCGCGGAGAGGGAGTCCAGCTCCCGCTGCGGCCGGTTCGCGTCCTCGGCGGCCCGCCGGAGCAGCGCGGTCATCCGCGCGACGAACGCGGAGATCTCGGCCTCGTCGTGGACCTCCGTGCTGTGCCAGACCCTGAGCGTGAGCCTGCCGGGCTCCTGCACCGCGATGCACTGCAGGTCCAGGCGGCTGCGGTCGAACAGGTCCTCGACGTACTCGGGGACGGAGCCCAGGATGCTGACCTGGTCGTCGGTCCACGGCCGGTAGTTGAACATGTGCCGGAACAGCGGCACCCTCCAGTCGCCGGTGCCGTGCCCTCGCTCGACGAGCACCGCCTCCACCGAGGCGTCCGCGTGCTCGACCCCCTCGAAGAAGGCGTCCTCGACCCGCCGGACCAGGGCCGCGAAACCCTCGTCCGGATCGGCGCGCACCCGCATCGGCAGGGTGCTGACGCCGTAGCCGACATGACCGCGCATCGCGGCCGTCCTGGTGGTGACCGGCATCGCGGCCACCAGCTCGGGTCCGGCGCCGTGGGCGCGCAGGGTCAGCATGAACGCGGCGGCCAGCACGATGTTGTCGGTGGTGCGCAGGCCGGTCCGCAGCGTGTCGAGCGCCCGCCGCGTGTCCGCGTCCACCTCCCAGGAGCAGGTGTGCCCGGCGAAGGTGGGCCGGGCGGGCGACGGCCTGCTGCCGGGGAGCACCATCGCGGCCGGATCGACGTCCCTGAGCCGGTCGAGCCAGTAGTCCAGCGACTCCCGCGACGCCTTCCCCGGCTCCAGCATGGGCGCGGTACCGGAGAGCGCGGCGGGAAGCGGCTCCTGGCTCGTCTGCGCGTCGTAGAAGCCGCCCAGCTCCTCGACGAGGAACTGCATCGAGGTGGCGTCGATGACGATGTGGTGGGCCACCAGGCAGACCACGCTCCCGCCGCCGTCGGGCAGCGCGAAGTGTCCGGCCCGGAAGAGCAGGTCGCGGCCCAGGTCGAAGGGCGCGTCCAGGAACCTCTGGAGGTCGGCGACCAGCGTCTCCTCCGTGGTCTCCCCGTTCACCAGCTTGATCTGAGCGTCCTTCGGGGCGGTGAGGTGCCGTACGGGCGCGCCGTCCACCTCGGGGAAGCGCAGGCGTAGCGCCGGATGCCGCTTGAGCAGGCGGTTCACCGCGATCTGCAGCGGGAGCCTGCGCAGCGGCTCGCGGGTCCTGAACGCCACCGCCAGATTGGACACCCCGCTCGACCCGGCGAGCTGCTCCAGCACCCAGAACGAGTACGGGACCGCCTCGGGTCCGCGGAGCGGCTCGGCGGGCTCCGGCAGGCCCTCCGGGACCCGCGACACGGAAGCCGGTACGAGGTCGGGAGCCGGTACGGGAGCGGGCGTCGCCGGGGCGTGGCGGTGCCCTCCCGGGACGGGGAGTCGCTGCAGGGGGTGGTCGGGGTCGAGGGCGACCCAGTCCACCGGGCAGCCGAGTGCCCACAGCCGGGCGAGCGCCACGAGCAGACCCCGGCGGTCGTCCCCGCAGCCGATCGTCCCCTCGCCCGGTGACTCCTCCGCCGTCCCGATCAGGAGGGACGGCGTGCCTCCCGCACCGGTGGTCCCCGGTCCGGTTCCCACCCGGGGCGAGGCCCCCTGCCCCGGGACCACATCGCGGCGGGTCTCCGGTTCGTGGAACGTTTCATGCCCCGGCACCGGCTCGGGCGCCGTGATGTCGACCGGCACCGATTCGGGTGTCGCCAGATCGTCCGGCACCGGCTCGGGTGTCGTCAGGTCGAACGGCACCGGCTCGGGCACCGCCATCACATCGTCCGGCAGCGGTTCGGGCGCCTGCTCCACCACCTGTTCCACGACGGAGGCGGCCACCCGGGCGATCGCCTCGTCCCGTTCGAGCGTTCCCGAGAAGGCGGCGGCGGCGAGTTCGCCGACGCCCTCTCCCGTGCACCCCAGCGGTGTGACACCCCAGCCGGTCAGGGTCACCGCCAGGGAGTAGGTCACCGCGAACGTCACCGGGTCGTCGTCGCGCTCCCCGGCGAGCCAGGCGTCGCAGAGATCGACGCCGTGCCGCTCGAAGCCTTCCAGGCAGACGTCCATCGCCTCGCTGAACAGCCGCTCGACCCCGTACAGCGAGGCCCCCAGCCGTCCGGCGCCACCGGCGGGAAAGACGAATCTCACGCCCGTCCCGGCCACGCCGCCGGAAAGCGGCTCGTGCCCGGACACCGTCTCGGCGGATGAGGCCGCCGGAGCCACGGTGACGGCCGCGGCGAGGGCGGCGGACGCCTCGGCGGAGGTGGCGGCCACGACCGCGCCCCGTACGGGATGCGGGGTGCGGCCCCGCTGGAGGACGGCCACGGCGTCGGCGAACCGGTCGGCGGCGAGGGTCGCGAAGAACCCCGCCAGGCTTTCCCTTACGGCGTCGGCCTCCTCCGCCGTGCGCCCCGACCAGGCGACGACGCGGGGCCGGAGGTCCGCCGGGAGGTGGACCGGCGGGAAACCCTCCCTCACCGCCAACGGGTCTCGCAGGCGCGCGTTCGAGCCGCCTCCGGGCGAACGGCCGCCACCGGGCCCGCTGCGGGCGGGACCGGTGGGACCGGTACGGGAGACGGCGCCGGGCGGGGAGTCGATCACTGCCTCGATCACGGCGCGTACGAGGTCGCCGTCGAGGAGAGCGTCGTCCAGGCGCCTGAGCGCGATCGCGGTGCCCCGTTCCGCGACGGCCCCGAGGCCCGATCCCGAGACGGTGATCGCGAGGTCACAGAGACCCAGCGCGAGGGCCAGGCAGGCCGCCTCGGCCGTGTCGTGGACGGCGAGCGAGCCCGGTGGGCGCGCGGGGTCGTGTCCGGCGTTCTCCAGCGTGGCCTCGACGAGATCGGACAGGACGGCACCGGGAGAGAGCGGGGCGCGCGGGCCCATGCCGATCACGGCGATCGGCGCGGTATTCGTCACCGAGGCGCCCCGCCGTCCCGGCGGATGCGGGCACGCACGTCCCTGCGGCTGCCCCCAACGGGGCGCAGGCGCGCGGGTTCGCTCCTGACGGGCTCCTGCGCGCCCTCGACGAGGCGGCTGAGCGCCCGCACGTTCGGCCGGGTGAACATCGAGGTGACCGGAATGTCGATACCGAGCACCCCCGTGATGTCCGCGTGCAGCTCGACCAGTGCCATCGAGTTGAGCCCGGCCTCGAAGAAGTTCTCGTCGGGGTCGACCGTCCGGCCCAGGCGGGCCTCGATCATTTCCGCGACCGTGTCGGCGGCCGACACGCGCTGCCCCGGGCGGCCCGGTTGGCCCGGCTGGCCTGGAGGTCGCCCCTCGCCCTCCTCGCGTTGCCGCTCCGCTCCCACCGGCCGACTGCCCTGGATCATCCGGCGCCTTTCGTTAAATTTGTCCGGTTTGCATGGCGAGCCCTGTTCGGGCATGCCATGCACCGATCCTCTGACACCTATTCGGACACGACAAGAGCGTATTTTTCGGCTTTTTTGAATCCGCCGTCACGGGCGTCGCGAGGAAGGCCCCGGAAACGCGTACGGCCACCGCCGCAGCGATGGCCGTACGCGTTTCCGTGGATCAGGCGGGGTTGGAGACCGCCGCCCCGATGGTGTGCACACGCAGGGCGTTGGTGGAGCCCGCGGTGCCGGGAGGCGAGCCGGCGACGATGACGACCTTGTCGCCCTTCTCCAGACGGGAGTTGGCGAGCAGCGAGGCCTCCACCTGACGGACCATGTCGTCGGTGTGGTGGACGAACGGCACCTCGAAGGTCTCCACGCCCCAGGTCAGCGCGAGCTGGTTGCGGACGTGGCGGGCGGAGGTGAACGCCAGCAGCGGGATCGGCGAGCGGTAGCGGGCCAGGCGGCGGGCCGTCTCACCGGACATGGTGAACGCCACCAGTGCCTTGGCGCCGACGATGGCGCCGACCTCGGCCGCGGCGCGGGCGATGGCGCCGCCCGTCGTCTCCGGCAGCCGGTCGAGGCTGTGCGTGGCCTGCAGGGAGCTCTTCTCGGCGGTCGTGGCGATGCGGCTCATCGTCTCGACGACCTCGATGGGGTAGTTGCCGACCGAGGTCTCGCCGGAGAGCATGACCGCGTCGGCGCCGTCCATGACGGCGTAGGCGACGTCGGAGGCCTCGGCGCGGGTGGGGCGCGGGGAGGTGATCATCGACTCCAGCATCTGGGTGGCGACGATGACCGGGCGGGCCTTCTCGCGGCAGAGCTCGATGGCGCGCTTCTGCACGATGGGCACCTCCTCCAGCGGCAGCTCGACACCGAGGTCACCGCGGGCGACCATGATGCCGTCGAAGGCCTCGATGATCTCCGGGAGCCGCTCCACGGCCTGCGGCTTCTCGATCTTGGCGAGCAGCGGGAGGCGGATGCCCTCCTGCTCCATGATGTTGCGCACCACGTCGGCGTCGGAGGGACGCCTGACGAAGGAGAGGGCGACCAGGTCGAAGCCGGTGCGCAGGGCCCAGCGCAGGTCGGTCTCGTCCTTGTCGGTCAGGACGGGGGCGCTGACGTTGACGCCGGGGAGGTTGAGGCCCTTGTTGTCGGAGATCATGCCGCCGATGATCACGCGGGTGGTGACGCGCTGGCCGTCGACCCGGGTCACCTCCAGCCGGACGCGGCCGTCGTCGACCAGGATGCTGTCCCCGGGGCTGACGTCCTTGGGAAGCCCCTGGTAGGACGTGGAGACCTGGTCACGGTCGCCGGGGACCTCCTCAGTGGTGATCGTGAAGACATCACCGAAGCCGAGGCGGACGGGGCCCTCACCGAACTTGCCGACCCGGATCTTGGGGCCTTGGAGGTCTGCCAGCAGACCCACGCCACGCCCGAGCTCGGCGGCAGCCTCCCTCACCCTGTCGTAAACCTCCTTGTGCAGCTCGTGGCTGCCATGGCTGAGGTTGAAACGGGCCACGTCCATCCCGGCCGCGATGAGTTCGCGGAGGCGTTCGGGAGAGGAGGTGGCGGGGCCGAGAGTGCAGACGATTTTCGCGCGACGAGTCACGGATCCCACCCTAATTGGTACAGACCACTTGGTCGTGACGTTGGTCATAGCGCCGATGAAAAATTCGGTGACACAAAGCTACCTTGGGTGAACGTGAGGTTGCGAATCGCCTCTCGCCGCCCACCTGCCGGGCACACGTGTTACGAGAGCCCCGGGCCACGGGTGATCGCGCGTCACACGGGCCGGGCCGGCGCGTCACCGGAGCCCCGGGTCAGTCGCGGACGACCTCCTCCATGACCAGCCCGGCCCCGATGCCCAGCAGCCAGACGTCCTTGGCGATGGCGACGCCCTGCTCTGAGGGGCGCAGGCCGCCCTCCTCCCGCAGACCCGGCGTCTTGAGATAGAGGCCGACCAGCCCTCCGGCGAAGGCGGTCAGCGCGGCGCCCACCGGCAGCGACGGCACCACGGGGACCAGCAGGGCCGTACCGAGGGCGATCTCCGCCGTGGAGAGCAACCTCACAAACTTCACCGGGTCCATGTCCTTCAGGAACGGGTAGGTTCCGGCCGCCATCCCGTGCAGCCCCTCGGCGGTCTCCTGCCCGGCGGCCCTCTTGCTCAGCCCCGAGTTCAGGATGATCAAACCCGCGGCGACCCGGGGCGGGATCTGATGCGGACGCGGCAGGAACCTCATTGGTCCTCACAGTGACAGGAGTGACGGGATGGAACCGGAACCGTTCTCCTTCCCCGGTCCGCCCTCGCCACCCGCCGCTTGATCATCTCTTTGACCGATCCGAGGCCTGACCGATCCGAGGCCTGACCGATCCGGGGCTTGGCCGGTGCCCGGGACGACGCCCGTGCCGGCCCCGAGGATCGCCGGGGGTCACGCCCCGGCCTCCCGGGTGAAGGGAGAGCCGGAGCGCGGGTGGCGGCTCTCAGGGGACCCGCCAGGCCCCGGGCCGATGGGATCAGGGAGCGAGGGGGGCGGCCTTGGCGGCCCCGGCGGCGCTGATGAGGCCGTGACCGTAGAAACCGTTGCGCGACTTGGGACCCTCGCACTTGTGGACCTCGTTCACCACGAGGTCGATCTTGTAGGCGTACTCGCGCGGCGAGGGGCAGGCCTTCTCGGTGGCGGTGGAGTACAGCAGGCGCTGGACGTCGGCGGGGGGCATCGTGAGACCGCCCTTGCCGGGCTTGCCGAAGCGGCTGATCAGGATGGCGGCGACACCGGTGGCGTGCGGGGCGGCCATGGAGGTGCCGACGAGATACTGGTAGTAGGCGCAGGTGCCGCCCTCGCACTCCCGGATGATCGAATCGGACTTCGGCGTGCCGTCGGCGGCGATCTGCCCCTTGGCCTTGAGCGCGTTCTCCGGCGCGGCGGCCAGGATGCCCCTGGTGGTGTCGTACGTGCCGCCGCCGTCGAACTCGTCCCCGCCGGGGGCCGCCAGGTCGGCCTGCTCGACGCCGTAATCGGAGTAGTAGGCCTTGCGCCCGCTCTGGCCCACCGAGGTGACCGAGATGACGCCCTTGGACTCGGCCGGGACGTTGAGGCAGGAGTTGTCGACCTTGCGGGTGCGCTCGACGTCCTTGGGGTAGTCGGGGCTGGTCGCGTCCTTGGTGGGCCTGCCGAGGTCGGTGGAGCCGTTGCCGATGGCGCTGATGAGGGTCACGCCGCGCTTGCGGGCGTAGTCGAGGGCGCGCTGCATGCCGGTGATGATGCCGCGCTGCTCCAGCTGCTCGGCCTTGGAGTCACCGGGGTTGGCCTTGCAGTTGAACAGCCACGGGTCGACGTAGAAGCTCATGTTGACCACGTCGATCCCGGCGTCGGCGGCGTAGGTGAGCGCGTCGATGCTGGGCTTGAGGAAGAACAGGCCGGAGTCCTGGCCCGCGCGCAGGTTCACCAGGGACACCTTGGGGGCGACCCCGGCGATGCCCACCCCGTTGAGCGGTGAGGCGATGGTGCTGGCCACGTGGGTGCCGTGGCCGTCGTCGTCCCAGTCGACCGGGTCCTTGCAGCTCTTGAACTCGCAGGGCCCGTCGAGGGCCTTGCCGTTGGGGTCCTTGGGCCAGTCGGTCACGAAGTTGCGGCTCAGGGCGCGGTTGAAGTTGGGGGCGATGTCGGGGTGCTTGCCGTCGATGCCGGTGTCGATGACGCCGACCAGCACCTTCTTGTCGCCGGGCTCGGTGGTGTAGGAGCCCTCCGGGGTGGCGCCGATCATCTTCATGTCCCACTGCCGTCCGGCCAGCGGCTCGGGCGCACCGGTGGAGGCGGCCGGGGCGGAGGGGGTGCCCGCCCGTCCGAGCGCGTCGGCGGAGGGGAAGGTGGCCGGGGTCGCCGGGATCACGGCCTTCGAGGCGGCCCCGGAAACAGCCCCCGAGGCGTTCCCCGCGCGGGAGGCCCCGGCCACGGGAGCGGCGGGAACCGCGGGAGCGGCGGGCATCGCGGTGGCGAAGCCGATCCTGCGGTCGGAGGAGACCCCCTCGACGGCGTCGCTGCCCGCCAGGCTCTCCACGAAGCGGGGGCCGGGACCGCTGGCGAGGACGTAGCCGATCCTGGGGTCGGCCGACAGGGCGGTGCCGCCGCTCGCGGCGATCGCGTCGACTGCCCGGTCACGGGCGCCGTCCGCGTAGAAGACCAGGTACTCGCGGGCCTGGCCCGCCCCCGTCGTGGCCCCGCCGCCCAGGGCTCCCGCCGTGAGGGTCGCCCCCAGGGCGAGCACCGTGGCCGCGCCCGTCAGGCTTCTGATCCCGCGATTCATCAATCCTCCGCACCTGGCCTGACCAAGAAGAATTATCTTTCAGGCATATGTACGACAAAGCAATCTGAACACACGCTCTGCGCATTTTTACCTGAAACAGCTGGTACGCCGGGTGGTCCCGAGCGTGGCGGGCGGCGCCGCACCCGGAAGGGCCGTGACGCGCCCCGACCCGCCGTGTTCCCACCAGACCGACCGTGGCCTGATCAGATCAGCCGTGACATGCGTGAACCGGTCCTGACATGCATGAACCGGTCCGGGTATCCGCCAACTACCATGGCATACCCGGACCGGTCATGACGTGTCAGACCAGCACTCACTCAGACCAGCGGTCGCGCCGTCGGCGGGATCGCCACCGGCAGGGCCGTCTGGCCCGTGAGGTAGCGGTCGGCGGCCGAGGCGGCCGAACGGCCCTCGGCGATCGCCCACACGATCAGCGACTGGCCGCGGCCCATGTCCCCGGCGACGAAGACGCCGTCGACCGAGGACATGTAGCCCCTGTCCCTGGCGACGTTGCCCCTGGCGTCGAAGAACTCGCCTCCGGCGACCTCGGCGAGCTCCTCCAGCAGGCCCTTCTTCTCCGGGCCCACGAAGCCCATCGACAGCGTGACGAGCTCGGCCGGGATCTCCCGCTCGGAGCCGGGCACCGGCTTGAACCCGGCCCCCGGGCCCTCCACCTCGACCAGGCGCAGCGCCCGGACGTTGCCGTCGGCGTCGCCGACGAACTCGGTGGTGGAGACCGCGTAGACCCGGTCGCCGCCGCCGTCGGCCAGCTCCTCGTGGGCGCTCTCCATCTTGAACAGGATGGGGAACGTGGGCCACGGCTGGCTGCCGGGGCGGTCCGCCGGAGGCTGGGGCATGATCTCCAGCTGGGTGACCGAGGCGGCCCCCTGGCGGATCGCGGTGCCGATGCAGTCGGCACCGGTGTCACCGCCGCCGATCACGACGACGTGCTTGCCCTCGGCGCTGATCGGCGAGACCGGGAAGTCGCCCTCCTGGACCCTGTTGGAGGGCGGCAGGAACTCCATCGCCTGGTAGACGCCCTTCAGGTCGCGTCCGGCGACGGGCAGGTCCCGCCACTGGGTCGCGCCCCCGGCCAGGACGATCGCGTCGAACTCCTCGCGCAGCCGCGCCGCCGTGATGTCCACGCCGACGTTGACTCCGGTACGGAACTCGGTGCCCTCGGCCCGCATCTGGTCGAGGCGGCGGTCGATGTGCCGCTTCTCCATCTTGAACTCGGGGATGCCGTAGCGGAGCAGGCCACCGATCCGGTCGGCCCGCTCGAACACCACCACGTCGTGCCCGGCCCTGGTGAGCTGCTGGGCGGCGGCCAGGCCCGCGGGGCCCGAGCCGACGACCGCGACGCGCCGGCCGGTCTTCGAGGCGGCGGGCTGGGGGGTGACCCAGCCCTCGTCGAAGGCGCGGTCGATGATCTCGACCTCGACCCGCTTGATCGCGACCGGGTCGGAGTTGATGCCGAGCACGCACGCCGCCTCGCACGGAGCCGGGCACAGGCGGCCGGTGAACTCCGGGAAGTTGTTGGTGGCGTGCAGGCGCTCGATGGCCTCCTGCCAGTCGTCCCGGTAGACCAGGTCGTTCCACTCGGGGATCAGGTTGCCCAGCGGGCAGCCGTTGTGGCAGAACGGGATGCCGCAGTCCATGCACCGCGCGGCCTGCTTGGTCAGCGCGGGCTTGGGGAAGTCCTCGTAGACCTCGCGCCAGTCGCGGATGCGCACGTCCACCGGGCGGCGCGCCGGCAGCTCGCGTCCGTGAGCGAGGAAACCCTTGGGGTCAGCCATCGGTCGTACCTCCCTTATCCCTGAAAAACCTGAACGACATGAACGGCATGAACGGTCTTCGACATGTACATCCGCGTCACCCCTGGACCGCGGCCGTCATGACGGCCTCGTCGATGTCGCGGCCCTCCAGCCGGGCGGACTCGGCGGCGAGCAGGACCCGCTTGTAGTCCGTCGGCATGATCTTGGCGAAGCGGGACGGGTCCCAGTCGGCGATGAGCGCCTTGGCCACCGTGGAGCCGGTCTCGGCCAGGTGGGCCTCGACGATCTCGCGCAGCGCCTCGGAGTCGGCCTCGGCCAGCTCCTCGATCTCGACCATCTCCCGGTTGACCCGTTCGACGTCGGGGTCGAGCAGGTAGGCGACGCCGCCCGACATGCCCGCCGCGAAGTTGCGGCCCGTCGGGCCGAGGATGACCGCCTTGCCGCCGGTCATGTACTCGCAGCCGTGGTCGCCGACGCCCTCGACCACCGCGGTGGCGCCGGAGTTGCGGACGCAGAACCGCTCCCCCACGACGCCGCGGATGAAGGCCTCGCCGGAGGTCGCGCCGTACAGGCCGACGTTTCCGGCGATGATGTGCCCCTCGAGCGGGGCCGCGTCGTGCGGCTGGACCGAGATCCGGCCACCCGACAGGCCCTTGCCCACGTAGTCGTTGGCGTCACCGGTCAGCCGCAGGGTGATGCCCCTGGGCAGGAAGGCGCCGAAGGAGTTGCCCGCGGAGCCGGTGAAGCGCACGTCGATGGTGTTGTCGGGCAGCCCGGCGCCGCCGTACCGCTTGGTCACCTCGTGGCCGAGCATGGTGCCGACCGTGCGGTTGACGTTGCGGATGGGCAGGTCGAGCGTGACCCTGGAACCGCCCTTGAGCGCGCCCTCGGCGAGCTGGATCAGCGTGTTGTCCAGCGCCCTGTCCAGCCCGTGGTCCTGGTCCACGGTGCGGCGCAGCGAGGCGCCCTCGGGCAGCTCGGGCTGGTGCAGGATCGGCGCGAGGTCCAGCCCGGAGGCCTTCCAGTGGTTCTCGGCCGGGGTGGTGTCCAGCAGCTCGGCGTGGCCGACGGCCTCCTCGATGCTGCGGAAGCCCAGCGCGGCGAGATACTCGCGGATCTCCTCGGCGATGAACTCGAAGAAGTTGACCACGAACTCGGGCTTGCCGGTGAACCGCTTGCGCAGCTCGGGGTTCTGGGTGGCGACGCCGACCGGACAGGTGTCCAGGTGGCAGACGCGCATCATCACGCAGCCGGAGACGACCAGCGGGGCCGTGGCGAAGCCGTACTCCTCGGCACCGAGCAGCGCGGCGATGACCACGTCGCGGCCGGTCTTGAGCTGGCCGTCCACCTGCACGACGATCCGGTCGCGCAGGCCGTTGAGCAGCAACGTCTGCTGGGTCTCGGCCAGGCCGAGCTCCCAGGGGGCGCCCGCGTGCTTGAGCGAGGTCAGCGGGGACGCGCCGGTGCCGCCGTCGTGGCCGGAGATGAGCACGACGTCCGCGTGGGCCTTGGACACGCCCGCCGCGACCGTTCCGACCCCGACCTCGGCCACGAGCTTGACGTGCACGCGGGCGGCCGGGTTCGCGTTCTTCAGGTCGTGGATGAGCTGGGCGAGGTCCTCGATCGAGTAGATGTCGTGGTGCGGCGGCGGCGAGATGAGGCCGACGCCGGGAGTGGAGTGCCGGGTCTTGGCGATCCACGGGTAGACCTTGTGGCCGGGCAGCTGACCGCCCTCGCCGGGCTTGGCGCCCTGGGCCATCTTGATCTGCACGTCGTCGGCGTTGACCAGATACTCCGAGGTCACGCCGAACCGGCCGGAGGCCACCTGCTTGATGGCCGAGCGCCGGGACGGGTCGTGGAGCCGCTCGGGGTCCTCGCCGCCCTCGCCGGTGTTGGACTTGCCGCCCAGCCGGTTCATGGCGATGGCGAGCGTCTCGTGCGCCTCCATCGAGATGGAGCCGTACGACATCGCGCCGGTGGAGAAGCGCTTGACGATCTCGCCGACCGGCTCGACCTCGTCGATCGGCACCGGCTCGCGCACGCCCTCCCGCAGCTTGAACATGCCGCGCAGCGTCATCAGCTTCTCCGCCTGGGAGTCCACCAGGCCGGTGTACTCCTTGAAGATCTCGTAGCGGCGCGAGCGGGTGGCGTGCTGCAGCTTGAAGACGGTCTCGGGGTTGAACAGGTGCGGCTCGCCCTCGCGGCGCCACTGGTACTCGCCGCCGACCTCCAGGCGGCGATGGGCGTTCTCGGCCCGGGGGTAGGCGCGCAGGTGGCGCTGCGCCGCCTCCTCGGCCAGGACGTCGAAGCCGACGCCGCCCAGGCGGGACGTGGTCCCGGTGAAGCAGGCGTCCACGACCTCCTGGCTCAGGCCGAGCGCCTCGAAGATCTGCGCCCCGGTGTAGGAGGCGACCGTGGACACCCCCATCTTGGACATGACCTTCAGCACGCCCTTGCCGTACGCCTTGATGAGGTTGCGCACGGCCTTGTGCCTGTCGACCTTCAGGGCGCCGGAGTCGACCATGTCCTCGACGGTCTCGATGGCGAGGTACGGGTTGACCGCGCCCGCTCCGTAGCCGACGAGGAGCGCCATGTGGTGCGCCTCGCGCGCCTCGCCGGTCTCGACGACCAGGCCGATCTTGGTACGGGTCTTCTCGGCGATCAGGTGGTGGTGGACGGCACCGGTGAGCAGCAGCGAGGGGATCGGCGCCAGGACGTCGGAGGAGCCGCGGTCGGACAGCACGATGATCCGCGCCCCGCCCTCGATCACCGAGGAGACCTCGGCGCGGATCTCCTCGATGCGGCGCAGCAGCGCCTCGCCGCCGCCCGCGACCTCGTACAGGCCGGAGACCACGTGCGGGTGGAAGCCCGGCAGCGCGCCCTCGTCGTTGATGTGGATGATCTTCGCGAGCTCGTCGTTGTCGAGCACCGGGTAGGGCAGCACGAGCTGGCGGCAGGAGGCGGGGCCGGGGTCGAGCAGGTTGCCCTCGGGGCCGATGGTGCTGGCCAGGGAGGTGACGAGCTCCTCGCGGATCGCGTCCAGCGGCGGGTTGGTGACCTGCGCGAACAGCTGGCTGAAGTAGTCGAACAACAGCCGGGGCTTCTCGCTGAGCACCGCGACCGGGGTGTCGGTGCCCATCGAGCCGATCGGCTCGATGCCCGCCCTGGCCATCGGCCCCAGGATGATCCGCAGCTCCTCCTCGGTGTAGCCGAAGGTCTGCTGCCGCTTGATCAGCGCCTCGTGCGACAGGACCTCGCGCGAGCGCGCGGGCAGCTCCTCGAAGCGGACCAGGCCGGCGTGCAGCCAGTCCGCGTACGGCAGCTCGGCCGCCAGCTCGGCCTTGATCTCGTCATCCTCGATGATCTTGCCCAGCGCGGTGTCGACCAGGAACATCCTGCCGGGCTGCAGGCGGCCCTTGCGGACCACGTCCTCGGGGGCGATGTCCAGCACGCCCGCCTCGGAGGCCAGCACGACCAGGCCGTCCGTGGTGACCCAGAACCGTCCAGGGCGCAGGCCGTTGCGGTCGAGCACCGCGCCGACGAGGGTGCCGTCGGAGAAGGTGATCGAGGCCGGGCCGTCCCACGCCTCCATCATCGTGGAGTGGAACTCGTAGAACGCCCGCCGCGCGGGGTCCATCTCGGTGTGGTTCTCCCACGCCTCGGGGATCATCATCAGCACCGCGTGCGGCAGGCTGCGTCCCGCGAGGTGGATGAGCTCCAGCGTCTCGTCGAAGGAGGCGGTGTCGGAGCCGGCCGGGTCGCAGATCGGGAAGAGCCGCGACAGGTTGCCCGGCAGGTTCTCCGTCCGCAGCATGGCCTCGCGGGCGCGCATCCAGTTGCGGTTGCCCTTGACTGTGTTGATCTCACCGTTGTGGGCGACGTAGCGGTACGGGTGCGCCAGCGGCCACGAGGGGAAGGTGTTGGTGGAGAAACGCGAGTGGACCAGCGAGATCGCGGTCTCGTAGCGCTCGTCGCTCAGGTCGGGGAAGAACTGCTCGACCTGCGAGGGGGTGAGCATGCCCTTGTAGACGATGGTCCGGGAGCTCAGCGAGGGGAAGTAGACGTTCGCCTCGTGCTCGGCCCGCTTACGCAGGCAGAAGGCCATCCGGTCCAGCTCAAGGCCGCTCTCGCCGTCCGGGGACGCCACGAACAGCTGGCCGAAGAACGGCATCACCGCGCGGGCGCTCGGGCCGGGAAGGTCGGGGGTGGTCGGGACGTCGCGCCAGCCGAGGACCGTCAGGCCCTCCTCCGCGGCGATCTCCTCGATCAGCCGCACGGCGACCTCGCGGGCCTGCGCCTCGGCGGGCAGGAAGGCCGTACCGGCGGCGTAGGCACCGGCCGCGGGCAGGGGGAATTCCGCCACCACGCGGAAGAAGGCGTCGGGGATCTGCGTCAGGATTCCGGCCCCGTCACCGGTGTCCGGTTCGCTACCCTGGGCCCCCCGATGGTCGAGATTGCACAGAGCGGTCAAGGCCTTCGCGACGATGTCGTGACTACGGCGACCGGCCACGTCCGCGACCATGGCGACACCACAGGCGTCGTGCTCGTGCGAGGGGTGGTACAGGCCCTGAGGCTCGGGAAAGCCGAGGTGGGCAGCAGGCATTGAATCCCTCCCGTCGTCTTGCTTCTCTCGAACAAGCAAGGGACGACGTTGGCCCTGCTGCGTGGTGGGTAGAGATTACCGTACCCTGCCGGATACCTGCCTACCCGGTGAGATCCTGCCGAATTCGTGCAGGTTCGCCCGGTTCGTTAAACACGTCGCGGTGACACAACATTCCAGGTCCGGGCTCTAAGGTGGCCCAATGGAACCGAGCGACCCCGCCGGCCCGGGCGACACCACCGGTCTGACAGACACCAGCACTCCGGACATTTCAGACGTGTCGAGGCGGCCCGGCGCGCCGGAAACCCCCGGCGGAACCGGGGCCGAGGCGCTCGTCGCGGGGGCGGGCGTCGACGGGCGGCGGCTGCGGAACGCGCTGGCGGCCCTGGGGAACGGCCGCTGGTGGACCCTCGCCGACCTGGTCAGAGAGACGGCGACCTCGCGGCGGACCATCGAGGCGCTGCTGCGCGAGGTGGACGGGGAGCTGGAGCGGTCCGGCGACCGCTTCAGGCTCCCGGCCCCTCCGGCCTGGCTGGAGCCGACCTGGCAGCATCCTGCCTGGCAGGATCCGGCCGGGCGGCGAGATCCGGCCGGGCGGGAGGAGCGAGCCTCCACACCGGCCGGCTCAGAAGTGACCGGTTCCACACCGGCCCGACCGGGACCGAGCGGCTCCACCCCGGCCCGAACGGGGGCGAGGACCCTCGCCCCGGCGGACCCGGTGGCCCACCTGCTCCCCGGCCACGCGGACCTGGTCGCGCGCATGGACGAGCTGATCGCCAAGGCGCCCAGGGGCCGCCACACGCTGGACCACGTCGCCGCGACCGGCGAGACCGTGGTCAGGCGGGCGCTGCTGCTGGACGCCCGGTTCTGGCTGGACGGCGCCCGGCTGCTGTGCGTGGGCGACCACGACCTGACCTCGCTGGCCACCGCGATGCTGCACCCGGGCGTCGAGGTGACCGTCGTCGACGTCGACGAGCGCATCCTCGCCTACATCGCCGGTGAGGCCGACCGGCTCGGCCTGGCCGTGCGGACCCGCTGGGCCGACCTGCGCCTGGGCCTGCCCGCCTCCGCGCGGTCCTGGGCCGACCTGGCGATCACCGACCCTCCCTACACCCCCGAGGGCGTGGGGCTGTTCGTCGCCCGCTGCGCGGAGGGGCTGCGCGACCGCGAGCAGGGCCGGATCATGCTGGCGTACGGCGCCAGCGAGCGCACCCCCGCGCTCGCCCTCAAGGTCCAGCAGGCCCTGTCGCAGCTCAACCTCGTCAACGAGGCGATCTATCCCGACTTCAACCGCTACCTCGGCGCCGAGGCCATCGGTTCGGCCGCCGACCTGTACGTCCTGCGTCCCACGACGAAGACCTGGCCCGCCGCGGCCGCCAGGACCGAGGCGTCCGGCACCGCCATCTACACGCAGGGCCCGCAGTCCGTGGAGTCGGCGGCCTCCCCCGCCGCCCCGGCCGCGGACTCCGGCGACGGGTTCGTCCCCGAGGTGCTGGTGGGCGACTGGCCCCGTGACGTGCTGCCCAGGGCCCCCAGGGCGCGCCTGGCGACCTGGCTGGCCAAGCCCTACGCCAGTGACCCCACCAGGGTGGCGATCTCCGTACCCGCCGGTCTGGAGGCCGCGCTGCCCCGGCTGCTGCTGGCCACCCGCGCCCAGGAGGTCCGGGTCACGCTGGCCGCGGCCCCGAAGGACCTCCCCGCCGACCTGCTGGCCCCCGTCTACGAGCTCACCGCCGAGGGCGTGTCCGTGCGCGCCGTACGAGTGGCGCCACCCGCCGGAAACAGCGGAAACACCGGAAACACAGAAAGCGGCGGGAGCGCGGACGACGCGGCCCGGATCCTGCGCCGCGTCCTGGACAACGCGCACGGCAAGCTCGCCAACACCTGGCGCGAGGCCCTGATCAGGGTCAGGGGCGACCTGACGAAGAAGCAGGCCAGGGCGGTCGTCGCCGCCGTGGCCCCGTGGGCGGGCGACGTCACCGTCCTCGAACTTCCCGCCCACCGACTGCTGGAGCTCCGGGCCGCGGTGGAGAGCTCGCTCAGCGCACCAGCCGACGCTGGATGACCAGTCCGAGGCCGTCCACCGCGACCTGCGGATAGGTGAGATCCACCCGGCCCCCCTCGACGAGGGGGGCGACCCAGCTCACCGTGACGTAGTGCCCGAGGCCGCGGACCTGGGCCCAGCTGCGCGAACCGTCGAAGCCGTCGGGCGTGTCGGGGGCGGGCCTGACGAAGCCGCCGCCCTTGAGCGCCGCCACGAGCCTGTCGGCGGCGGCGGAGTCGGCGAGATTGAAGATCAGGAACTGGCCGGAGACCGTGCCGTCCTCGGTCTCGTAACGGGCCCGCAGCACCTGCGTGCACCCGCCGAGCGCGTCCTCCACGCTCCCCCAGACCCCCTCGGCGCAGTCGGCGAGGGTCTCGGTGGTCCTGAGCATGAGCTTGGTCGTGCCCGACGATACCGAGGGGCCGGGGAACATCTCGGCGACGGTCAGCGGCTGGGGGTCGAGGGCGCGGGTCGCGATGGGCGCGTAGTGGGCCGTACCGGGCTCCGCGCGCAGAACGGCGGCGCGCGGAGCGGGCTCGCCCCCCAGCCACAGGAAGGCCCCCACCCCGGCGACCCCGACCAGCACGACGACGGCGATCCACTTGCGCATGGGCAAGGAGCTTACTGTGACCGGCGGGGCACCGCGGGCTACTGGGCCGGGGCGGGCGCCGGGGAGGCGGCGACGATACGGCGGAAGATCGCCTTTTCCGTGGCGCGGACCGTCAGGGACAGCGAGACGAAGTCGTCCCTCGGACCCGGCTCCACGCCGTCGGCCCTGCCGATCCAGACCAGGCCCGCGTAGTGCCCCATGGCGTGGCCGCTGGCCTCGGTGTGGCCACCGGCGGGGAAGGCGGCCCTGGACGCCTCGAGCGGCCGGACCCAGCCGCCCCGGTGCAGGGTGGTCAGCGTGTTCACCAGCGTGTCGGCGGAGGCGGTGTCGCGGAGGTTGAACAGGGTGTACTGGGCGACGTAGCGGCCGTCGGCGCTGGCGTACAGGCCCCTGGCCACCTGGGTGCACCCTCCCTGGGTGAGCAGGTCGGCGAGACCCTGGCCCCAGATCGCCGCCGCGCAGTCGGTCTCCAGCCGGGGGTTGCCCGCCAGCCTCAGCGTGGTCCTGCCCTCCTTGAGGGTCTTGGCGAAGAGATCCTTGGCCGTCAGCGGCTTGGGGTCGGCCTTGCTCTCCGCGATCGGCGCGAACACCTTGGAGGAGGGCCATCCCTTGTAGACGTCGGGCCGGGGCTCGGTGCCGATGACCGAGGTGGTGACCCGCTCGGGCTCGAAGTCGTTGCCGATCGCGGAGATCGCGAGGGTGAGCGCGACCGCGGCGACCAGCACGCCCGCCAGCGATCCGAACACCAGCACCAGCCGCTGCTGGGTCGTGGTCAGCCCCCACTCCTCCAGCTGGGGGACGCTCCAGGTCTTCGCCTTGCCGGAGGTACGGCGACGCTTGCGTCCGG
Organism: Streptosporangium sp. G11; assembly: GCF_051192615.1. Taxonomy (NCBI): domain Bacteria; kingdom Bacillati; phylum Actinomycetota; class Actinomycetes; order Streptosporangiales; family Streptosporangiaceae; genus Streptosporangium; species Streptosporangium sp. G11. The sequence goes on from NZ_JBPJUQ010000043.1 coordinate 25,922, forward strand.
AGGCGGGGGGCGGGGTTGAGGTTGGGGTGGTCACAGTCCGGTTCCTCCCAGGAAGGTGCCCAGGGCGAAGGTCAGGCCGGCGGCGACCGCGCCGACGACGAGCTGGCGCAGCCCGCTGTACCACCAGCTGCGCGCGGTGACCCGGGAGACCAGCGCGCCCGCGCCGAACAGCGCCAGGCAGGAGATCACCGCCGAGGCCACCAGGCTGGTGACGCCGAGCAGGTACGGCAGGAGGGGCAGGAGCGCGCCCACACCGAACGACAGGAACGAGGAGATCGCGGCGGTCCTGGGCGAGGGCAGGTCATGGGGGGTGACGCCGAGCTCGGCCTCGGTGTGCACCTCAAGGGCCCTGTCGGGGTCCATCGAGATCTGCCTGGCCACCTCGGCCGCCACGGCGGGATCGACGCCCCGCTCCTCGTAGAGCTTGGCGAGCTCCTCCAGCTCGGCCTCGGGGTGGCGTTCGAGCTCGCCCCGCTCGACGTCGATCTCGGCCAGGGCGAGCTCACGCTGGCTGGCCACCGAGACGTACTCGCCACCGGCCATGGAGAACGCGCCCGCGGCCAGCCCCGCGATGCCCGCCAGCAGGATGACCCTGGTGCCGGCGGAGCCGCCGGCGACACCGGCGATCAGGGCGAAGTTGGAGACGAGGCCGTCCATCGCGCCGAACACCGAAGGTCGCAGCCAGCCGCCGTTGACGTCGCGGTGCCGGTGGTGCATCTCGGCACGCCCCCCGGAGGCGTCCGGGCTCACCCTGATCCTTCGGGCGGCAGGCCCCGGGGCTCAGCGCCGGGGAAGGACCGCGGGCCACCGATCTCGGCCCCGGGAGGGAGACACGCCCGCGTGCCGAACGATCCGGCGGCGCGTCCGGGGCCCCGGGGCCTCGACCGTGGAAAGAACGTCAACGTCGTTCTTTCTCGCCTTCGGGAACGGCCTTCGTCACGGCCCCCTCCTGGAGATCGTCTCTCTCCGCGCCCGAGGGGGTCTCGTCCGGGCCGGCGGCACCATCGGGGACGGCCGTGTCCGCGACGGTCCTGCCGGAGGCCGTGCCGACCGTGCTCTCCGAAGCGGTGTCCTCAGGGGCGAGCTTGTCCGAGGCGACCTTGTCCGAGGCCGCGGCCGGAATCGTCCTGCCCGGCTCGTTCTCGGCCCGATCGTTCGCGTCGCGGTCGCTCTCCACCGCTTCGGCCTGGTTCGACGGATGAGCCGGGTCGACCGGGTCTCCGGCCTCGGCCGAGCCTTCGGCCGCCGGCGTCGCCAGGGCGGACCTCGTCTCGCCGTCGTCGCCGTTCTCCGACAGGTCGGCCTGGTCCCGCGGATGAGCCGGATCGACGGGGTCTTCCGCGTCCGACGCGGCCAGGGTGGCGGCCCCGCCCTTCGGCGAATCCTCGCCCTCGTCCCCCTCCGGAGCGGTGGCCCCGTCCTCGAGGTCGGCGGGATCGGTCACCGGGGTGACCCGCTCCTCGTCGGTCTTGTTCCTGACGTACCAGAAGTAGGCCATCGCCCCGATGAACAGGATGATCGAGGTCCACTGGTTGAGCCGCAGGCCGAAGATGTGGTGGGCGGTGTCGACCCGCAGGTCCTCGATCCAGAAGCGGCCCACGGTGTAGCCGGCGACGTAGAGCGCGAACAGGCGGCCGTGGCGGAGCACGAACTTGCGGCCGAGCCAGATGAGGACCAGCGCCAGGCCCAGGTCCCAGATCGACTCGTACAGGAACGCGGGGTGGTAGGTGTCCTCGCCCGGCACCGTGCCCGGCCGGTCGGGGTCGATCTCCAGGCCCCACGGCAGGTCGGTCGGACTGCCGAACAGCTCCTGGTTGAAGTAGTTGCCCCAGCGGCCGATGGCCTGGGCCACCGCGATGCCGGGGGCCACGGTGTCGGCCACCGCGGTCAGGGAGATGCCCCGGCCGCGGCAGCCCAGCCAGACGCCCACGCCACCGAGCGCGACGGCACCCCAGATGCCCAGGCCACCGTTCCAGATGAACAGCGCCTCGATCGGCTCGTTGGGCGCGTCGGGCCCGAAGTAGAGCTGCCAGTCGGTGATGACGTGGTAGAGCCGTCCGCCGACCAGGCCGAACGGCACGGCCCAGACGGCGAGATCCACGATCGTTCCAGGGACACCGCCGCGGGCGCGCCAGCGGCGCTCGCCGATGGCGACCGCGACGACGACGCCGAGCACGATGCACAGTGCGTAGGCCCGGATGGGGACCACGCCGAAGAGATGCCAGACCCCCTGGGAGGGGCTGGGAATCGAGGCGAGGGGCATGTCAGGTGACGTTACCGTGTCGCGCGCTACTTGGCGGCATCAAGAACGGCCTGACGTAGCTCGGCGGGTTTGAAAGCCACCTCGGTGTCCACCTCGGTGCCGTTGAGCTTCAGCGTCGGGGTGCCCGTGAGCTTCTGGGTCTTCATGACGTTGTCGCTGTAGGCGATGTGCGCGGGCGCCTTCTCCTGGCTGGTCACGCACTTGTCGAAACCGGGATCGGTCACCCCGGCCTCCTTGCCCCAGTCGATCAGATCGGGAATCTTGAAGCCCTCCACGGTCTCGGAGGGCTGCTCGTCGAACAGCTTGTCGTGGAACTTGCCCCAGGGGGCGCCTCCGGCGATGCACCGGGAGGCCGCCCCCGCGCGCAGGGAGTTGCCTCGGGTGATGCCCTCGTTGGTCTGCTCCTGGAAGATCGTGATCGGGTGGTAGATCACCTTGGCCTTGCCCTCGGCGGCCAGGTTCTTGATCGTGGCACCGCTGGTCTCCTCGAGCGCCCTGCAGGCGGGGCACTGGAAGTCCTCGAAAACCTCCAGGACCGGCTTGTCCACGCCCGCCTTGGCCATGACGACCGAGCCGTCCGAGGCGACGGTGATCGGCGCGAGCGCGCCGCCGACCTGCTCGGACCTGCTGCTCTCGGCGGCGAACCACCAGCCCGCCCCGACGGCGGCGATCGCGACGACGGCGGCCGTTCCGATGGTCGCCATACGCTTGCGCCTTTCCCTCAGCAACTGCTCTTCGCGCTGTGCCTTGATCCGATCACGCGCCGACTGCTCTCGCGCGGCCTTGCCCATCAGTCAGTCTCCTTTTCGTGGTGCTCCTCATCGTCGTCGCCCTCTAGGTCGTCGTACGGCTCCCGTCCCGGGGTGAGCCCCAGGGCGGAGTCCAGCGCGAAGCGGCCCGGAGGGAACCAGGCGACGAGCACGCCGAGTCCGAAGAGACCGAGGTCACGCAGGATGTCGATGAGGTAGTCGGGCTCCACCCCGGCCGCCAGCTGACCGCCGCCGCCGAAGCAGCCGCAGTCGATGCGCAGCCCGCGCGCCCACGCCGAGGCGATCCCGATGACAAACGCCAGCATGAGCAATGCCGAGATGACACCCGCCGCCCGGGTGAGCAGCCCGACGACCAGCAACACCCCCACGACGATCTCCAGGATCGGCAGGCCGTAGCCGACCACCGTGGCGAGCGATTCAGGGAGCAGTTCGTATGCCTCGACCGCCTGAACCGAGAGCACCGGGGTGCCGATCTTGCCCCAACCCGCGACGATCAGCACGCCCGCGAGCACCAGCCGCGAGACGGTCGTTACCCAGGGTAGCGTCGAAATCACGATACGCGACCTATTGGGCGCGGGGTTATCAGAGGTCACGAGCACCATTCTCCTATCCCAGGCCCCCAGGCACGGACGCCTCCGGCGAACGCAAGGTATCCGAAGGAAACCTCATCACGAGCTGGATAAGCGTCGAATAAGCCTGTCTGACAGGCATAGGCCAGGGCGCGGCCCCCCGGTGAGAGGGGACCGCGCCCTGGGCGAATCCTCAGCCTCGGACGCCCGCCGCCAGTTCGGCGCCCAGCTCGCGGACGGACGCGAGACCCGATTTCTCGTCGGGAGCGTCCAGGACACGGCGGATGAACGCCGAACCCACGATGACGCCGTCGGCGTATCCCGCGACCTCGGCGGCCTGCCGTCCGGTGCCGACGCCCAGGCCGACACAGACCGGCAGGGAGGTCTGGAGGCGGGTGCGCTCGACCAGGCCCTGCGCGGCCGCGCCGACCGAGTCGCGGGCGCCGGTGACGCCCATCAGCGACGCCGCGTAGACGAAGCCGGTGCAGCTGTCGACGACGGCCTTGATGCGGGCCTCGGTGGAGCTGGGCGCGACCAGGAAGACCGTGTCGATCTCGGCCTGGGCGCTGGCCTCGCGCCAGGGGCCGGCCTCCTCGGGGGTCAGGTCGGGCGTGATGGTGCCCACCCCGCCCGCGTTCGCCAGGTCCTGGGCGAAGCGCTCGGCACCGTAGCGGTCGATCGGGTTCCAGTACGTCATGACCAGGGTGGCGGCACCGGTGGCGGCCACACCCTCGACCGTGCGGAGCACGTCGGCGATGCGGGTGCCGTTGGTCAGCGCCCGGTGGACGGCGTCCTGGATCGTCGGACCGTCCATGAGGGGGTCCGAGTAGGGCAGGCCGATCTCGATCACGTCGCAGCCCGCCTCCACCATGGCGGTGGCGACGGCGATCGCACCGTCCTTGCTGGGGAACCCAGCGGGCAGGTATCCGATGAGGGCGGCGCGGTCGTCCGCCTTAGCCTTGGCGAACACCGTCTGAAGAGTCGTCATCGTTACTTCCGTTGCGGTTCGTCCTCTCCGGCCCGCCGGAGAGGAGGCAAGTCGGCCGTCAGAGGGGTTTCAGAGGTTGAAGTACTTCATCGCGGTGCCCATGTCCTTGTCGCCCCGGCCCGAGAGGTTGACCAGGATCGTCGCCCCGGGACCCATCTCGCGACCGAGCTTGAGGGCTCCGGCGAGCGCGTGCGAGGACTCGATCGCGGGGATGATGCCCTCGGTGCGGGCGAGCAGCGAGAAGGCGTCCATCGCCTCGGCGTCGGTGATGCCGTGGTAGGTGGCGCGGCCGCTGTCCTTGAGCCAGGCGTGCTCGGGCCCAACACCGGGATAGTCGAGCCCGGCCGAGATCGAGTGCGACTCGATCGTCTGGCCCTCCTCGTCCTGCAGCACGTAGGTGCGCGAGCCGTGCAGCACGCCGATGGAGCCCGCGGTGAGGGTGAGGGCGTGCTCGCCGCTCTCCAGGCCCCGGCCGCCCGCCTCGTAGCCGTGCAGCTGGACGTCCCGGTCGTCGAGAAAGGCGTGGAAGATGCCGATGGCGTTCGATCCCCCGCCGACGGCGGCGGCGACCGCGTCGGGCAGCTTGCCGGTGAGCTCCAGCATCTGGCGGCGGGCCTCGACGCCGATGATGCGGGCGAAGTCGCGGACGATCTCCGGGAACGGGTGCGGGCCGGCGATGGTGCCGAAGAGGTAGTGGGTGCGGTCGACGTTGGCGACCCAGTCGCGGAACGCCTCGTTGATTGCGTCCTTGAGGGTCTGGCTGCCGTTGGTGACCGGGACGACGGTGGCGCCGAGCAGCTTCATGCGGGCGACGTTGAGCGCCTGGCGCTCGCAGTCGACGGCCCCCATGTAGATGACGCACTCCAGGCCCATCAGGGCGGCGGCGGTCGCGGTGGCGACGCCGTGCTGCCCGGCACCGGTCTCGGCGATCACCCGCGTCTTGCCCAGGCGCTTGGTCAGCAGGGCCTGGCCGAGCACATTGTTGATCTTGTGGGCGCCGGTGTGGGTCAGGTCCTCGCGCTTGAGGATGATCCGGGCGCCGCCCGCCTGCTCCGCGAAGCGGGGGATGTCGGTCAGCGTGGTCGGCCGCCCGGCGTAGGTACGCAGCAGGTGGTCGAACTCCCGCAGGAACGCCTCGTCGTTCTTCGCCTTGTCGTACTCCGCCGCGACCTCGTCCAGCGCCGGGATGAGCGCCTCGGGCACGTAGCGCCCGCCGAAGACGCCGAACTTGCCGTGGATGTCCGGATCGTCGCCGTGGGCGGCGTTGCCCGCGAGGTCGGCGGTGGTGATGACGGTTCCCTCGTGCGTTGTCACTGCTTACTGCCCCTCAGGTCGGGATGCGGGATGGGCACCGGCGGTCACCAGGTCGACCACGGCGGCCCGCGGGTCCTTGCCGGTGACCAGACTCTCGCCGACCAGGACGGCGTCGGCGCCCGCCCTGGCGTAGGCGAGCAGGTCGTGGGGGCCGCGCACGCCCGACTCGGCGATCTTGATGATGCCCTCGGGGATCTTGGGAGCCAGCTTGGCGAACACCTCGCGGTCGACCTCGAGGGTCTTGAGGTTTCGCGCGTTGATACCGATGATCTTGGCTCCGGCGGCGAGCGCCCGGTCGAGCTCCTCCTCGGTGTGCACCTCCACCAGCGGGGTCAGCCCGATCGACTCGGCCCGCTCGATGAGCGAGACCAGCGCGTTCTGGTCGAGCGCCGCGACGATCAGCAGCGCCAGGTCGGCGCCGTAGGCGCGGGCCTCCCACAGCTGGTACGAGGTGACGATGAAGTCCTTGCGCAGCACCGGGATGTCGACGACGGCGCGCACGGCGGCCAGGTCGTCGAGGCTGCCGCCGAAGCGCCGCCGCTCGGTGAGCACGCTGATGACGTGGGCGCCGCCCGACTCGTAGTCGCCGGCCAGCGCGGCGGGGTCGGCGATCGCGGCCAGGGCGCCCTTGGACGGGCTGGAACGCTTGACCTCGGCGATGACCGCCACCTGGTCGCCGTTCAGCGCCGCGTACGCGTCACGGGGGGCGGGTGCCCGCCCGGCCCGCTCCTTGAGCTCGGCCAGCGTCACCCTCTCCTGCCGCTCGGCCAGATCGGCGCGGACTCCTTCGAGGATTTCCTCAAGCACGCTCACTTGTCCTCCTCCTCGTGCAGCTCCGGGGCCAGGTTCGCGAACGCTGCCGTATCCCTGGTTCGCTCGCTCCGCTTCACGAGTAAGGCCCCTCCCGATCGACTGCCCTTGTTTCGCCGATGCTATCGGCCCGGCCGGGGTCGCCCCGCCACGGGGTGAGACCTATCGGTGACTATGGGGCCAGGAATTCCCCAAAAGGAAGATTTCGCACTATCCAAAACACGGCCATCAAAGCGAGCAATAACCACGCGTAGATCGGGCGCATGAAATTCCCGGCGGGCGCGCCACCGGGTTTTCCGGTGGATCCACCGCCCGACCAGGCACGCAGCGTCCATCGGCCCCAGAGCAGGACCAGCACCGGGATCATGAGCACGACGAGCGGGTTGAGTCCCAGGGCCGTCACGGGATCTCCGTGGGCGAGCGCGTACACCGTTCGCAGGCCGCCGCAGCCGGGGCAGTAGAGGCCGGTGAGCATGAGGAACGGGCAGGTCGGATAGTGGCCGGGCTCGTTGGGATCCACGGCCCCCACGAACGCGACCGCCGCGCCCGCCGCCAGCGCGGCGCCGAGCGGCGCCAGCACGGCCACCGCGCGCGACCCGCGCGAACCCGCGATCTTCCCCGTCACCACGGCCCGTCAGCCCCTTCACCGGTGGCCGGCTCTCTCCCGGCCACCCTACCCACGCCGCCACTCACGCCACCGGACGTGGCCCCGCCGGGAGCCCGCCGGAAACCCGGCCGGTCGCGGGGCCTGGCGGGTACGAGACCGTGGCGGGACCGGGCGCCACGGGAATGTACCGGGCGCGCCACCGTGGTGAGATCGGGGCCGGTCGCGGACCGGCGCCGGGCACCGGTGCCCGCGTCAGGTGCCCAGGGAGGCGCTGCCGACGATGGCACCGACCGCGACCAGCCAGGCCAGCACCGCCAGCCAGCACAGGATGCCGAAATAGGACAGGACCAGGCCCGCGATGGCCATCCCCCGCCCCTCCTCGCCCGTCCGCTTGATCTGTCCGAGCGAGATGTGGCCGAGCACGACGCCCACGATCGAGGTGAGGCCGCAGATGAACAGCCCCGCGATGCCCATGATCAGCGCGGCGATGGCCATGCCGTTGTTGCCCCGCGGCGGCGGCGCGCCGTACCCCCCGTAGGGGTCGTAGCCGCCACCGGGCGGGCCGTACCCTCCAGAGCCGTAACCGCCGGAGCCATAACCACCGGAGCCGTAACCGCCGGACGAACCGTGGTCACCCGACGAGCCGTAGCCCCCCTTCCCTGGGGGCTGGCCATAGCCACCCGACTGATTGCCATAGCTCATGAATGACCCCCACTTATCCGAGTTGCGGGCGAAATCCTAGCGAAAACGCTACGGGGAGGAGGAGATCCGTTCACGCTTGTAAGCGCGTTGTGAGCAAGTCGTGGCCGAGGGCTCAGGCCTCGGCACCTCGGGCGGCGAGGTCCGAGAGGGCATGGAACGACGCTGGAAGGTGCTAAATGTCGGAAATGACGAAATGACCGGCCCACGGAGGCGCGAGAACCGGCCCGGCGTTCCGTCAGGGGCCCGGGGGTCGCGGGATCCGAGCCGGTGCTCCGTCAGGGGTCAGCCGGTCGGGGGCGCGGGAGTCCCTGCCGACGTCCGCCAGAGGTCAGAGGTCGGGGATCGGGGGATCCGGACCGGCGTTCTACCAAAGGTCAGCGGTCGCGGGGGTCCGGGTCGGCCGTCGGGTCGGTGCCCTCGTCGAGGGCGTCCCACAGTGCCCGCTCGCTGGGGGCGCTCTCGGCGGGAGCGGGACGGCTCTCGCCGGCGGGACCGGCCCCCTGCCGGTCGTAGCGGCCGGACATGCCCGGCCAGCGCCCGCCGCGCAGGATCACCGCCACTCCCCCGGCCAGCAGCAGAAGCCCTCCGGCGGAGGCGAGGAGCGGCCAGGCGACGGCCGACGCGACCTGCGGGGCGGTCGCCGCGGACATCGGCGCCTGCTCGGCGGAGATCCGCAGCGCGGCGCTCGCGCCGCTCCCCCACCAGGAACCGGCGATCATCCCGGCCCCGCCGAGCGCCATCACCGCTCCGACGAGCCCGCGCCACACGCCTCCCGTCGCGAGGACGGCGACCACCGCGGCGAGCGCCGCCCAGGCGGCGGGGCCGAGCGCGGGGACCAGCTCGGCGGCGGAGATCGCCACCTCGCGGGTGTCGTACGTCACGGTGAACCAGTCGCGCCCGGCGGCGAGGAGCACGAGCGCGGCGCCCGCCACGCACGTCACCAGCCAGATCCACAGCTCCCGCCTGGCCGTCACGCCCGGGTCACCGCCAGCTCGTCGGCGTCGAAGCAGGTCCGGTCGCCGGTGTGGCAGGCCGCGCCCACCTGGTCGACCCTGAGCAGGACGGTGTCGCCGTCGCAGTCGAGCGCGGCGGACTTGACGTGCTGGACGTGGCCGGAGGTGTCGCCCTTCACCCAGTAGGCTCCGCGGCTGCGCGACCAGTAGGTGGCCCTGCCGGTGGTGAGCGTGCGGTGCAGCGCCTCGTCGTCCATCCAGGCGAGCATGAGCACCTCGCCGGTGTCGTACTGCTGGACGACGGCGGGCACCAGCCCGTCGGCGGTGCGCTTCAGCCTGGCCGCGATGGCGGGGTCAAGGGACATGCGGCAATTGTGCCGCAACCAGGGAGAGGGGTAGCGCCCGGCAGGGCCTCGCGAGCAGGCCGGGGGCTCCCTTGAAGATCGATCCGGCGAGCCACCTGGCGGTGGTGGAGGCCACCACGCGGCCGTGCGCGTTCACCAGGAAGGCGGGGCCGCCGATCCCGCGGAGCAGTGGCGAGACGGCGATCTCGAAGCGGCGCACGAACACGTCGGCCGCCGCCACGCCGACGAACTCCCCGCCCTTCACCACGGGCACCGACAGGGTCAGGGAGTACTCGGTGGTGCACAGGAAGTCGACGTAGGGGCCGGTGAGGGTGTGCTCGTCGCCGGAGCGCGGCCCGGCGAACCAGTCCCAGTGGGTGTAGTCGTAGAAGGCGCTGCTGGCGGGATCCATGTCCCTGACCAGCTGCACGGGCTCTCCCGTGGCGCCCTCCTGCCACCACTCCAGATACCAGGGCGCGTCGGCCAGCAGGCCGGGCGCGGCGATGAAGCCGATGCCGGAGACCAGCCCGCCCAGCCGGGGAAAGAGCAGCGGCCGCAGTGCGGCCAGATCGCCGCTCACCGGCGCCGGGCCCACGAGCCCCGCCACGGCGTCGCGCACGTGGTGGAGCTTCTCGAAGACGCCTTCGACGATGTCGCCGACGGCGACGGCCGCCGCGGCCACGCCACCGGGTGCCAGCAGCGCACCGTGTTCACTCACTTGACCCCACCGCCTTGGAGAACGCGCTGGACCTGGACGACGCCTCGACGACCGCCTCGAACGACCGCCGCGGGGATCCGGCGATCACGGCTCTCTCAGACGCAGTTCGATGAGGTGTTCCACCGCGTCGAGCACGTGCCGCTCGGCCAGGGACCTGGCGTGATCGTCGTCTCCGCGGTGAATGGCCTCGGCGATGGCGTGATGCTGAGCCGGTATTCCATCGTCTCCCCCGTGGGCGAGCCAGAGCAATGGTCCGATGTCAGCCTGTAACCGGATCTCTTCCTGAGTGAGTCGTGCCGACTGGGACGCCGCGGCCACCTCGATGTGGAAACGCCCGTGCAGCCTGCGCAGGTGGCCCTGGTCCCGGGAACCGGCCATCTCCTGCAGCGTACGGCGCAGTGGGGCGACGTCCTCGGGCAGTGCCCGCCGCGCGGCCAGCCTGGCGGCGGCCCCGGCGATGGCCGCGTAGTGGTCGCCCAGGTCGCGGAGCTCCTCCGCGGTGAGGGCGCGCAGCCGGTCGAGCGCCTCGGGGGCCTCGCGCGGGACCCGCACGAAGCTCCCGCCCCCGCGTCCCCGCCGCGTCTCGACCATGCCCTGCTGGCGCAGGGCCATCAGGGCCTCCCGCAGGGTGACCGTGGACACGCCCAGCTGGGCGGCGAGCTCGGCCTCGCTGGGCAGTTGCTCGCCGTCGGCCACCAGTCCGAGCACGATGGCGTCGGTGAGCCGCCTGACCACGGCGTCGACCCGCGCGGTGCTGTCGACCGGCGCGAACGCGGCCAGGCGGGCACCACCGGAGATACCGGAGATGTCTGCCACGGTCATACACCCCTCACCTTCGCGGTCGTCTCCCCGGTCATGCAGTGTCCCACTCGCGGCCCGTCCGGACCCCGCCCGGACCCCGCCCGGCCTCAGCGACCAGGCGCCGGGGCGGGCGCCGAAACGGGCACTGAAACGGGCGCCGCGATGAACGCCGGCGTGAGCGGGGGGTTGCGGAAGCCTCATTTCGCCGGCCCCCCGACGGTGATACCGGATCGGCTCTTGCGGGAAAACATTTAACCTCATATGTTTTCGGCCATGTCAGACCCAGCGGTGAGGCTGACCGGCCTCCGCAAGAGCTTCGGGGCCGTGGACGCGGTCACCGGTGTCGACCTCGACATCGCCGACGGCGAGTTCTTCGCCATGCTCGGCCCCTCGGGATCGGGCAAGACGACCGTGCTGCGGATGATCGCGGGCTTCGAGACGCCCACGGCGGGCACCGTCGAGCTGGGCGGGGTCGACGTCACCCGGCTCGCCCCCTTCGAGCGCGACGTCAACACGGTCTTCCAGGACTACGCGCTGTTCCCGCACATGAACGTGGCGGACAACGTGGAGTACGGCCTGCGGGTCAAGCGGGTCCCCCGGGCCGAGCGGCGCGAGCGGGCGCGGGCCGCGCTGGCCTCGGTCCGGCTGGAGGGCATGGAGCGGCGCAGGCCCGACCAGCTGTCGGGCGGCCAGCGCCAGCGGGTCGCCCTGGCCCGTGCCCTGGTCAACCGCCCCCGGGTGCTGCTGCTCGACGAGCCGCTCGGCGCCCTGGACCTCAAGCTCCGCGAGGAGATGCAGGTCGAGCTCAAGTCGATCCAGCGCGAGGTCGGCATCACCTTCCTGTTCGTCACCCACGACCAGGAGGAGGCGCTGACCATGAGCGACCGGGTGGCGGTGTTCGACCGGGGCCGCGTCGAGCAGGTCGGCACCCCCGCCGACGTCTACGAGAGGCCCGCGAGCGCCTTCGTCGCGGGCTTCGTCGGCACCTCCAACCTGATCTCCGGCGAGGCCGCCCAGGCGGTGCTCGGCAGGGAGGGCACGTTCAGCGTGCGCCCCGAGAAGCTGCGCGTCGCCGATCTCGACGAGACGGTCGACGGCGCGGAGCACAGCGCGACGGGCACCGTCGCCGAGGTCGTCTACGCGGGCCCCGCCACCCGGTTCGTGGTCGAGCTCGACGCGGGCGGGCGGCTCATCGCGCTCCAGCAGAACCTGCAGGTCTCGTCCATGGACGTGATGGGCCTGCGCGGCAGCAGGGTCCGCCTCGTCTGGAACCGGCGGCACGAGTTCGCGATCGTCCCGTAAAGAGCGCAAGACCCGTAAAGACCGTGAGAAAGGTCGTCATCCCATGCGGTCCACCCCCCGGATTGCCATCCGGCACAGCGCGGTCGTCCTCTCCGCGCTCGCGCTGGCCACTGTCACCGCCTGCGGCGGCGGCTCCGCGGCGCCCTCGGGAGCCTCGGCCGCGCCCGGCCAGAGCGGCTTCACCCCGCCCAAGATCGAGGCGCTGAAGGCGCTGGGCCAGGGCGAGGGACAGGTCAACCTGGTCAACTGGGCCGGATACGTCGAGGACGGAAGCAACGATCCCAAGGTCGACTGGGTCACCCCGTTCGAGAAGGCCACCGGCTGCCAGGTCAACTCCAAGACCGCCGGGACGTCCGACGAGATGGTCACCCTGATGAAGACCGGCGAGTACGACGCGGTCTCCGCCTCCGGGGACGCCTCGCTGCGCCTGATCGCCGGGGGGACGGTCGCCCCGGTCAACACCGCGCTGATCCCCAACTACGCCGACGTGTTCGCCGGGCTGAAGGACAAGGCGTGGAACTCGGTCGGCGGGGTCGCCTACGGCGTGCCGCACGGCCGGGGGGCCAACCTGCTCATGTGGCGCACCGACACGGTCAAGCCCGCCCCCGACTCCTGGAGCGTGGTCTTCGACCCCGCCTCGCCGTACGCGGGGAGGGTCACCGCGTACGACTCCCCGATCTACATCGCGGACGCGGCGCTGTACCTGATGGCGACCAAACCCGAGCTCGGCATCAAGAACCCGTACTCCCTGGACGACAAGCAGTTCCAGGCCTCGGTCGACCTGCTCAAGCAGCAGAGGAAGATCATCGGCGAGTACTGGTCCGACTACACCAAGGAGGTCCAGGCCTTCAAGGGCGGCGACTCCGTGGTGGGCACCACCTGGCAGGTCATCGCCAACGTGGCGCTGGCCGACAAGGCGCCCGTCGAGGTGACCCTGCCCAAGGAGGGCTCCACCGGCTGGTCGGACACCTGGATGGTCGCCGCCGCGGCCAAGAACCCCAACTGCGCCTACCGGTGGCTCGACTGGATCATCTCGCCCCAGGCCAACGCCCAGGTCGCCGAGTACTTCGGGGAGGCGCCGTCGAACGCGAAGTCCTGCGACCTGACCGCCGACCCGAAGCACTGCGACACCTTCCATGCGACCGACGAGGACTACTACTCGAAGGTCTGGTACTGGACCACCCCGATCGCCCAGTGCCTGGACGGGCGCACGGACGTCAGGTGCAAGGACTACTCCGAGTGGACCAGGGCCTGGACCGAGATCAAGGGCTGAGCCCCGCGGGAGCCGACCGGGAATGAGACGACGTTGAACACCACCGCACCGGCGAGACCCACGCCGTCCGGCGCCCCCGCCGCGCCGCCGCGCCGCACCGCCCGCCGCAGGCTCGCCGCCTTCCTGCACCGGCACGCGGGCGTGCGGCTGTCGCTGCTGCTGTCGGCCCCCGCGCTCTGGCTCGGCCTGGCCTACCTCGGCGCCCTGGCCGCCCTGTTCGTGACGGCCTTCTGGAGCACCGACACCTTCACCGGCGACCTGGTCAGGGAGCCGACCTGGGGCAACTTCCAGGAGCTGCTCACCGCCGACGTCTACCGGACGATCGCGCTGCGCTCGGTCGGCGTGGCGGTCGCGGTGACGCTGATCGACCTGGTGATCGCCTTCCCGATGGCGTTCGCGATGGCCAAGCTGGCCTCGCCGCGCGCCCGGCGCTGGCTGGTGATCGCGGTGCTCACCCCGCTGTGGGCCTCCTACCTGGTCAAGGCGTACGCCTGGCGGGTGATGCTCGGCTCGGAGGGCATCCTCGGCTGGGGGTACGGGCTGACCGCCACGATCCTCACCCTGTCCTACCTGTGGCTGCCGTACATGATCCTGCCGATCTACGCCGGGCTCGAACGGCTGCCCGACTCGCTCCTCGACGCCGCCGGAGACCTCGGGGCGCGCGGGTGGCGGACGTTTCGCACGGTGGTGTGGCCGCTGGCCTTCCCCGCGGTGGTGGCGGGCTCGATCTTCACCTTCTCGCTGTCGCTCGGCGACTACATCACCGTGAAGATCGTGGGCGGTACGTCGCAGCTGATCGGCAACGTCGTCTACGACAACATCGGCGCGGCCAACAACCTCCCCTTCGCCGCCGCGGTCGCCACCGTCCCCGTGGTGATCATGCTGGTCTACCTCGCCGCGGTCCGCCGCACCGGCGCCATGGAGAACATGTGAACCTGTCCCGTACGGCGCGGACGGCGCTGTGGGCCATGCTGGCCGCCGGGCTCGGCGTCGTCTACGTGCCGCTGCTGATCGTGCTGCTCAACTCCTTCAACACCGACCGTACGTTCGCCTGGCCGCCCAGCGGGCTCACCGGGCGGTGGTGGGAGGCGGCCTGGAACTCCACCGGTGTGCGCGACGCGCTGTGGACGTCGGTCCAGGCGGGGCTGGGCGCCACGGCGATCGCCCTGGTTCTCGGCACGATGGTGGCCTTCGCGATCCAGCGCTACGACTTCTTCGGCAAGAACGTGGTCTCGCTGCTGATCCTGCTGCCGATCGCGCTGCCCGGCATCGTCACCGGCATCGCGCTCAACAACGCCTTCCGCGCGGTGCTCGGACCGTTCGGGGTGAGCCTGGGCCTGTTCACGGTGATCGTCGGCCACGCCACCTTCTGCGTGGTGACCGTCTACAACAACGTCCTGGCCCGGCTGCGGCGCACGGGCACCTCCCTGGAGGAGGCCTCGGCCGACCTGGGCGCCGACACCTTCACCACGTTCCGCCTGGTCACCTTCCCGATGATGCGCTCGGCCCTGCTCGCGGGCGGGTTGCTGGCCTTCGCCCTGTCCTTCGACGAGATCATCGTGACCACGTTCACGGCGGGCGCCGGGGTGCGGACCCTCCCCCTGTGGATCTTCGAGAACCTGTTCCGGCCCAACCAGGCGCCCGTGGTCAACGTGGTCGCCGCGGCCCTGATCGTCGCGTCGATGGTCCCGATCTACATCGCCCAGCGCCTGTCGGGCGGCGGCACCGGGGTCCGCTGAACGAGACCCCCGCCCCGGCCGGGGCGGCTCAGCGGTCGTCGTGGAGCACGTCGGCGGCGTGCACGACGATTTTGGGGTCGGGGGTGCCGATGACCTCGTGGTCCTTGTTCTCGTACTCGAACAGGCTCAGGACGTGGCGCATGGCCTCGACCCTGGCCCGCTTCTTGTCATTGCTCTTGATCACCGTCCACGGGGCCTCCTCCGTGTCGGTGTTGACGAACATGTCCTCCTTGGCGGCGGTGTAGTCCCCCCACTTGTCGAGCGACTGCAGGTCCATCGGTGACAGCTTCCACTGCCGCACCGGGTCGACCTGGCGGATCACGAACCGGGTGCGCTGCTCGGAACGCGAGACCGAGAACCAGAACTTCACCAGGTGGATGCCGTCGCGGACGAGCATCTTCTCGAACGCCGGGGCCTGCTCCAGGAACTCCAGGTATTCCTCGGGGCTGCAGAAGCCCATCACCCGCTCGACCCCGGCGCGGTTGTACCAGGAGCGGTCGAAGAAGACCATCTCTCCGGCGGCCGGCAGGTGGGAGACGTAGCGCTGGAAGTACCACTGGGTGCTCTCGCGCTCGCTGGGCTTCTCCAGCGCCACCACGTTCGCCCCGCGGGGGTTGAGGTGCTCCATGAACCGCTTGATCGTGCCGCCCTTGCCCGCGGCGTCGCGTCCCTCGAAGAGGACGACCAGGCGTCCCCCGGTGTCCTTGATCCAGTACTGGAGCTTGAGCAGCTCGATCTGGAGCAGCCGCTTGAGCCGGTCGTACTCCTGCCGGCTCATCCGCTCGTCGTAGGGATATTTCTCCCGCCAGGTGTCGACCGGGCTGCCGTCCCTGCGGATCAGGACGGGGTCGTCGTCGTCATCGTCGTTGACCCGCAGGTCGGACAGCTCGTCGAGCAGGTCGCTGCGGTCTATGGCCGCGTGGACGTCCACCACGGGGAACTGGCCGCCCGAAGGCTCGCCGCCAACCAACTCTGCCATCGGTCCCTTCCTTCGGGCGGGCGTAGGGCCCGCCTCCGTCATGCCTCTACCTCGCTCTGACCAGGCTAATCCTTGGTGGATGTCCCTTTTTCCCGTGAAGTGAGCCACTTCGGTCAAAAACCTACTAAACCAGTAGGTCTTGACGGGATTCTGAACGTGTGTTGAAGTGATGCCGTGCGCCCAGAGCTCCAGCCGGTGGCGGGCGGGCACGTCGCCCCGTCCCGCGCCCGGCCCTTCCCGTGTCGCCGCTGACCTTCCGACGACCCTTCGGCGGAACGCGCCCCGCGCCGCCCCTCCCGCCCGGTACGACCAGCCAGAAAGGCCTCAACCATGCCCGTCGAATTCTCAGGCGCCGACGGCGGTGACACCCACGACGCCCTCGCGGCCCCCGCGAAGGCACCGCCCCCACCGGCGGGCGGCCGGGGGCGCGCGCACCGCGGGTACGTGTGGAGCCGGGCGCGGCTCCTCCCCGCGTCCGCCCCCGCCGGGCCCGGCGTGATCCGGGCCGCCACTCCCCCGGCGGGCACGACCCCGGGCGGCCCGGAAGACGCGGAGGCCGGCGAACCCCCGCTGAGGGTGGTCACCACCCGCCACCCCGGGCGGTGGGTGGCGGCCCTGGGCGTCGCGGTGCTGCTGGCCATGGCGGTCAGCGCGCTGGTCACCAACCCGGCCTGGGAGTGGGAGGTGGTCGGGGAGTACCTGTTCGCGCCCTCCGTGCTGCGGGCGGTCGTGTTCACGCTGGAGCTGACCGCGCTGGGGATCGTCTTCGGCTTCCTGCTCGGCACGGTCCTGGCGCTCATGCGGCTGTCGGGGAATCCGCTGCTCAACTCGGTCGCCTGGGGCTACATCGCCCTGTTCCGGTCGGTGCCCCTGATCCTGCAGCTGCTGTTCTGGTACAACCTGGCCCTGCTGTACCCGAGGATCTCCTTCGGCGTGCCGTTCGGCCCGGCGTTCTTCGACATCGGGACGATGGATCTGATCGGCCCGGTCACCGCCGCCGCGCTGGGCCTGGCCCTGCACCAGGCCGCCTACGCCGCGGAGATCGTCCGGGCGGGACTGCTCTCGGTGGACCACGGCCAGCGGGAGGCCGCCGCGGCGCTGGGCATCCCCAGGACCAGGCAGCTGTTCCGGATCGTCCTGCCACAGGCCATGCGGTCGATCGTGCCGACCGCGGGCAATGAGATCATCGGCCTGGTCAAGGGCACCTCGGTCGTCTACATCATGGCCCTGCCCGAGCTCTTCTACCAGGTCCAGGTGATCTACAACCGCAACGGCAGGGTCATCGCCCTGCTGCTGGTGGCGACCATCTGGTATCTCGTCATGACCTCCGTGATGTCCGTCGCCCAGCACTACGTGGAGCGGCACTACGGCAGGGGCCGCGCATGAGCGCCGCGATGGTCGAGTTGCGGGACGTGCACAAGAGCTTCGGGCCGCTGGAGGTGCTGCGCGGAGTGGACCTGCGGGTCGCCCCGGGCGAGGTCACGGTGATCCTGGGCCCGTCGGGGTCGGGGAAGTCCACGCTCCTCCGTACCGTCAACCACCTGGAGAAGGTCGACAGCGGTTCGGTCAGCGTCGACGGCGAGCTGGTGGGCTACCGCAGGTCCGGCGACAGGCTGTACGAGCTGCCCGAGCGCGAGATCCTCCGGCAGCGGACCAAGATCGGTTTCGTCTTCCAGAACTTCAACCTCTTCCCGCACCTGACCGTGCACCAGAACGTCACCGAGGCGCCCCGGTCCGCCCAGCGCAGGCCGAGGGCGGAGGTGGACGCGCTGGCGACCCGGCTGCTGGAGCGGGTCGGGCTCTCCGACAAGGCGCACTCCTACCCGCGCAAGCTCTCCGGCGGCCAGCAGCAGCGGGTGGCCATCGCCCGCGCCCTGGCCCTGGAGCCCAAGGTCATCCTCTTCGACGAGCCGACGTCCGCGCTGGACCCCGAGCTCGTCGGCGAGGTGCTCGACGTGGTGAAGGGCCTCGCCGGGAGCGGCACCACCATGATCGTCGTCACCCACGAGGTCGGCTTCGCCCGCGAGGTCGCCGACACCGTGGTCTTCATGGACGAGGGCCGGATCGTCGAGCGGGGCACCCCCGCCGAGGTGCTGGACGCCCCCCGGCACGAGCGCACCCGTCTCTTCCTCAGCAAAGTCCTTTGACTCCCCCGAAATCCCGTTCCACCCAACCTCAGCAAGGACCGACATGTCGTTCATATCGAGGCTCGCCCCCGCCATCGCCGCCCTGCCTCTCCTCCTCACCGTCGCCTGCGGCGCCGGAACCTCGGCCGGTACGACGGACAGGGCCGAGGCCGCCCCGGCCGCCGCCCCGGCCTCCCCGTCGGGGACCGGCGGGGTGAAGATCAACACGTCGCCCGAGCAGAACCGTGTCCGCGCCGACAAGGTCGAGGCGATCGCCGCCAAGGTTCCCGAGGCGATCCGGTCCAAGGGCGCGCTGACCGCCGGATTCAACGGCGAGGGCGCGCCGCCCCTGGTGTTCCTGGCCGACGACGACACCACCCTGGTCGGCGTGGAGACCGACCTCGCCCACCTGATCGCCGACGTGCTGGGCCTGCCCCTGAAGGAGGAGAACACCTCCTGGGAGAACCTGTTCCTCGCGGTCAAGTCCGGCAAGTACGACCTGGTGCTCAACAACGTCACGGTGACGGAGGAGCGCAAGGACACCTACGACTTCGCCACCTACCGGGTGGACCAGCTCGCCTGGCAGGTGGGCAAGGACAGCCCGATCACCAAGATCGAGAAGGCGGCCGACATCGCCGGGCTGAACGTCTCCGTCGGATCCGGCACCAACCAGGAGAAGATCCTGCTGGAGTGGGACGCGCAGAACCAGAAGGCCGGGCTCAAGGCCGCGAACATCCAGTACTACCAGAAGTACGGCGACGTCCTGCTCGCGCTGAAGTCCGGCCGCATCCAGGCCTACCTGGGCCCGAACCCCCCCATCGCCTACCAGGTCGCGGTGGGCGGCGACAGCAGGATCGTCGGGACGCTCTCCGGCGGCGGGTCGGTCGAGGGCCTGATCGCGGTCATGACCCTGAAGGGCAGCGGCCTGGTCCAGCCGGTCAACGAGGCGATCAACACGCTCATCGAGAACGGCAAGTACGCCGAGGTGCTCAAGCGCTGGGGCCTGGACAACGAGGCGCTGCCCACGTCGCGGATCAACCCGCCCGGCCTGCCGAGGCAGGCCAAGTGACGATCGACTCCGCGAGGCCCGCCGCCCCGGGCACCGAACGTCCCCTCCGCCCGGCGCCGTCCCCGTACCCGAGGCACGCTCCACCGGCACCGGCACCGGCACCGGCACCCGCACCCGCACCCGCACCCGCACCCGCACCCGCACCCGCACCCGCACCGAGCGGGCGTACCCCCGAGGGGCACGCTTCGGGCGAACCCTTCGAGGTACGGTACGTGGCCGTCCGCGACCCCGAGGTCGAACCGCTCCTGGAGGACCTGCACGCCGAGTACACCAGCCGGTACGGCCCCAACGAGGAGATCAGCCGCTATCCCGACGAGCGGTTCACCCCGGAGCACGGGGGCGCGTTCCTCATCCTCGTCGAGCACGGGCGGACCGTCGCCGGGGGCGCGTTCTTCCGCCACGACGAGGAGACCGCCGAGCTCAAGCGGATCTGGACCCACCCCGGCCACCGCAGGCGGGGCCTGGGCGTCGCCGTCGTACGGGAGCTGGAACGGGAGGCCGCGCGGCAGGGCTACCGCAGGATCTATCTGACCACGGGCCCCCGGCAGCCCGAGGCCGCCGGGCTGTATCTCTCGACCGGATACAGCCCGCTCTACGACCTGGGGGCCGACCCGGAGACGGTCGGCCCCCACCCCTTCGAGAAGATCATCCGGGGATCGGGACAGACGCCCGCCGACGGCCGGGGCCGGTCCCGCTAGGAGCGGGCGGAGGAGACCCAGGAGGCGTGCAGGTCCGCGTAGACGCCGGGCTGTCGTACCAGCTCGGCGTGCGGGCCGCGCTGCACGATCCGGCCCTCGTCGAAGACGAACACCTCGTCGGCCGCCTCGGCGGTGGAGAGCCGGTGGGCGATGGAGACGGCGGTGCGGCCCCGCGTGGCGCCTTCCAGGGCGCGGGCCAGCCGCACCTCCGTCGCCGGGTCCACCGCGGAGGTGGCCTCGTCCAGCAGCAGCAGGTCGGGGTCGGCCAGGTAGGCGCGGGCGAGCGCGACGAGCTGGCGCTCGCCCGCCGACAGCGACTCGCCGCGCTGGCCGACCCTGGTCGACAGGTCGGCGGGCAGCCCCTCCAGCCAGTCGGTGAGCCCCAGCTCGGTCATGGCCAGCCGGATCTCCGCCTCGGTCGCCGAGGGGCGGCCGAAACCGATGTTCTCCGCCAGGGTGCCGTCGAACAGGAACCCGTCCTGCGGCACCATGACGATGCGGCGGCGCAGCGAGGAGAAGCGGACGGTCCGCAGGTCGTGCCCGTCGACCGTGATCCGCCCGGAGACCGGGTCCATCAGGCGGGTGAGCAGCTTGGCGAAGGTCGTCTTGCCCGAGCCGGTCTCCCCCACCACGGCGATCCGCGAGCGCGGCGGGATGTCCGCCGAGACCCCGTGCAGCACCGGCGCCCCTCCGGGATAGGAGAACTCCACGTCCTCGAAGGAGACCGAGATGGGGCCGCGCGGCAGCTCGACGCCCTCGGGACCCGGGTCGGCGACGTCGGCGGGGGTGTCGAGCACGCCGAGGATGCGCCGCCACCCGGCCACGGCGTTCTGCGCCTCGTTGAGCACCTCGGTGGCGATCTGCATCGGCGAGACGAACAGCGTGATGAGGAACAGGAAGGCGACCAGGCGGCCCTCGGTGATGTCGCCCGCCAGCCCGAGCCGTACCCCGACCAGCACCACGGCGGCCAGGGCCACTGCGGCGACGATCTCGGTCAGCGGGAACACGGTGGCGACGATCCGCTGGGTGCGGGCCTGGGCCGCCTTGTTGGCCTCGATCGCGACGTCGAGGCGCTCCGCCGTACGGGCCTCGGAGCCGTGGGCCCTGATCACGGCCGCGCCCACGACCGACTCGCTGATGGCCGAGAGCAGGTCGCCGGTACGCTCGCGGACCCGCGTGTAGGCGCCGGACAGCCACCGCTGGAAGCGCGGCAGGACGACCATGAGCGGCAGGAAGCACAGCCACACCACCAGGGCGAGCTGCCAGGAGTAGACGAACATCAGCACGGTGGCGACCAGGAGCTGCCCCAGGGCGATGATGATCATCAGCCCGCCCCACTGCATGAACACGCTGATCTGGTCGACGTCGCCGGTGACCCGCGAGACGAGGGCGCCGCGACGCTCGGAGTTCTGGGTGAGCACCGACAGGTCGTGCACGTGCCGGAAGCCGCGCACCCTGAGCGTGGCGAGGGAGGACTCGGTGGCCCGGTAGAGGCGGACGTTCATCAGGTACGCGCACAGCGCGGTGAACACCACGGCGGCGGCGCACAGCAGCACGGCGGTGCGGATGTAGGCCACGTCCGGGGCGCCTCCCCCGAGCCTCGTGTCGATGGTCTGCTGGACGGCGATCGGCACGATGATCTTGCCGACCGTGGCCACCACGGCCAGCGCGAGCGTCCCGGCCATCCCCTTGCGAAACTCCGGCGTGAGCGACAGGCCGTGTCTGACGGTGGCCAGGCCCGAGCGCTCGACCCCCTGGAACGCGCTCACCGGCACCGTCCTCCCAGCGGACCGCGGCCCCGGTCGCCCCGCGTCGGCCCGGCGGGGTGTTCCCCCGGACGGCAGTGCTTCCTCACGCGCTGACCTCTTCCTCTTGCTCGGCGTCGAGCGCCTCGCGCTCGGCGCCCTGACGTTCGTAGGCGGTGACCAGGTTGCGGTAGCCCTCGCAGCGGGCGAGCAGCTCCGCGTGGGTGCCCCGGTCGACGACCCGGCCGTGGTCGAGGTAGACGACCTCGTCGGCCAGGGCGATGGTGGCCATCCGGTAGGCGATGACGACCACGGTGGAGACCTGGGCCGCGTCCCGCAGCCCGTACAGGATCCTGGCCTCGACCTGCGGGTCGACGCTGGAGGTGGCGTCGTCGAGGACGAGCAGCCGCGGGCGGCGCACCAGCGCGCGGGCCAGGGCGATCCGCTGGCGCTGGCCGCCCGACAGGGTGGTGCCGCGCTCGCCGACCCGGGTGTCCAGCCCCGAGGGCAGGGCGCTGACGAACCCCTCGGCCTGCGCCAGGCGCAGCGCCGCCCAGACGTCCTCGTCACCGACCGGCAGGCCGAGGGTGACGTTGCCGCGCACGGTGTCGTCGAACAGGAACGTCTGCTGCGGCACCAGCGCCACCGCGTCGCTGACCCCGTTCCTGGCGACGTCGCGCAGGTCCGTGTCGTCCACGAGCACGGCGCCCTCCGCCGGGTCGACCAAGCGGACGAAGGTCTGGGCGAGGGTCGACTTCCCGGAGCCGGTGGGGCCGACCAGGGCGACGGTGCGGCCGGGCCGGACCTCCAGGTTCACGTCGCGCAGGACGGGGAACTCTCCGTCGCCGTACGCGTAGCCGAGGCCGCGGACCTCCAGCCTGGCGGGTTCGGTGCCGGGCAGCTCGACGGCGCCGTGCTCCATGGAGCCGGTGGCGTCGAGCACGGCCTGGACCCGCTCGTAGCCGACGACGGCCCGGGGCAGCTCGGCGAGCACCCAGCCCAGCGCGCGGATCGGGAAGGCCAGCAGGGTGAACAGGTAGGCGACCTGGACCAGCACGCCGGCGCCGATCGCGCCGCTCTCCAGCCGCATCGAGCCGATCAGCAGCACGGCGAGCACGCCCAGGATGGGCAGCGCCTCCAGCATCGGATCGAACAGGCCGCGGACCCGGCCCACGGCGATGTTGGCGTCGCGCAGCTCGTTGGCCTTGGCCAGGAACCTGGCGGTCTCCTCGTCCTCGCGGCCGAGGGTCTTGACGACCAGGGCGCCGTCGAAGCTCTCGTGGGCGATCTCGCTGACCTCGGCGCGCAACTGCTGGGCCCGGGTGGCCAGCGGATTGAGCCTGCGCTGGTAGACCAGGTTGAGCACGGCGATCGCGGGAAAGACCAGGAAACCGACGAGGGCGAGGATCGGATCGGTGATCACCATTGCGACGGCCGCGGTGACCAGCATCACGACCACGCCGACCGCCATCGGCAGCGGGGCGAGCGGCGCCCAGGCGGCCTCCACGTCGGACCCGGCGTTCGACAGCAGCTGCCCGGTCGGGTGCCTGTGGTGCCAGGCCAGGGGGAGCCTCAGATACTGGCGGGTGACGTCGCGGCGGGAACGGGCCTGCATCCGATACTGCATGACCCCGGCGAAATACCGCCGCCCGGCCACGCCCAGCGCCTTGAGCAGGGACGCCCCGAGGATGAGGAGCGCGCCGAGGGTGAGCGTGCCCGTCGTGATCTGCCCGCTCCTGAAGGCCGGGAACACGACATGGTCGGTGGCCCAGCCCAGCGCCCACGCCGAGGCGACGGTCATCACGCCGTACAGGGCACTGGACAGCACCGCGGCGGAGAAGATCGATCTCTCCGCCCGGATGGCCACCCCGAGGACCCCGAGTCCCCTGCGCATGACTGCGGTGGTCATCTTGCTCGCCACGCGGGGGGTGTCCTCTCGACAGGAAACGTTGCTACCTAAGTCCCTATCACTCTGGATCATGCGGTTATTCCCGAACCACCTTCGGTAATGTCACGCTTACACCTCCGGTGTTCGCACAACGACGTTGTTAGGATCTTCGATGAACTACGCCCGCGCCGAACGATCCGCGCTCAGCGACCTGTTCGCCGAGCTCGGGCCGGACGCCCCCACACTCTGCGAGGGCTGGACCACCTTCGACCTCGCCGCTCACCTCGTCGTCCGCGAGCGCCGCCCCGACGCCGCCGGGGGCATCATCCTCAAGCCGCTGGCCGGGCACACCGCCAGGGTGCAGGAGTCCATGAAGACCAGGAAGGGCTACGCGGGCCTCGTCGAACTCGTGCGCTCCGGGCCGTCGGGGATCTATCGTCTCCCCCGCCTGGACGAGGCGGCCAACACGACGGAGTTCTTCGTCCACCACGAGGACGTGCGGCGTGCGCAGCGGGTCTGGGAGCCGCGGGAGCTGCCCGCCGAGCTGGAGGAGAGGTTCTGGAAGCAGGTCCACGGCGGCGCCCGGCTGTTCCTGCGCCGCTCTCCCGTCCGGGTGGCCCTGCACCGCATCGGCAGGGGTGTCGCCGTCGGCGGCCCCAAGGACGGCCCGCAGGTCGAGGTGACGGGCACGGCCGGGGAACTCCTGCTGTTCTGCTTCGGCCGCCAGTCCCACGCCAAGGTCGACGTGAGCGGCGACGACGAGGCCGTGGCCAAGCTGATGGACGCCTCCCTGGGCGTCTGAGCGGGACGTCTCCCCGGACCTGTGACGGGAAACCGGGGAGGCTAGCGGACGTCGTCGCCCCGGTCCCAGCTTCCGGCCTTCGCCAGACCTCGGGCGATCATGTAGCCGACGGTGAGGAAGGTGATGTACTTGATGGCGTGCTCGGCCCCGAAGGGGTCACCGTAACCACGCGAGTCGCCACCGACCGCGAAAGCCGTGATCACGATCGCGATCAGGATGACAACGTAGGCGATGAACTCGGTCGTCTGAAATGCCGGTCTTGTCTCCGTAGTCCCCCTGCGGGAGACGTTACGCGGCCGATCACCTGGCTGGCCTGGTCCGACGGACGATGCCATCGTCATCACTCCTTGTCGATTAATAATTACCCTTAGTTACTATACGTCGACAAATTCCCCCTTTTTAAGGTCACAAACGCCGTGGTCGTCGCCTACGCGCCGCCCGTCCCGCGCGGCGCCCTGGGCGGGAGCGGGAAGAACCCGCTGGTACGGCGGATGTAGTCGGCGTAGCCGGGACGAGATCGCGACAGCTGCGCCTCCAGCAGCGGCTTGCCGGTCTTTCCGGCCAGGAAGTACGTCATGAGCACCGGCGACAGCACGGTCAGCACCCCCGGCCACTGGTCGGCGGCGACCAGGAACAGGCCCCACCACACGCAGGCGTCACCGAAGTAGTTGGGGTGGCGGGTGTAGCGCCACAGCCCCGTGTCCAGCACCTTCCCCCTGTTGCCCGAGTCGGCCCGGAACCGGGCGAGCTGCCGGTCCCCGACCGCCTCGAACAGAAATCCCACCAGCCAGAGGGCGGCCCCCGCCCAGGCGATCCAGCCCGGCGGCTTCGTGCCGAGCATGGCCACCTGGACGGGGAGCGAGACGAACAGCAGGGTGACGCCCTGGGTGAGGTAGACGACGCGGACGGCGTACAGGGTCCGGTTTCCGGTGGCGCGGCCGAGCATCCGCTCGTAGCGCGGGTCCTCGCCCTCCCCGGCGTTGCGCCGCCCGATGTGCAGGGCCAGCCGGAGCCCCCAGATCGCGGTGAGCGCCGACGCCAGCAGCCTCAGGACGGGATCGCCGTCGGACAGCAGGTAGGACACCAGGGCGACGAGCGCGAACCCGAGCCCCCAGGCCACGTCGATCACCGAGTGGCGTCCCACCCGCAGCGCCACGGCCAGGGTCAGCGCCAGGAGCACGGCGAGGGCGGCGGCCGAACCGAGCAGGGACCAGCCGAGGGCGGACAGGTCAAACATCCCCCACCTCCGATCGCCCGGCCGGACCGGTGGCCCTTTTCAGCAGGATCTGGTGGACGTCCATCCTGCCCTGCTCGAAGGCGAGGGCCCCGCCGACCAGGTAGAGCCGCCAGACCCGGGTCATCTCCTCGCCGACCATCGCGACGGCCTCCGCGTGGCGGGACTCGAAGGTCCGGTACCACTCGTTCACGGTCGCGACGTAGTGCCCGCCCATCGCCTCGGCGTGCTCGAAGACCAGCCCCGACGCCTCCAGCAGCCCGATCGTCGCCCCGACCGGGCGCATGTGCATGTCGGGGGCGATGTACGCCTCGATGAACGGCCCGCCGCCCGGGTGGCCCGCGCCGCGCGACATCTGCTGGACCAGCACCCGGCCGCCGGGCCGCACCAGCCGGTGCAGGGCCGCGGCGTAGAGCGGGTAGTTGTCCTGGCCGACGTGCTCGCCCATCTCGATCGAGCCGATCGCGTCGTAGGGGCCGCCGGGACCGCTGTCGACGTCGCGGTAGTCGCGCAGCCGGACGGTCACGTCCAGCCCCTCGGAGCGCGACTCGACGAACGCCTTCTGCTCCTTCGACAGGGTGACCCCGGTGGCCGACACGCCGTACTCGCGGGCGGCGTGCAGGATCAGCGAGCCCCACCCGCAGCCCACGTCGAGCAGGCGCATGCCGGGCCGCAGGCGCAGCTTGCGGCAGACCATGTCGAGCTTGCGGCGCTGGGCGGCGGCCAGGGTGTCGCCCGGCTCGAAGTACGCCGAGGAGTAGGCCATCGACTCGTCCAGGATCAGCGAGTAGAAGTCGTTGGACAGGTCGTAGTGGTGGGAGATCGCCGCCCGGTCCCTGCTCCGGGTGTGGGCCCTGCCGCCGAGCCGGGCCTCGGTGGCGGGCGCCGGCGGCGGGGGGCCGAGCGCGCCGCGCACCCTCACCAACGCCCGCGCGGCGCGCAGCGGGGCGACCCTTGGCCTGACCGTGCTGACCGTGCTGACCGTGCTGACCGCGCGGGCCGCGCGGGCCGCGCGGGCCGCGCGGGCCGTGGCCCAGACCCGGCGCAGCCCGTCGGCCAAGTCGCCCTCCACGTCCAGGTCCCCGGTCACGTACGCCCTGGCCAGGCCGAGCTCTCCGGGGCTCCACAGCAGGCGCCGCAGCGCGCGGGGCGAGCGCAGCACGACGGCGGGGGCGTCCGGCGGCCCGTACGCGCCGCCGTCCCAGGTGCGCAGCCGCAGCGGGGGCTCCCCGCCGAACAGGCCGCGCAGCAGCGGCGCGAGAACGGCCGCGGCGCCGGTGGCTGTGGGTGCGGTGACGGTCATGCTTCCCTCCCGAGGGTGAACTGCCAGACGTCCAGGTAGCGCGAGCGGAAACCCGCCTCCGAGTAGGCGAGGTAGAGCGTCCACATCCGGTGGAAGACCTCGTCGAAGCCGAGCTCCCCGATGGCGTGGACGCGCTCCAGGTAGCGCTCCCGCCACAGCCGGAGCGTCTCGGCGTAGTCCTCGCGCAGCGAGAACCGGTCCACGACCCGCAGGTTCCCCAGGTTCTCCTCGACCGCCCTCACCGAGGGCAGCATGCCGCCGGGGAAGATGTACTTCTGGACCCAGGTGTGGGTGTCGAGGGTGGCCAGCATCCGGTCGTGCGGCATGGTGATCGCCTGGATCGCGATCCGGCCTCCGGGGGCGAGGAGCTCATCCAGGGTGCGGAAGTAGACGGGCCAGTAGCGCGCGCCGACCGCCTCGACCATCTCGACGCTGACGATCGCGTCGTAGCGGCCGCCCACCTCGCGGTAGTCGGCCAGCAGGACCTCCACCCGGTCCGGCAGCCCCGCGTTCGCGGCCCGCGCGGTGGCCAGCGCCCACTGCTCCTGCGACAGCGTGACGGTGGTGACGGTCGCGCCGCGCGAGGCCGCCCGCAGCGCGAGCTCGCCCCAGCCGGTGCCGATCTCCAGCAGCCGGGTGCCCGGCCCCACCCGCGCCCGGTCCAGCAGCCGGTCGATCTTGGCCCGCTGGGCGTCCGCGAGCGTCCCCCACGACGCGGGCCCCTCGAACAGGGCCGCGGAGTACGTCATGGTCTCGTCGAGGAACTCGGCGAACAGCTCGTTGGACAGGTCGTAGTGGCGGTGGACGTTGCGCCGGGTGTCCTCCTCCGCGCCCAGCTCGTCGACGGGCATCCTGCGCACGGCCAACCGCCGCAGCCGCTGCAGCGCGGGCGGGACGAGCGTGGTCAGCCGCTCGGCCATCACGGTGAGCACGGCGGCCAGTTCGTCGGCGTCGTCGGCCTCCCAGTCGCCCGCCATGTACGCCTCGCCGAAGCCGATCAGCCCCGAGGCGCCGACCCTGCGGTAGAAGTCGCCGGGGCGGCGTACGCGCATCACCGGGCCGCCCGCGCCGAGCCGCTCCCCGCCGGGCAGCTCGACCGTCAGGGGCAGCCGCCGTACGGCGCGCAGGAAGAGCCACCGGGCGAGGGCGCCGCGCGGGCGCGAGGTGGGAACGGCGAAGACGTCGGGCCAGAGCGCGGGGGCTCGTCCGGTCGTCGTGGTCATCTGGGTCCTCCGGGGGGAACGATCCTCAAGCCGCGCAGGTACAGGGAGACGCCCTGGCGGCGGATCCTGGCGCTGCCCGCCAGGGGGGCCATCGGGTGCCTGGCGGCCAGGCGGTGGAGCCAGGCCCCGGTCGCCGGGCGGCGGCGCCCGCGTACCCCGGCCACGAAGGGCGGCTGCCCATCGCGGTGCAGGACGACGCTGAGCGCGAGCCGCTCACCGGGTTCGGGGAGGCTGAGGCGGTAGCGGCCGTCCACGCCGTTGAACGGCGAGACGCGAAACTCCTTGGCCACCTCGCGCTCGCCGGGGCGCAGCAGGTAGCGGTGGCGCCCGCCGTAGGTGTTGTGCACCTCGGCGACCACGGCCACGCCGTCGGCGGTGTCGCACCAGTAGACGGTCAGCGGGTTGAACACGTGACCGAGCACCCGGGCGTGGGTGAGCATCATGACGCGGCTCGCGGTGATCCCGTGCCCGGCGAGGAACGCGTCGACGTTCTCCCTGATGCTCAGCGCGGGGTCGCCCGCGTGGTCGCGCGCGTGGAACGCGGCCAGCCACCGGTCGCGCGGCATCCGGTCCAGGTCGACCAGCCACATGTAGGAGCCGTAGGCGAACTCGTTGCGCACCGGCGCCGACCGGACATGGGTGATCACGCACTCGTACAGCGCGCTCTCCTCCGCCTCGCGCGGCGGGGTCACCAGCGCGCCCCGAGCGCCTCGGCCGCGCGCACGCCCGAGCGGCACCCGTCCTCGTGGAAGCCCCAGCCGTGGTACGCCCCCGCGTAGGCGACCACGTCCCCGGTGAGGCGGGGAAGCCGCTTTTGGGCGGCGACCGACTCGGGGGTGTAGACCGGGTGCTCGTAGACCATCCGGGCGATCACGTGCTCGCCGGGGATCTCGTCCCCGAGGGTCACCAGGTGCGGTTCGGGCGCGTCGAGCCGCTGCAGCCGGTTCATGTCGTACGTGACCCGCACCCCGCCCGCGCCCGTGCCGCACGACTCCATCCGGTAGTTCCACGAGGCCCGCGCGCGCCGCGCCCCGGGCAGTACCGAGGGGTCGGTGTGCAGGGTCGCCGGGTTGCGGGAGTAGCGGAACGCGCCGAGGACGTCGCGCTCGTCGGGGGTGGGGTCGGCCAGCAGGCGCAGCGCCTGGTCGGGATGGGTGGCGACCACCGCCGCGTCGAACCGGTGGACGGCACCGTCGGCGTGGATCTCCACGCCCTCACCGGTGCGGCGCAGCGCCCGCACCGGGGTGGAGGTGTGCACGGCGGTGAGGGACTTGGCGATCCTCTCGACGTACTCGCGCGAGCCGCCGGTGACCGTACGCCACCGCGGCGAGCCCGAGACGCCGAGCATGCCGTGGTTGGCCAGGAACGCGAACAGGTAGCGGGCCGGGTAGCGCCCGGCGACGGACGGGGGGCACGACCAGATCGCGGACACCAGCGGTGTCGCGAAGTGGGCGACGAAGTACGGGGAGAAACCCGCGACGAACTCGCCCAGCGTGCGGTCGTCACCGCGCTCCATCGCCTCGCGGGCCAGCCGGTGGAAGCGCGGCACCTCGGCGAGCATCCTCAGGTACGCCGGGCGGACCAGGCTGGAGGGCCGGGCGAACAGTCCTGGCGCCTTCTTGCCACCCGCGTACTCCAGGCCGCAGCCCCCGCACGAGACCGACATGCTCATGTCGGACGGCTGGGTCCGCACGCCCAGCTCGGCGAAGAGCCGGACGAGGTGGGGGTAGGTCCGCTCGTTGTGGACGATGAACCCGCTGTCCACCGCCAGCGTGCGGCCGCCGCCGGATGGTACGTCGTGGGTGTGGGCGTGCCCGCCGATCCGGTCGTCGGCCTCGAACACGGTGACGTCGCCGCTCCGCCGCAGCACGTACGCCGCGGTCAGACCGGCCACCCCGCTGCCGATGACGGCGATCCTGCGCCTTTCCATCAATGTCCTCTCACAACGGGGCCGGTCGGACCGGCCGGAAACGCGTACGCCGACGGCTCGGGCACGTCGGGCCGCTCAGACCGTCGGCCGGGGCAGCCCGGCGGCGGCTCTCTGGAAGGCGTTCGTCACCGGCCCCGCCTCGGATGACCGATCAAGCGACAGAAGGGTGAACTCCACTGCGAGCCGGTGCCAGAGCGCGGCCCGGCGGAGCATCGCGTGCCCCTCCCCCGCCACCTCGATCTCGGCCACTCCCGCGCCGGGCCCCGGCCCCCGGAAGGCGGGCACGTCGGCGTCGCGCACCCGCCCGGCTCCGCGTGCCCGCACGGGGTCGTGCGCCCGCACGGAGCCGCGCCGCGACCGCTCGGCGTAGGCCCAGGTGGCGCGCGGATCGGTGACGGTGTCGCGGTCGCCGTGCGCGAGCAGCACGCGCGTGTCGCCGAGGTGTCCGGCCGGCTCGCCCGCGGGCAGCCAGGGCGCCAGGGCCGCGACCGCGACCACCAGGGGGTGCCCCGCCATCCGCAGCGCGGCCCGCGCGCCCATCGAGTGGCCGATGAGCACCGTGGGCACGCCGAGCCCCTCGACGAGCTCGTGCAGGTCCGCGACCGGCAAGGCCTCCGCGCCGTTCCATCCGCGCACCCGGAACCTGGGCCGCGAGACCGCGACGTCCCGCCCGCGCACGGCGCGGCGTACGGCCCGCTCGAAGGGGATCATCCGCAGGACGGCGAGCTGGGTCGGCGCCGTGGGCTCGCGGCCCTGGGCACGCCCGCCGTGCAGGATGAGAACGGCATGGGCAAATCGGGTCATAGGGGGCCCCTCGGGTCGGTTCGCCCCTTCATTCGGAGCCGTCAGGCGATCGGATGCCCCGGATACTAAGTTCCCTTAGTTTTTTCCGGCCGGGCCGTCGCCCGTCCGCGAAACCCCGGGCGGAGAGAGCCCGCTCCGCCCACCGGTGAGGCCGGGGACGGCGCGCGTCCGCGGCCCGCTCCGACCTACCCTGCGACCTCTGCGCACATTTCCCGACACGGCCGGTGACACCGGAACACCGGGGCGGACGACACGCCCGGCCGGTGCGCCGGATCGGCGATGACCAGCAAAAACCATCCCCGCGATCGGCGTATGCACAGCGCCGGGCTAGCCCTACCGGTATACCTGGCATTGAAGATTGGACAGGAGCGTCTCGCGACCGCACGATGGCGGGTGTGACCTATGCCAAACTCGCGTCCAGACCGCGGCTTGCCCCCGCGAGACGGGTATGATCATCAAAATCCGGGAGCCACCCGGGCCGCAGATGCCAAAGATCGATAAAATTCGGGTATATACGGCTGGGATTGGAACTGCCAGGAGGCCCCCATGCAGGTCAAGAAGGTCCTCACCTACCTCGCGGTAGCGTTCGTGGTCTTCTATCTGTTCACCAAGCCCGCCGAGGCGGCGAGCGCGGTCAACGGAGTCTTCGACGGGATCATAAGGGGGGCAGACCAGTTGGCTCTGTTCTTCACCCGAGTGCTCACCTAACCGATCGGCGGGCTCCTCCCGCCTCGAACCGCGTCACCCGCGCTCCCGGCTGATCCACGGGGGAGCGCACCCCGCGTCGAACGCCATGCCGTCGGCCCCGCCGATCCCGGAAACGTATCGCGAAGATCGCCGGAAGCCGCCACGGCCCCCCGCCCCCGCGACCAACCACGAGGTCACACCCGCGCACCGCCGCCCGAAGCCGTGCGGCCCCGCCGTACAGAGTGGTACGGAGACAGGGTGGCAGGACAACACCCCACGTGACACGAAGACCACCCGTACGGCGAACGTCCTGACCCGATCATGGATGACCGCGGAAGACATCACGGCATTTCCTTGATGACCTTTCCGGCACCCTGAGGGGAAGTCCGTTTCTCGTACGGGGGATCGTTCATGCGTGACAAGCAGGGTTTCCCCGGGCTCGGGGCGATCGTCGCCGGGGCCGTCGTGTGCGGCGTGCTGGCGACCCCAGGGGTCGCCTTGGCGATCCCGGCATCGGACCCGGCCCCGATGCCGCCCTCCGCCCAGCCCTCGGCCCAGATCCCGGCTTCGATGCCGCCTTCGGCCCAGGTCCCGGTCGAGGTGTCGATCGTCGGCGGGGCCGGGAAAACCGGCGCGGGAGGCTCCTCGTCCCTCTCGGCCCTCCCGTTCCTCGGCCACTTCGGCGGTCCCGTCGGCCGGACGCTCAGAGGAAGGATCACGCTGGCCAACCCGGCCGGCCGGACGCCCGCCTTCAGGGTGGTCGACCCCACCCTCCTGCCCGCCGGGATCACGCTCGACGCCGACGGCCTGCTCGGCGGCGCCTCCCGGGTACCCGGCACCTGGACGGTCCCGGTCGAGGCGTGCGCTCCCCTGGGCGGTTGCACCGCCGGCACGGTGACGATCACCATCACCTGCCGGTGCGCCCCCGCGCCCCCCTCCCCTCCGGCGGACACGTCCTCGTCTCCCGTGAGCACGTCCTCCTCTCACGTGGGCACGCCCTGCTCCGCCGGTGACGTGATCACCGAATAGCCGCGGGCCGGAACCTCGCGGCCCGCTCAGACCGTCCCCGGGCGCGCGCGCCGGGTGCTTCCCCTCTCCCCGAGGACGTGTTACGCAGGGAACATGGGAGACCAGCGGGCCGCGACCGGCCCCCACACGCTCGACGCCGCGGCGCGCCGCGTCGTCGAACGCGCCGACACCGAGGGCATCGAACTGGTCCGCTTCCTGTACGCCGACCACGGCGGCGTGATCAGGGGCAAGGCCACCTCCCGCTCCCGGCTGGCGGAGCGGCTCCACACCGGCATCGGGCACACCGTGGCGATGATGGCGATGAACATGCTCGACGAGCTCCAGGACGTCGAGAACCTCGGCCCGGTCGGGGAGATCCGCCTCGTTCCCGATCCGGCCACGTTCGTCCACCTGCCCTACGCTCCCGGCGCCGCGGCCATGCTGGCGGACCTGCGCCAGATCGACGGCTCCCCCTGGCCCGTCTGCCCGCGCACCTTCCTGCGCGAGGCCGTCGCCGCCCTGGCCGCCGAGGGCCACGCCCTCGTCGCCGCCTACGAACCCGAGTTCACCCTCGGCCGCCGCGAACCCGGCCCCGCGGGCGGCCTGGACCGCCTGGTCCCCGTCGACGACACCCTGTGTTACTCCACCGTCGGCTTCAACCAGCTCCACGACTACACGATGGCCCTGGTCCGCGCTCTGGAGAGCCAGGGGCTGCGGCCCGAGCACTACCATCCCGAACTCGGCCACGGCCAGCACGAACTGTCGGTCCACCACGCCCCCGCCCTTCGGGCCGCCGACAACCACGTGATCTACCGCGAGACGGTCAGGGGCGTCGCCGCCCGCATGTCGATGTGGGCCTCCCTCGCGCCCAAACCCCTCGCCGGCCAGCCGGGGAACGGCGCCCACATCCACGTCTCCCTCTGGGATCCCGAGCTCGGCACCAACGCCTTCGGCGACCCCGCAGGCCGCTACGGCATGTCGGCCACGGCCTACCGCTTCATCGGCGGCCTGATCGCCCACCTCCCGGCGCTCACCGCGCTGACCTGCGGCTCGGTGAACAGCTTCCGGCGCCTGGCGCCCAGGTCGTGGGCGAGCGCGTACGCCTGTTACGGCATGGACAACCGTGAGGCGGCGGTGCGGATCTGCTCCCCCACGGGACGCGACGCCGCGGCGTCCGCCAACCTGGAGCTCAAGCCCTCCGACTCCTCGGCCAACCCCTATCTGTCGCTGGGCGCCGTCATCCACGCGGGCCTGGACGGCATCCGCCGCGGTCTCGACCCCGGCGATCCCGTCAACGTCGACCCCGCCACCCTCCCCGCCGGACGCGTGCCCCGCCTCCCGGCCTCCCTGGACGAGGCCCTGGACGCCCTGGAGGCCGACGACCTCCTCATGAACGCCCTCGGCCCCCTCCGCGCCTCCGCCTACCTGGCCGTCAAACGCTCCGAGGCCAGATCCTTCGCCGACCAGGACGCCGCCTACGAACTGTTCCACCACTTCCGGGTCTTCTAAATCCCCAAAGCCCTAATATCGCCGTACATCCCCACATGTGCGGGAGGACGCGATAAAAAGCAGAACCGGAACGGCCCTGGCGCTCGTCCTCCTCCTGGGCGGATGCAGCTTCGAAGACGGGCGGGACGCCTCTCCGGCCCCGTACGTGACACCGTCGGCGCTGCTTCCCGAACCGCCGCCACCGCCGCCACCGTCGCCGTCACCGTCCCCCCGGCCCGCGTCGCTGCGGTCGCAGGCATCACCACCCGCCGAGGGAAAGGGCGGCCGCGACCCCGACGACGTCAACGGCGACGGCTTCGCGGACCTGACCCTCGTCATGTCCCACCGCTCCTGGTCGCCTGACCTCGTGATCGTGTACGGCTCGAGGAACGGCCTGAATCCCCGGACCAGGACGGTGGTGCCCGGCGCCCACCTCGAGTTCGACCGGTCCACGAAAACGGCCGACCTCGACGGCGACGGCTTCGCCGACGTCCTCGTCCACGGCCGCGTGGCACTGGCCCGCCCCAATCCGGACATCCCGTACATCCTGTGGGGCGGCCCGAAGGGGGTGGACCCGGAGGCGAGGCCGACCGCCGTCCGAACGCCCGTACCCCCCAACCACTTTTTTGCGGAAACGGTGCCGGGCGACTTCGACGGCGACGGCGCGGCCGATCTGGCGCTGTGGACGCCGACGACGGCGGAAGCGAGGGGGAACGACTCGACCATGAAGAGCCTGACCGTGCTGTACGGGCCGTTCACCCGGGAAGGCGTCCCCCACCGTCGCGTCGTCCACCCCTCGGAGGTCACCCTGGACTCCGGTGGCCTGGTCGCGGGCAGGATCGGCGGAAGGCGCGCCACCGACCTGCTCGTGCGCGAGTCGAACGACGGCGGGCAGTCGGCGTCGTGGCTCATCAGGGGCGGCCCCGGCGGGCTGCCCCACCGGAGCCACCGGCTGAACGAGGGCAACGCCGTCGCGTTCGGGGACTTCGACGGGGACGGCAGGGACGACGTCGCGGTCGCCGACAGCGGCGGCCGCAACAACGAGCCGGGATACGAGACCGAGCCGCCCCGGGTCGACGGCGTGATGACCGTCTACTTCGGCGGGACCCGGCGCGCACCACAGGTGTTCAGGAACTTCAAAGCCGCGCGGACGATGGTGGCGGGAGACTACGACGGCGACGGGACCGACGACCTCGCGATCGGCCGCCGCCCCGACAGCGTCGAACTGCTCCACGGCGGGGGAAACGGGCTGCGGCGCGGCGGGAAGACGATCCGCCGGCTCGGACCGGCCACGGACCCGACCGGCCAGAAGCTGCGCCCCGACGAACGCCCGGCGCTTCCCTGGACATCGGCCGACTACGACGGCGACGGACGGGACGAACTGCTGCTGAACTGGCGCCCCATCAACCACGTCCCGGAATGGGGCCCGGCACTGTCGCTGTGGTGGGTCACGGACGGCGACCGCGACGAGAGCGCCTTCGACACCAACGGCTGGTAGGGCACCGGACCCGGCGAAACCACCGCCGCTACAGAGCGGCGGGACAACCTTCCGTGCCGATCGTCAGCAGCACCGGCTCCGGCAGCGTGAACGGCTTACCGAAAGGGCTCACGTTCTCGCGGGTACAGCGGTTGACGTCGGGCTCGCTGAACACCCTGATGGTCTCGCACTGACGATCGATGATCACGTAGACGGGAATCCCCCTCCGCCTCTCCCGCATGCCCTTTTCTTGCGCGCTTATCGCTCTGCGTAATCGTCCGGATACTATTTGCTCACGTTCGATTCAAGGAGGGGCCATGCCAGGTGAGGGGTACCGCATCCTGCTCGACTGCCGTCGCCGCAGCAGGGCGCTGCGCGCCCGCTCGTTCACCTTCGACCAGATCGCCCACATCCTGGCCCTCGACCACGACGTCAGCCCCCTGCGCGCCGAGGAGACGGACGTGAAACGACGCGAACTCGCTCTTCTCCTCGGCGGCACCCCCGCCCTGGGCCTGCTCCGCCACCTCACCCCACCCGAACGCGAACGCCTCGCCGCCGCCGCCGCCCAGCAGCGCACCCCGATCGACAGCCGCACCTTGGGCCGCCGGAAACGGAGCAACCACGGTTCACACCCCCTACGGCCGGATACGAGTGCGCGGAGGCGGGTCGGTGTTCCGGGCGGCGTACAAAAAAGCGCGACCCCGAGCGCCCGAGCAGGCCGGAGGCCGGAACAACCAGACCCCAGCCACGACGGCCGCCCGGAGCACCGACCCGCCGCAGCGCGAACCAAGAGCCGAGAACTCCCAAAAGGATCACCAAACCCATGAGCAGCCCACCGAGAACCAGAAACCTCCATACCGGCGAACGCACCGCTCAGCCGCGCTATGAGGCGCGTACGAACCCCGATACCGTGGTACGCATGACCGTCCCGCATGGCCACGAACCCCACGGAGCACCTTCGTGGGCTCCGCGTTACTGGAACGCGGATGAGTTCATGAACCATGACTTCGGCGACGTCGGCCGCCGCTTCGAACTTGAGGACGGCTGCATCGTCATGACCCCCGCGCCCTCCATCCGCCACCAGCGCATCGCCCGCCGCCTTATCAACGCCATCGAGGCATGTCTGCAGGCCGACGACCTGGACCTCGACGTGGAAGGGCCGGTCAACTACCGCCTCAATTCCGACACCGTGTTCGCCCCCGCCATCGCCGTCTTCCAGCGTGGCACCGACAGTGACCTTTACGTGGAACCGCACGAGATCGAGATCCTCACAGAGGTCACGTCCACCAACTCCAACCGCGACCGCCTCACCAAGATGAACCGCTACGCCCGGACCAAGTGCGAGTGGTACTGGATCATCGACCAGAACACACTGGTCATCGACGTCTACCAACTCGACGGTGATCTCTACAGGCAGGTGGTCGCCCTCGCCCCCGGCACCACCGCCACCCTGCCAGGCCCCGTTCCCCTGACGATAGATCCGGGAACGCTCGCCTAAAAAGCCCCTCGGCGCTACGGCCTCACCGCGGCACGCGTGATCGCGCGCCGGATGGGTTCGTAGCCGGTGCACCGGCACAGGTTGGACGTCAGCAGCTCCCGTAGCCGCTCCGGGTCGGCGGCGATCGCGGGGTCGGACTCCAGCGCGGCGGCGGCGAGCATGAGGAAGCCCGGAGTGCAGAAGCCGCACTGCAGCGCGTGCTCGGCGGAGAAGGCCGCCTGGAGCGGGTGCGGCTCGCCGTCGGGGCCCGCGAGACCCTCCACCGAGCGCCCGTCGCACTGCACGGCCAGCATGAGGCACGACCGCACCGCAGCGCCGTCCACCACGACCGTGCACGCGCCGCACACGCCCTGCTCGCAGCCCAGGTGCGTGCCGGTCAGGCCGCAGTCCTCGCGCAGCACGTCGCCGAGGACGCGACGGGGTTCCACGTCCAGGTCGTACACCTGGCCGTTGACGGTGAGCGTGATGTTCATCGGCGAGCTCCCCCGTGGTCGGCGTACGCCTGGCGCAGCGCCCGGCCGACGAGGACGGCGATGACCTGCCGCTGGTACTCGACGTCGGCGTACGGCCGGGCGAGGGGATCGGCGTCGCGCTCGGCGGCGAGCCGCCCGGCTCGGTCGAACAGACGGTCGTCACGCGGCGACGAGCCGACCAGCGACCGCTCGGCGGCGTGTGCCCGCACCGGCCGGTCGGCGGCGTTGGCGAGCCCGACGCGGGCCTCGGCGATCACGCCGTCGAGCACGGCCAGGGTCACCACCACGGCGATCTGGGCGAAGCTGGCGTGCGTCCGCCGGTGTTCGGCGAAGGCGACCCCGGTGGCGTCACCGAGCAGGGGGAGCCGTACGGCGGTGATCATCTCCTCCGGGAGGCGCGCGGTCCGGTGGTGACCGTGGAAGTAGTCTCCGGCCCCGACCACACGCGTACCGCCGGGCCCCCGCAACTCGACGCCGGCGTCCAGGGCGACGGCGACCGCGCACCATTCCGCGGCGGGGTGCGCCCAGGCCACGCTGCCCGCCATGGTGCCGAGGGCGCGAATCGGCGGGTGCGCGATGTTGACGACGACGAGGGAGAGCAACCGGCCGAGCGGCCCCGGCGCGACCTGGGGCGACTCGAAGACACGGTGCCGGACCAGCGCCCCGGCGTGCAGGGCGCCGCCGTCCACCCACAGCCGGTCGAGACCGCGCACACCGTTGATGTCCACCACCAGGCCGGGACGGGAGCGCCGGTAGTGCATCTCAAGGATCAGGCTCTGGCCACCGGCGAGTACCGACGCCCGCCCCCCGGCGCCGGCGAGCGCGGCCACCGCCTCGTCCACGGTCCCCGGCGCGAGGTAGCCGAAGGCGGCGGGCTTCACAGGTCCTCCCCCGCCTCGGAATCGGCCCCCGCTCCCGGAAGGGAGCCCGCAGAAACGGCCCCCGCTCCCGGAGACGAGCCCGTCCCCGAGGCGCGGGCGGCCCGCCAGACCACGTCCGGGGTGAGCGGCATCCGCAGCAGGTCCGGGTCGGTGACCCCCAGCGCGTCGGCCACCGCGTTGACGATGGCCGCAGGGGTGCCGATACATCCGGACTCCCCGGCACCCTTGGCACCCAGCTCCGTCCACGGCGTCGGCGTGACGGTCTCCCTCACCTCCACGGGCGGCATCTCCGTGAACGTCGGCAGCAGGTAGTCCAGCAGCCCGTTGGGCAGCAGCGGCACCCCGGCCTCGTCATAGGGCACCCCCTCGTACAGCGCTTGGCCGATCCCCTGCGCGATCGACCCCCTGGCCTGCCCGGCGACCGCCGCCGGATCGAGTATCGTCCCGCAGTCGTCCACCCCGACCAGCCGCAGTATCCGTACGGTGCCCAGATCCGGGTCGACCTCGACGACGGCGGCGTGGGTGCCGAACGGGAACGCCATGTCCGTCTCGAACCGGTCGTCCACTCGGAGCGGCCCGGTGGCCGCGACCAGCTCGCCGAGGTCCAGGGTGACGGCCCCGTCCCGGCGGTAGAGCAGCACGCCTCCCGACCAGACGACCTCGCCGACCGGCAGCCGCCACAGCCGCGCGGCCCGCTCCCTGGCCCGGTCGATCAGCGTGGTGGCCGCGCGCCGCAGGACCGGACCGCCCACCTGCGCCGAGCGGCTGGCGTACGAGCCCACGCCGTCGGCCAGCTCGTCGGTGTCCCCCTCCAGGAACCGGACCCGCGACGCGTCCAGGCCGAGGGTGGCGGCCACCAGCGAGGCGAAGGTCGTCTCGTGGCCCTGCCCGGTGGAGGCGGTGCCGCAGCGGGCGACCACCGTGCCGTCCGGGCACGCCTCGACGCTGCCGAACTCGTGGAGGCCGCCCTTCTCGCCCCCCGAGCGTTCCACGTAGCAGGACAGCCCGATGCCGAGGGGCCTGGCGGCCGGATCCGCCCGGCGCCGGGCCCGCTCGGCGCGCCACCCGTCGTAGTCCAGGGTCTCCAGCGCCAGGTCGAGCGCCGCCGCGTAGTTCCCGCTGTCGTAGAGCCGCCCGGTGGGGGTCTCGTACGGGAAGCGCTCGGGCGGGATGAGATTGCGGCGCCGCAGCTCCGCCGGGTCCATGCCCAGCCGCTGGGCCAGCACGTCCATCGACCTCTCCAGCGCGAACGTCGCCTCCGGCCGTCCGGCTCCGCGGTAGGGGTACGTCGGCGTCGTGGTGGTCAGCACCGAGCGGAGGGTGGCGTGCCCCAGGGGCGTGGTGTAGACGCCGGTGGACATCCGGGCGGTCTGCATCGGGAGTCCCGCCCCGATGTGCGGATAGGCCCCCACGTCGGCGTCGATCCTCAGCTCGTACGCCAGCAGGTGCCCCTCGGCGTCGGCGGCCAGCCGGACCCGCTGGTCCTGCCCCCGGCCCCGGGTCGCGGCCAGCAGCGACTCGGCGCGGTCCTCGATCCACCGGATCGGCAGGCCCGTCGCCACGGCCAGGAAGGCGACGGTGACGTACTCCGGGAAGGTCGCGCTCTTGGACCCGAACGCGCCGCCGCTGTCGGGGGTCACCACCCGGATCCGTCTCACCGGCCGGTCCAGCGCCTCGGCCAGCTCGCGGCGGAGCCGGTGCGGCGCCTGGTGGGAGCACCACACGGTCAGCCTGTCCCCCTCGGGGACGGCGAGGAACGCCCGGCACTCCATGGGCGAGGGCAGCAGCAACTGCTGGCGGTACCGCGCCTCGACCACGACCGCCGCGCCGCGCCAGACGGCCTCGTCGATCGGGGCCCCCGCCGACCGTTCCAGCGCCACGTTCCCCAGCCCGTCGAACAGGGAGACCGGGCCCTCCAGCGCCTCGGCGGCCGACACCATCGGCGGGAGCGGGTCTATCCGGGCGACGACCTCGGCCACACCGTCCTCGGCGCGGTAGCGGTCGTCTCCGACGACGACGGCGACCGCCTCACCGGCGTAGCGGACCCGGTCGGCGACCAGGGAAGGCCACTCGTGCCCGGCCACCGCGTCCCGCGCCGACAGCCCCGCCAGGACCGTGAACGGAACCGGGGGCAGGCCCGGCAGGTCGGAGGCCGACCAGGCGCCCCGCACCCCGGGAACCAGCCTGGCGGGAGCGCAGTCCACCTCGCGCAGGTGACCGTGCGCGACGGTGCTCCGTACGAACGCGGCGTCCAGGCAGCCCGGCACCACGATGTCGGCGACGTACCGGCCGCGACCGGTGAGCAGCCGCGCGTCCTCCCGCCTCGCCCAGACATGCGCCACGGCGTCCTCCGACCCCTGAATTCAGGATTCCCCCTTCCCATCACACCCACCGCACTTAACACCCATAAAGTCATAAATTAGACATTTCATGATCTGGGGGCGAGTGGCCGGTGCGGCGGGGCACCGCCGCCCGGGAGAGCCGGTGCCGGCCGGGCGGGGCCCCGGGGATCACCCTCTGGCGGTGAAGACGATCTCCACTCTCCGGTTCTTCGCCCGGTTCTCCTCCAGGGGCCGCCCCTGGACGACGTTGGGCACCCGGGGCCGCCTCTCGCCGAAGCCCTCGACCTGGAAGGTCACGCCCGTCAGCGACCCCTGAAGGGCCCGCCACACGGCCCGCGCCCGCCTGAGCGACAGCGCGGCGTTGTAGGCGTCGTCACCCTGGTCGTCGGTGTGCCCCCCGATCCCGACCGTCCCGCCCGCGGAGTCCGCCCGGACCCTCGCGGCGACCCGCCCCAGCCGCTGCCGCGCCCGCGGGGTCAGCACGGCCCTGTCGAGCGCGAACAGCACGTCGCCGGCGAGCGCCACGGTGACCTGCTCACCTCGTCGCGACTCGCTCTCGGCGCCGTCGAGGGACTCCACCTCGGCGACGACGTCCTCGACGGGGGCGACGACGTCCTCCACCCCGGCGGTGGCGTCGTCGCCGGGATCCGCCCACGCGACCGTCGCGGGGCCCGCGACCAGCGCGAGCCCGAGTACCAGGATCGTGAGGCGCTCAGGAGATCGGGACATCGCCGAACACACCCAGCACCTTGAGGTCCACATTGATCTTCGTGACGTCCGGCGGCGGAGCGGCGAACGTGGCGTGCAGGGACAGCACCTCGCCGGCCTCGGTGAACACGTCGTAGTCGGAGCACAGGCACTTGGCCCGGGGATACTTCCCGGTGCGCGCGACGACGTACCGCTTGCCGTTGACCGGGTCGACCAGGCTGATCCCGGCCACGGTCAGGCCGAGACCGCCCGGGGTGTC
Source organism: Streptosporangium sp. G11 (assembly GCF_051192615.1). Lineage (NCBI taxonomy): Bacteria > Bacillati > Actinomycetota > Actinomycetes > Streptosporangiales > Streptosporangiaceae > Streptosporangium > Streptosporangium sp. G11. Next base: position 67,697 of record NZ_JBPJUQ010000043.1, read on the forward strand.
GCCCATGTCGCTGTTCATCTGCCACCGGTCCTCGCCGTCGTTGGTGACCGTCCAGGTCAGCGTGGACAACCGGCCCTGGCGCCTGAGACCGGTGATCTCCACGGTCAGGTCGGCGCCACTCGCCTTGACCTCCCTGCGGGCGATCACCTTCTCCCGCTCGGCGGGATCACCGGTTTCCGTGGCCCCCGTGGCCCCCGTGGCGTCCGCGGCGTTCGCGGCATCCGTGGCCTCCGTGGCGTCCGTGGCGTCCGTGGCATCCGCCGTGTCCACGGCGTCCGCCGTGCCCGTCGCCCGCTCCTCCTGCGAGACCGGCTGTCTCTCCTCCCCACCGCCCCCCTGCTGCCCGGGAAGCATCCCGCAGCCGCTCAGCATGGCGGCCATCACCGCCACGACCGCCACCGGTGTGGTCCCTCTTCTCATCCCGTCCCGCCTCCGCCCGTTGTGGATCGCATCGAGCCCGACCGTAGACGGGCCACCTTCAGAAGCCGCATAGCGCGCTATACGCGCAGGCCACGGCGCCGCGACGCCTCACGGGCGAGCTCTTCGGCCTCGGCGAGACCGTGCCGGTCGCCGAGAGCGTCAAACTCTCCCACAGCGCCCGATACAGCATCAACAGCCTCATCCACCTCATCGAGGTCCAGAAGGGCCGCCGCCAGGGTCAGCAGCGCCCGCCCGGCACCCAGGCGGTCCGAGTACTCGCGGAACGTCCCCAGCGCCTCCTCCGCGGCCCCGCGAGCGGCGTCGGGCCGGCCCTCCGCCAGGGCCACCCTGGCCAGGAGCATCAGTCCCGCGGCCTCGGGGAGCCGGTCCCCCAGACGCCTGACCAGGCCGAGACCGCGTTCGGCCCGCTCACGCGCCTCGGAGGGGCGCCGCCGGTCCAGGTAGAGCCCGGCGAGGTCGAGCGAGACGGCCGCCTCGCCGCGCGGATCGCCCAGCTCTCGGTAGGTCGCGAGGCTTTCGTGCAGCAGGTCCTCCGCCTGCCGCGACTCGCCGAGGGCACGCAGCGCGTCGGCCCTGCCGCGCCGGTCTCCCGCCGCCGAGAACGCGGCCAGGCAGGCCACGAAGCAGGCCTCCGCCTCCGGCCGCCGTCCCTGGGCGAGGCGCACCAGGCCGAGCCGGTGCCGGGTACGGGCCACCTCACGCGCCTCGGCGAGCGGAAGCGCCCGCCCGAGGGCGTCGGCGGCCTCCTCCAGACGGCCCTCCGTACGACGCAGGTCGGCCAGAGAGCGCAGCAGCAGCGCCTCACCGTGGCGGTGGCCCGTGCGCCGCGCGGCCCGCAGGCCGAGTTCCACGACCGCGCGCCAGTCCTCGCGGTGCGCGCCCAGTTCGAGGAACGGGGTCAGGTAGAAGGCCAGCCGCCAGGTCGCCTCGTCCAGGCCGGCCCGCTGGAGATCGGCGACGGCCGCGACCAGAAAGCCCCGCTCGGCGGCCAGCCAGCGGGCCGACTCCCGCAGCCGCGCGGTGCCCAGGTCTGCGGCCTGCTCCGCCGTACGGGCCACGGTCTGGCCGGAACCCGGCTCGGCGGGCAGGAGCAGCGCCCTGGCCCGCCGGGCACGGTCGAGGATCTCCCCGGTGGCCGCGGCGAGGACCCGGGCGGGCGGCCCCTCCTCTTCGGCCAGACGCTCGGCCGCGTAGAGCCTGGTCAGGTCATGCCAGTCGTACCTCTCCTGACCGCTCGCGTCGAGCCCGCGCGCCCGCAGCAGACCGGCCTCGGCCAGCGTCTCCAGCAGCCGGTCGGCGGGCGCCCCGAGAACGGCGGCGGCCGCCCACGGCGCGACGTGGGGCGCGGACAGCGCGCCGAGACGGCGCAGCAGCAGGCGTTCGCGTTCCGAGAGCGCGCGGTAGCCAAGCGCCAGGCTGCCGCGCACGGCCAGATCTCCCGCGCTGAGCTCGTCGAGGCGGCCACGCTCGTCCTCAAGGCGTCCCGCCAGGTGCTCCAGCGTCCAACTCGGCCGCCGCGCGAGCCTGGACCCGGCGATCCTGAGCGCCAGCGGCAGCCCGCCGCACAACACCGCGATCCGCGCGGCCGCCCGCGGCTCGGCCCGCACCCGCCGCTCTCCCACCACCCGCGCCAGCATCTCCACGGACTCGTCCGTGTCGAACACGCCGAGCTCGAAGGCTCGCGCCGCCTCCAGGCCCGACAGCGGCGAGCGGCTGGTCACCAGCGTCAGGCAGCCGGGCCCTGCGGGCAGCAGCGGGCGCACCTGAGCCTCACCGGCCGCGTCGTCCAGCACCACCAGCAGCCGCCGCCCGCTCACCATGCTGCGGTAGAGGCGCGTCCGCTCGGCCGGGTCGGCGGGCACCGCCCCCTGCGGGCAGCCGAGCGAGCGCAGCAGGTCCTCCAGCACCGCGCCCGGCGACCTGGCCCCGAGCGAGGCGTGCAGCCGCCCGCCGGGGAAGTCGAGCCCGCCGGCCGCGTGGACCGCCACCGCGGACTTGCCCGTCCCCGCGGGACCGTGCAGCACCAGGTGGACGGGCGCGCTCCCGGCGACGGGCACGGACCGGCGGATCCAGTCCAGCACGCGCTCGCGCCCGGTGAAGTCGGCGACGTCGGGCGGCGTCTCGTTCGGCACGGCCCGCGCGGGGGCGCTCCCCGCCAGCACGCGCCCGTGCGCCTCCCGCAGCCCGGGACCGGGCTCAAGGCCGAGCTCGCCGACGAGCAGCCGCCGTGCCTCCCGGTAGGCGCCCAACGCCTCCGACCTGCGTCCCGCCTGGCCGAGCGCCAGTACGAGCTGTCCCCACGCCCGCTCCCGCAGGGGGTGCGAGGCCACGAGCGCGCGCAGCTCCCCCGTCACCTCCGCGCCGCGGCCGAGCGCCACGTCCAGCTCGACGCGCTCCTCGAGAGCGGTCAGCCGCAGTTCCTCCAGCGGCACGGCGTACGCCCGCCGCAGTTCGGCCGAGTCGACACCGGCCAGCGCGGGCCCCCGCCACAGCGCCAGGGCTGCGCGCAGCTCGCCGGCCGCCTCGGCGGTCCTGCCCGCGTCCCTGGCCCGCCGGCCCGCGGCCACCAGGCGCTCGAACCTGTGCGCGTCCACCTGGTCGGGATCGACGTCGAGGAGGTAGCCACCGGGCACGGTGCGGATCCCGCCGACCACCTTGCGCAGCGCGCTCACGTACACCCGCAGCACCGGTTCCGCCGAGGCGGGCGGCTCGTCGCCCCACACCTCGGCGATCAGCCGTCCGACGGTCAGCGTCCGTCCCGGCCTCAGCAGCAGGGCGGCCAGGAGCGCGCGATGCTTGGCGGGGCCGGGCGTCAGGTCACGCCCACCCTCGACGACCCGCAGTGCACCCAGCACCCCGAACCGCACGCTCACCCCTCCGCCGGGCGGACCTCGAACGAGCGGAACCCGACCTGGACGGGCGTGGCCGTGTCCGGCGCCGCGTGGACACCGGTGGCCCCCCGGCCATAGGGGGCCTCGGCGTCGGCGGCCTCCCCCACCGGTTCCTCGTTGAGCCACATGCTGAGGACGACCCGCTCACCCCGCTGCGCGCACTGGGCGACGACACGGTTGTCGGCCGACTTTTTCATCCGCACGGGCCCGTGCAGGACGGTGCCCCGCCCGCCGCGCCGCTTGACGATCGATGCCTCACCCGAGGTCGTGACCGCGAACTCGTAGCGGTCACCGGTATCCACGTCGCCGCGACACCACACGCCGAACTCCCCGGAACCCCCCTCCAGACGCATCCTGGAGCTGACCACGACACCCCCGGCGGACCCCTCCGAGAAGGGGGCCGACTTCCACAGCCGCCATCCGGGATTGGCGGTCAGCAGGTAGACCGCGCCGTCCAGCTCGGTCCTGCCGCCGTTGGACGCGCCGACGGCCCAGGACTCGGCGAAGCCGGCACGGTAGGACGACGCGGGCTCGCCGGAACCGGCGTAGAGGGCCCACCCGCCCGCCAGGACAGCCACGAGCACGGCGGCCCCCGCGCCCCACGGCCACCGCCGCCTTCTCGCGGTCACCACGCCGGACCCGCCGGGCACGGCGGATTCCCCGAGCACACCCGGCTCCCCGGGCACGGCCGGTCCCCTGAGCATGACCGGCTCTCTGGGCGCGGCGGATTTTCCGAGCATGCCCGGCTCCCCGAACACGTCCGGCTCCTTGAGCAGGGCAGGCCCTCCGCCTTCACCACCGGCCCAGGCGCGCTCGACGGCCTGGCTGGCCGTCGCCGGGGTCGGCCGGCCGCCGACCAGCTCGTCCAGCAGCCGCTGTGCGCTCGGCCGCCGTGCGGGGTCCTTGGCCATGGCCCCCTCGACGACGGCGCGCACACGCTCGTCGAGGCCCTCGAGGTTCGGCCCGTCGTTGACGATCCGGTAGAGGACCTCGGACGGCGAGCCACCACCGAACGGCAACCGCCCCGTACCGGCGAACGCGATCACCCCGCCCCACGCGTAGACGTCGGCCGCGGGCGTCAGCGGCTCACCGCGCACCTGCTCGGGCGCCATGAAGGCGGGCGTGCCCAGGATCGCCTGGCTGGCCAGGCTCTGGGTGTCGACGAGCTGCGCGATGCCGAAGTCGATCACGCGCGGGCCAAGAGGCGACAGCAGCACGTTCGACGGTTTCAGGTCGCGGTGGATCACCCCGGCCCCGTGGATCGCGTGGAGCGCGGTGGCGATCCCGACCGCGAGCGCCTCCAGGTTGGCACCGGTCAGCGGCCCCTGCTCGCGTACGGCCTGCGCCAGGTCGGGCCCTCTGACGTACTCGGTGACGAGGTAGGCGACGCCGTCCTCGACCCCGGCGTCGAGCACGGGGGCGGTGCAGAACCTGGCCACCCTGCGCGCCGCCGCCACCTCGCGGTCGAAGCGCCGCCGGAAGGCCGGGTCGCGGGCCAGCTGCGGATGGATCACCTTCACCGCGGCCAAGCTCCCCGTCGGCGTCGCGGCGAGGTGCACCACGCCCATGCCACCCCGGCCCAGCTCACGTCTGAGCGCGTAGCCGCCGATCATGTTCACCGGAGTCACCCTATGCCGTCAAATTCACGCACACTGGCATTTTGTACGCCAAAGAGCTCAGCCCTGAGCTCCTTTCCGCAGAGGCGCTTCAGCTACGGCGATACTCCCTCAAACCACCCGGCACGGAGGCTTCAGCGCGGGAACGCACCCTGGGCGGCCGGAAACGGAGCGACTACGGCCCGCACCCCGTACGACGGAACCGCCGTGCGCGGAGGCGGGCCGGTGTTCCGGGCGGCTTGAAAAAGCCCGCAACCAGCGCGCCCGAGCAGGCCGAAGGCCGGAATCGCCAGACGGTGACCACGACGGCCGCCCGGAACACCGGCCCGCCGGAGCGCGAACCACGCCCGACCACAACGCACAGCACGTCCCACCGGCCCGGAACAGCGCGCAGCACGTCCCACCAGGCCCGGAACAGACGAACCCCGTCCCATCAAACCCAGGAACCCCGGACACACCCACACGGCCCGCCGCGACCACTTCGCCGTACAACAGAACAAGCACGACGAAAGGATCAGCGAACCGGGTGACCCGCCCCCCGCAGCGCGTCCTTGACGTCACCGATCTTGAGCTGCCCGAAGTGGAACACCGACGCCGCCAGCACCGCGTCGGCCCCCGCCTCGACCGCGGGAGGGAAGTCCCCGACGGAACCGGCCCCGCCACTGGCGATGACCGGAACCGACACCGCGGCCCGTACCGCCCGGATCATCTCCAGGTCGTAGCCGTCGCGCGTGCCGTCACCGTCCATGGAGTTGAGCAGGATCTCACCGACCCCGAGCTCCTCGCCCCGCCGGGCCCACTCCACCGCGTCGATGCCGGTGCCCCGGCGACCGCCGTGCGTGGTCACCTCGAAGCCGGACGGCGTCGGCGGGCCGTCGACGACCCGGCGGGCGTCCACCGACAGCACGATGCACTGCGCCCCGTAGCGCCGGGACGCCTCGGTCAGCAGCTCGGGCCGGGCGATCGCCGCCGTGTTCAGGCCCACCTTGTCGGCACCCGCCCGCAGCAGCCTGTCGACGTCCTCGACCGAGCGCACTCCCCCGCCCACGGTCAGCGGGATGAACACCTGCTCGGCCGTCCGGCTGACCACGTCGTACATCGTCGACCGGTCGGAGCTGGAGGCCGTGATGTCCAGGAACGTCAGCTCGTCGGCCCCCTCCGCGTCGTAGCGGCGGGCCAGCTCGACCGGGTCGCCCGCGTCACGGAGGTTCTCGAAGTTGACGCCCTTGACCACCCGCCCGGCGTCCACGTCCAGACAGGGAATCACTCGTACCGCGACAGTCATCTGCAACCCCTCACGAACTCACGGCGGCAAGGGCGTCTTCGAGGGTGAAAGCCTGCGCGTACAGTGCCTTGCCCACGATGGCCCCCTCAATGCCGATCGGGACCAGCGAGGCCAGGGCGCGCAGGTCGTCCAGGGACGAGACGCCACCGCTGGCGACCACCGGCTTGTCGGTGCGGGAGCAGACCTCGCGCAGCAGGTCGAGGTTGGGGCCGCGCAGCGTGCCGTCCTTGGTGACGTCGGTGACGACGTAGCGGGGACAGCCGTCGCCCTCCAGGCGGGCGAGGACCTCCCACAGGTCACCGCCCTCCTGCGTCCAGCCGCGGGCCGCCAGGGTCGTCCCCCTCACATCCAGCCCGATCGCGATCCGGTCGCCGTACTCAGCGATGATCTTGGAGCACCAGGCGGGGTTCTCCAGCGCCGCGGTGCCGATGTTCACCCGGCGGCAGCCGGTGGCCAGCGCGATCTCCAGGGAGGCGTCGTCGCGGATGCCGCCGGACATCTCCACGTTGACGTCGAGCGCGCCGACCACGGTGGCCAGCAGCTCGCGGTTGCTGCCCCGGCCGAAGGCCGCGTCGAGGTCGACCAGATGGATCCACTCGGCACCGGCCTCCTGCCAGGCCAGCGCCGCGGACAGGGGGTCGCCGTACGACGTCTCGGTGCCGGCCGCGCCCTGGACCAGGCGGACCGCCTGACCGTCGGCGACGTCCACGGCGGGGAGCAGCTCAAGCGACATCTGTTCAAGACCTCCGGTCGAAGACAAGGGTGAGGAAAAGCGGTACGAACAGCAACGAAAGCACGAGCACCCCGAACCGGGCCGCCCACGAGGACCACAGCAACCAGACGATCACCTGGACGATCAGGAACAGCACCGCCGCGACACCGTTCTGCGCCCGGCGACGGCGGGCCATGATGCCGCCCTGGGACACGATGCGGACGGGCCTGCCCGGCAGCAGCGCGACCATCCTGCCGACCCGCTCGCGCCGCCGCACCAGCCGTGCCTCCCGCTCGGCGCGCAGAGCCGCCTGGCGTGCCTGCTCGGCCTCCCGCTCGGCCCTGCGCCTGGCCCGCTCCTTGCTCATCGAGGACCCACCGGACGCTCACCGCGAACCCGGCCGGAACCCCCACCGGCAGCCACGGCCGAAAACCCAACCGGAACCCCACCGGAAAACCCAGCCAGAGCCCCACCGGCAGTCGCGGCCGAGAACCCGCCCGAAGCCCGGGAGATCACGTGACGGTCCCGAGCCAGTTCGTGAGCAGCTGCGCACCGGCGTCGCCCGACTTCTCCGGGTGGAACTGGGTGGCCGCCAGCGGGCCGTTCTCCACCGCCGCGACGAACGGCACACCGTGCTCGGACCAGGTGACCAGCGGGTCGGTGAAACCCGGCCCCGCCTGGAGATCCCAGGAGCGCACACCGTACGAGTGCACGAAATAGAAGCGCGTGTCGGCGTCGAGCCCGGCGAACAGCACGGACTCGGCGGGCGCCTTGACCGTGTTCCAGCCCATGTGAGGCAGGACCGGGGCCTCCAGGCGCTCCACCGTGCCCGGCCACTCCCCGCAGCCCTCGGTCGTGACGCCGTGCTCGACGCCCGTCTCGAAGAGGATCTGCATGCCGACGCAGATGCCGAGGACCGGCCGCCCCGCCGACAGGCGCCGCCCGATGATCCGCTCGCCTCGCACGGCGCGCAGCCCCGCCATGCACGCGGCGAACGCCCCCACCCCCGGCACGACGAGGCCGTCGGCCTCCAGCGCCGCCTCGTAGTCGGACGTCACCGTGACGTCCGCGCCGACCCGGGCCAGCGCGCGCTCCGCCGAACGGAGGTTGCCCGAGCCGTAGTCGAGAACGGTCACCTTCTTCTTCACCACCAGAGCACCGCCGCCGTGGTCGCCAGGGCCGCGAGGGCGGCGAGCAGCACCGCGCCCTTCTTCAGACCCTGTTTGAGGAATGAGACGATCCCGCCGACGAGGAAGAGGGCCACGAAGGCCATCGCGACGGCCGACCAGTTGTCGCTCACCGGCGCCGCCCCCTCCCCACGCGAGAAAAGATCACAACACGCCCTTCGTGCTGGGCACCCCGGTGGCGCGCGGGTCGCGCTCCGAGGCCGCCCGCAGCGCCCTGGCCAGGGCCTTGAACTGCGCCTCCACGATGTGGTGGGCGTTGCGGCCGTACGGGACGCGCACGTGCAGGCAGATGGCGGCCTGGGCGACGAACGACTCCAGGATGTGCCTGGTCATCGTCGTGTCGTACTCCGCGCCGATCATGGGAGCCATGCCCTCGGGCTCGCTGTGCACCAGGTAGGGGCGCCCCGACAGGTCGACCGTGACCTCCGCGAGCGACTCGTCCAGCGGGCAGGACGCGTTGCCGAACCTCCTCAGGCCCGACTTGTCGCCCAGGGCCTCGCGGAACGCCGCCCCCAGCGCGAGCGAGGTGTCCTCGATCGTGTGGTGGGCGTCGATGTGCAGGTCGCCCTCGGTCTTCACGATCAGGTCGAACAGCCCGTGCTTGCCGAGCTGGTTCAGCATGTGGTCGAAGAACCCGACACCGGTGGACACCTCGACGTTCCCGGTGCCGTCGAGGTCGACCTCGACCAGCACCGAGGTCTCCTTGGTGACACGCTCGACGCGACCGCGACGCGGCGCGGCCGCGACGGCGGTGTCGGCGCCGCCAGTGATGCTGCTCACAGGATCTCCTCCAGGGCGGCGCGGAACGCCGCCATCTCCTCAGGTGTTCCGATCGAAACTCTCAGCCACTCGGGCGGTCCCACCTCGCGGATCAGCACCCCGCGGTCCAGCATGCCCCGCCACACCGCGTGCCTGTCCTCGAAGAGCCCGAACAGCACGAAGTTGGCGTCCGAGTCGGCGACCGTCAGCCCCCGGCCGCGCAGCCACTCCACCGTGGCGTCCCGCTCGGCCCGCAGCGCGTCGACGGCGCCGAGCAACTCGGCGCCGTGGGCGAGCGCGACCCGCGCCGCCGTCTGGGTGAGCGTGGACAGGTGGTACGGCAGCCGGACCAGCAGCAGCGCCTCGATCACCGCCGGGTGGGCGGCCAGGTAGCCGAGCCGGGTCCCGGCCATGGCGAACGCCTTGGACATCGTCCGCGTGACGATCAGCCGGGGATTGTCCGGCAGCAGGGTCAGCGCCGACGGGGTGCCGGTGCGGGCGAACTCGAAGTAGGCCTCGTCCACCACCACCATGCCCGGCGCCGCCTCGACGATCCCGGCGATCACCGCCGGGTCCAGGGCGGTGCCGGTCGGGTTGTTGGGCGAGGTCAGGAAGACGATGTCGGGCCGGTGCTCCTCGATCGCGGCCACGGCCTTGCCCGGGTCGATCCCGAAGTCGTCCTCGCGCGCCCCGGAGACCCACTCGGTCGAGGCGCCGGTGGTGATGATCGGGTGCATCGAGTAAGAAGGCTCGAAGCCCATCGCGACCCGGCCGTGGCCGCCGAAGGCCTGCAGGATCTGCTGGAGCACCTCGTTGGAGCCGTTGGCGGCCCAGACCTGCTCCACGGCCAGGCCGTGGCCGAGGTACGCGGCCAGCTCCCCGCGCAGGGCGAGCGCGTCGCGGTCGGGGTAGCGGTTGAGCTCGGCCGCGTGGGCGCGTACGGCCTCGGCCAGGTCGGCGACCAGGGACGCGGAGGGCCCGTAGGGGTTCTCGTTGGTGTTGAGCCTGACCGGGACGTCGATCTGGGGAGCACCGTACGGCGTGCGCCCCCGAAGGTCGTCGCGGATCGGCAGATCTTCAAGCCTCACGACGAAACCCCCCGGTCGAACCGGACACGGACATCCCCGACGAACACGGACGGAAAGCCCCTCACGAGGGCACCTCGCCGTCGAACCGGGCACGAACCCCCGATGAGCACGGGCGGAAAGACCCTCACGAGGGCACCTCCCAGTCGAACCGCGCGCGGATCGCCGCACCGTGCGCCGGGAGGTCCTCGGTGTCGGCCAGCACGCACACGTGGGCGGCGGCACCGGCGAGGGCCTCGCGGCTGTAGTCGACGACGTGGATGCCGCGCAGGAACGTCTGCACCGACAACCCCGAGGAGTGGCAGGCGCAGCCGCCGGTGGGCAGCACGTGGTTGGAACCGGCCATGTAGTCGCCGAGCGAGACCGGCGCGTAGGAGCCGACGAAGATCGCCCCGGCGTTGCGCACCCGGGCCGCCAGCGCGTGCGCCCCGGCGGCGTGGATCTCCAGGTGCTCGGCGGCGTACGCGTCGACGACACGCAGCCCGGCCTCCATGTCGTCGACCAGCAGGATGCCCGACTGGCGCCCCGACAGGGCCTCGGTGATCCGCTCGGCGTGCTTGGTCGCGGCGACCTGGCGGGGCAGCTCCCGCTCGACGGCCTCGGCCAGCTCCGCCGAGTCGGTGACGAGCACGGCGGCGGCGATCGTGTCGTGCTCGGCCTGGCTGATCAGGTCGGCGGCCACGTGCACCGGGTCGGCCGTGGAGTCGGCGAGGATCGCGATCTCGGTGGGACCGGCCTCGGAGTCGATGCCGATGCGGCCCTTGAGCAGGCGCTTGGCCGCGGCCACCCAGATGTTGCCCGGACCGGTGACCATGGTGACCGGCGGGCACTCCTCGGTGCCGTACGCGAACATCGCCACCGCCTGGGCTCCGCCGACCGCGTAGACCTCGTCCACGCCGAGCAGCGCGCACGCCGCCAGGATGGCCGGGTGCGGCAGCCCGCCGAACTCGCGCTGCGCGGGCGAGGAGACCGCCAGGGAGGGCACCCCCGCCTCCTGGGCGGGAACGACGTTCATGACCACGCTGGAGGGATAGACCGCCCGGCCGCCGGGGACGTACAGCCCCACGCGGTCGACGGGCACCCAGCGCTCGGTGACGGTGCCGCCGGGCACGACCTGGGTGGTGACGTCGGCGCGCCGCTGGTCGCGGTGGACGAGGCGGGCGCGGCGGATCGACTCCTCCAGCGCCGCCCTGACCTTCGGGTCGAGCCTCTCCAGCGCCCCGGTGATCTCCTCGGCGGGCACCCGGGTGGCCCCCAGCTCCACGCCGTCGAACCTGGCGGTCAGCTCGCGCACGGCGGCGACCCCGCGATGACGCACGTCCTCGCAGATGGGCCGCACCTTCTCCAGGGCGGCTTCGACGTCGAGGTCGGCACGGGGCAGCACGTCGCGGAGGTTCCCCGGAAGGGGCCCTCGCAGGTCGGTACGCGAAATCACCCGTTCAGTCTACGGAGGTCCGCCACCCGATATCGTCCCGTCCATTATCCGGACAACGCCTTTACTATGTAGATTTTAACCAGCCGCTACGCTTTCCCCGTGAGCAAGAGCAAGAACAAGGGCGGCCAGGGCACCCCCGCCACGGTGGCCCTGACCCAGGCCAAGGTGGATTTCACCCTGCACCCCTACGAGCACGACGCGGGCGCGCAGGCCTACGGCGAGGAGGCGGCCGACGCCCTCGGCGTGCCGCACGGGCAGATCTTCAAAACCCTCGTGGCCGAGGTGGAGAGCGGGCTGGCCGTCGCGGTGGTGCCGGTGGCGGGCAAGCTCGACCTCAAGGCGTTCGCGGCGGCGCTGAAGAGCAAGCGGGCGGCGATGGCCGACGCGGCCAAGGTCGAGCGGGTCACCGGCTACGTGGTCGGCGGCATCAGCCCCCTCGGGCAGCGCAAGCGCCTGCCGACCGTGGTCGACGCCTCCGCGCTCGACTTCGCGACGATCTACTTCTCCGCTGGGCGGCGCGGGCTGCAGATCGAGACCGCCCCCTCGGAGCTGGTACGGCTCACCCAGGCCGTCACCGCCCCCATCGGCAAGACCGACTGATCGCCTCACGAGGTCCCACAAGACGGACCCGCTCCCCCGGGCGGGTCCTGTCGAAGGTTGCCGACGCGACGCGCGACGGCGTTCGGCCAGACTCGGTACGACAGGACGTACCCGACCGGCGACATGGGGGGCAAGATGCACTACCTGACCGCCACCGAGATGATCGAACTGCTGCGTACCAGGCAGATCGGCGCGGTCGAGCTGCTCGACGCGCACCTGCGGCGGATCGAGGAGGTCAACCCGAAGGTCAACGCGATCGTCACGCTGGTGGCCGAGCGTGCCAGGCGGGAGGCCGAGGAGGCCGACCGGGACCTGGCCCGCGGCCGGTGGCGGGGGCCGCTGCACGGCCTGCCGGTCGCGCACAAGGACCTCGCCGACACCGCGGGGATCCGCACCACGTACGGCTCGCCGATCTTCGCCGACCACGTCCCCACCGCCGACGCACCGATCGTGCGGCGGATGCGCGAGGCCGGGGCGATCACGGTCGGCAAGACCAACACCCCGGAGTTCGGCACCGGCTCGCACACCGTGAACGAGATCTTCGGTGCCACCCGCAACCCGTACGACCTGTCGAGGTCGGCGGGGGGCAGCAGCGGCGGGGCGGCGGCGGCGCTGGCGACAGGCATGGTGGCGCTGGCCGACGGCTCCGACATGGGCGGCTCGCTGCGCAACCCGGCCTCCTTCTGCAACGTGGCGGGGCTGCGGCCCACCCCGGGGCGGGTCCCCCCGCCCTCGTCCGCCGCGGCCTGGTTCACCCTCGGCGTCCCGGGACCGATGGCCCGCACCGCGGGGGACCTGGCGCTGCTGATGAGCGCGGTGGCGGGGTTCGACGCCTCCTTCCCCCTGTCGATCACCGAGAGCGGCTCCGCCTTCGCCGGGCCGCTGGACCTCGACCTGACCGGGGTGCGCGTGGCCTGGAGCCCCGACCTGGGCGGGCTGCCGGTCGACGCGGAGACGGCCAAGGTCACCGCGGACGCCCCGGCCGCGCTCGCGGAGCTGGGCGCGCGGGTGGAGCGGGTGGATCTCGACCTGTCCGCCGCCGAGGACTCCTTCCGGATCTACCGGGCGTGGTACTACGCGCTGTCCTTCGGCGACCTGCCGCGGGAGAGCCTGGGGGCGAACGTGCGCTGGAACGTCGAGCGGGGCTGCGAGCTGACCGGCGCCGACCTGGCCCGCGCGGAGCGGCTGCGCAGCGAGCTCTACCGGCGGATGAGCTCCTTCTTCGACACCTACGACTTCCTGATCGCACCGGTCAGCCAGGTGCCGCCGTTCCCGGTGGACGCCCCGTACGTCTCGGAGATCAACGGGGAGGCGCTGCCCGACTACCTGGCGTGGATGCGCTCCGCCTACTGGATCAGCGTGCTGCACGCCCCGGCGGCGTCGGTGCCGTGCGGGTTCACCTCCGGCGGGCTGCCGGTGGGCGTGCAGATCGTCGGGCGCCCCTTCGCCGACATGGCGGTGCTGCGGCTGGCCCACGCGTTCGAGCGCGCCACCGGCCACGGCTCACGCAGGCCACCCCTCTGACCCGCCACCACTCCGACCGCTCGCCCGGCCGCGTCCACCGGCCCGGCCGCCACCGGGATCGCGGGCCGCGCCCGCCTACCGGTCGCCGGTCCGGTCGCTGATGTCGTACGACGACAGCGGCCCGTAGGGGTCGTTCCCGCCGAACGGGCGGCGCAGCGGGGAGTCGCGGTAGCCCGCGATGCCCTCCAGGGCGAAGAAGAGACCGGCGGCCAGCGTCGGCCACGCGAACAGCACGCCCCAGGCGGTCAGCCCCAGCGGCCCCGCGATCAGCGACGCGGACGTCCCCGAGGCGGTGACGCTCACGGCGCCGAGATTGACCGCCTCCCCCACCACCAGCGTCAGGTAGGCGCCGAGCAGGCCGCCCGCGGCCAGGCCCACCACCACCGGGAGCGGGCGGCCCCCGCGCGACACGCTGTAGCCGATGGCCCCGCAGGCCAGCCCGAGCGCGCCGGTGATCACGGCGAACCAGCCGTCGGCGGCGATCAACGCCTGCGTGGAGGGGTCGGCCAGCAGCGGCCCCCGGCCCGTCACGACGTACGGGGGGCGCGGCGCGGCCAGCGACCACAGGATCCCGGCGACGACCCCGATCAGCGCGAGCACCAGCACGGTGATCACAAAATCACGCACGCCGCGCACCATGGTTCCCTCACCCTCTGTGCAGATGTGCCCGATGTTACATACCCCTCGGCCCGGCGCCATCCGAGGCTCCGGCCGAATCCCGTTACTCTGGCGGTGTGAACGAAGAGGTATGGCTGATCGAACCCTCCGGGCCGCTCCGCGGTGACGTCGAGGTCCGCGGCTCCAAGAACGGCGTCTCCAAGCACATGGTCGCCGCGATGCTGGGCACCGGTGAGAGCACGATCCAGAACGCCCCGGACGTGGGCGAGGTGGGGATCACCGCGCAGATGCTGAGGGCGCTCGGCATCGACGTGGAGATCAGCTCCGGAGAGATCTCCGTCGCCCCGGGGCAGCAGATCAACCCGCACGTCCCCGCGGCGTTCACCGGCCTCAACAGGATCCCGATCCTCATGCTGGGCCCGCTGCTGCACCTGGCGGGCGAGGCGTTCGTGCCGCTGGTCGGCGGCGACCCGATCGGCCGCAGGCCCGTCGACTTCCACGTCGAGGCGCTGCGCGCGATGGGCGCCGAGATCGAGGTGAGCGACACGGGGGTGTACGCCAAGGCCAAGCGGCTGCGCGGCACCCGGATCGAGCTGCCCTACCCCAGCGTCGGAGCCACCGAGACGATCCTGATGTCGGCGGTGCTGGCCGAGGGCAAGACCGTGCTGAAGGGCGCGGCGATGGAGCCCGAGGTGGTGGAGCTCGCCCTGTTCCTGCAGCGCATGGGCGCCCGCATCGAGCTGAGCCCCGACCGGCGCATCGTGATCGAGGGCGTGGAGCGCCTGCACGGCGCCTCCACCTGGCTCAACGGCGACCGCATCGAGGCGTTCTCCTACCTGGCGGCCGGCCTGATCACGGGCGGGCAGGTGCGGGTGCACGGCTGCCCGCAGGACCGGCTGGTGACCGCGATCACCACCCTGGCCAGGATGGGCGCCGAGGTCGACATCACCGACGACTACCTGTCGGCGTCCGCGCCGCACGGGCTGCGGGCCGCGGCGGTGCAGACCGACACGCACCCGGGGTTCATGACCGACTGGCAGACGCCCCTGATGGTGCTGTTCACGCAGGCCCAGGGCATGTCGGTGCTGCACGAGACGGTGTTCGAGAACCGCCTGGTCTACGTGCCCGCACTGCAGAAGATGGGCTGCGAGATCGAGGTGTTCGACGTCTGCCTCGGCGGCCCCGCCTGCCGTTACCACGACACCAACGCCAAGCACTCGGCGGTCGTGCGCGGCGTGTCCAGGCTGAGCGGCGCCGACGTGACGCTGCCCGACATCCGGGCCGGGTTCTCGGCCGTGCTGGCCGCCGCCGCCGCCGAGGGCACCTCCACTCTGCGCGGGGTGCACCACATCGAGCGGGGCTACCACCGGCCGTTCGAGCAGTTCGCCTCGCTCGGGCTGAAGATCAGTCGAGAAAAGGTGCAGGACGGGTAAGAATTGGCAATCGGGCGTTTGTAGGTGATCATCCGGTCGCACGTTACTATGCGTGACATCGCGCCCGGAGGTGAGACGTGGTCGCGGCGCGTGCCTGTGCTGGCTGGCGGCCTGCGGGGTGTTCGGCGGGCTGCTGGCAGCCATGGCCGCGCTGCCGCTGGTCGGCACGGCCGGGATCACCGTCAACAGCGTCGCGACGACCCTCACCGACCTGCCCCCGAGCCCCCGGGAGAACCCGCTCTCCCAGCGCACCGTCCTGCTGGACAAGAACGGCAAGCGGTTCGCCCAGTTCTACACGGAGAACCGGACGGTGGTGACCCTCGCCCAGGTCGCCCCCGTCATGCGTGACGCGATCGTGGCGATCGAGGACTCGCGCTTCTACGAGCACGCGGGCCTGGACGTCAAGGGCACCCTGCGCGCCCTGATCACCAACACCAAGGCGGGCGAGGTGCGGCAGGGCGGCTCCTCGCTCACCCAGCAGCTCGTGAAGAACATCCTGGTCGAGAACTCCGAGAGCGACACCGAGCGCGCCCAGGCCCGCGCGCCCAGCGTCCAGCGCAAGATCACCGAGCTGCGGTACGCGCTGGCGATGGAGAGGAAGTACAGCAAGGCCGAGATCCTGGAGCGCTATCTCAACATCGCCTACTTCGGCGCGGGCGCCTTCGGGGTGGAGGCCGCCGCCCAGCGGTTCTTCTCGGTCCCTGCCTCCCGGCTGACCCTGCCCCAGGCCGCGGCGCTGGCCGGCGCGGTCCGCACGCCGTACGCCACGGACCCGTCCCTGGGCGCCGGGCGCAGGGAGCGGCTGCGCGAGCGCAGGGACATCGTCCTGGACCGGATGGCCCAGCTGTCGTACGTCACCCCGGCGCGGGCCGAGGCCGCCAAGAGGCGCCCGCTGGCCATCCGCCTCAAGCCCGAGCCCGGCGGCTGCGACGGAAGCACCTACCCCTACTTCTGTCTCTACGTGCACCGGGAGCTGCTGACCAACACGGCCTTCGGCCACACCCGCGCCGAGCGGGAGCGCCGCCTGGCCAGGGGCGGCATCGTGCTGCGCACCACCCTGGCGCCGAAGGCGCAGCGGGCCGCGCAACGCGCCATCGCCGCGCGGGTCGGCAGGAAGGACACCGAGGTCGCGGCCGAGGCCATGGTCCAGCCGGGCACCGGGCGGATCCGGGCCATGGCGGCGAGCAAGAAGTACGGCAGCAACGTCGGTAACAGCAAGAACGGCCCCAACACCACCTACAACCTGCCCGCCGACATGGCGCACGGCGGCGGCCAGGGCTTCCAGGCGGGATCGACGTTCAAGGCGTTCACCCTGGCGACCGCGCTGGCCCAGGGCTGGCGGTTCGACCAGGGCTTCATGACGCCCGGCAGTTTCGTCCCCGACAGCGGCTTCACCGACTGCAGGGGCCGCAAGGTCAACGACCCCGGCGCGGAGATCTTCAACGCGAGCGGCGAGGGCAAGGGCGGCCCGCAGAGCCTGTCCACCGGCACCTGGAAGTCGGTGAACATCTTCTACATGATGCTGGAGCAGCGGGTGGGCCTGTGCCCGGTCGTCACGACCGCCAGGGCGCTGGGCATCGCCCGCGCCGACGGCACCCCGCTGCGGGAGGTGCCGACCTTCACCCTCGGCGTGAACGAGATGGACCCGGTGACCGTGGCGTCCGCGTTCGCCGCCTTCGGAGCGCGGGGCCGCTACTGCCGCCCGATGTCCATCGTCGAGATCGTCGAGCGGAACGGCAGGCGCTTCCGGATCCCGCCCAGCTGCTCACGGGCGATCGAGCGCGACGTGGCCGACGCGGTCAACCACCTTCTGGCCGGGGTGTTCACCAAGGGCACCATGACCGGGCAGAGCATCGGCCGCCCGGCCGCGGGCAAGACGGGCACCAACAACGGCTACACGTCGGCCTGGTTCGCCGGTTACACCCCCGACCTGGCCGCGGCGGTCAGCGTGGGCGACATCCGGGGCTCCTACCGCTACCCGCTGACCAACGTCGAGATCGGCGACGAGTACTTCGGCGCGGTCCAGGGGGCCTCCCTGCCGGGGCCGATCTGGGTCTCGTCGATGTCGGCGGCCCTCGACGGCACGCGCGAGACCCGCTTCCACCACCCCGACATGGGCCGTTTCGGCGGCGGGTTCACCCCCGGCCTGGAAGAGGCCCTGGCCAGGGAACGCGAGGAGGAGGGCGAGGACGGCGAGGACGCCGGGGGCGAGGGCCGCCGCGGCGCCCGGGGAGACCGCGAGGACCGCGGCGCGCGGGGGGATCGCGGACGCCGCTTCCGCGAGGAGCGCAGGTACGGATGGGAGCGCGGGTATCGGGAGGAGCGCCGGCATCGCGGGGACGGCGCGCACCGCCGGGACCGCGCCCCCCGGTGGCGCGGCTCCTACTGACCACCGACCGCCCCCGGACGACGAAGGGACGGGCGGTCGGTGGTCGGCGGACCGGCACGCCGGCGCTCACCCGGCGAACCGGTACCTGCCCGATGCCTGCCCGGTGCCCAACAGGCGGGTGAGCGCCCGACCGGCGAACCGGCGGGTCAGCGCTTGACCAGCACCTGCTGGGTCGGGAGGAGCACCGGAGGCCGGGAGCTCTTGGCCGCCGCCGCGGACGGGCCGCACAGCGCCCGCACGAAGTAGTCGCTCATCGCGTAGTCGATCGCGTGCGGCTGCGGATAACCGCTCGCGTCGAGCTGCTGGTACTTCATCAGGTTGAATCCCAGGGAGAGCTGGCGCCGGCCGTCCTCGCCGGACATGGAGATCGTGCCCATGCCGAACACGCCCCCGTCGTGGCCCCAGAACCGGCCGCAGGGCAGGTCCTGGGCGTAGATGCCGAGACCGTAGTGCATCACGGCGTTGCCCTGGGCGTCGGTGACCGGCACCGTCGTCCGCATCTGGGCGAGCTGCGCGGGGGCGAGCAGCCCGCCGCCCAGCAGTTCCCGGTAGAACCGGTTGAGGTCCTCCATGGTCGCGACGACGGCGCCCGCCGTGCCCGCCCACGACATGTCGTAGACGCTGTAGTCGCGCGGCGGGTCGATGTAGCCGTACAGCGCCTCGTACGCCTTGGAGTGCGGCCCGGGGATGACCGGCGTGCGCGGGAAGGACGTGTCGCGCAGCCCGGCCCGGCGGATCACGTGACGGGTGATGTACGCCTCCGCGCCGGTTCCGGTCACCTTCTCCAGGAGCAGACCGGCGATCACGTAGTTGGTGTTGGAGTACGACCACACCTGCCCCGGCTCGCCCGTGCGCGGCGCCTCCAGCCCGAACCTCACCAGCTCCAGCGGGCTGATCCTGCGGAACCGGTTGTCGTCGAGGCTCTGCGGGGAGGCCTGGACGAGGGAGGGGAAGGCGCCCGCGACGTAGTCGCCGATGCCGCTGGTGTGGTTGAGCAGCATCCGGACCGTGATCCTCTGGCCGAGTTCGTCCGGCAGAAGACCGGGGAGATGGCGGGCGACGGGCGCGTCCAACTCGACGCGGCCCCGCTCGACCTGCTGGAGGATCGCCACGGCCGTGAAGGTCTTGGTGATGCTGCCCACCCGGTGGACCATCCGGGAGTGGACGGGCCGCCGGGTCCGCACGTCGGCGACCCCCGCCGCCCCGAGCCACCTCGCCCCGCCGTCCCGGACCGCGGAGTAGGTGCCGTACATCCCGGCCTCGTGGACCGCGTCGAGGCTCCGCTTGAGCGCCTCCCGGTCGAGCCCGGCCGACGCGGAGGGCTCCGCGGAGGCGGGGAGCGGTTCGGCGGACGCGGCGGGTGCGACGGCCCATGTCACGAGTATCGCGCTCAGCCCGAGGCCGGCGATCGCCCGTCCACGGTGGGGAAGTCGCGCGAGAGTCATCGGCGGTCAGCTCCTCAGATCCGGAATGTTACGACATAACGATCATCGCAATTCTCACCCGTTCCGCCCTCCTCTGCGCGGATGAACCGTTCCTGGTTCGTCAGGACGAACCCCGGTACACACTTCGATGGAAAATGTCATGGCCTGGCCGGGGCGGCGCCTTCCAGGGTGCCGGAGATGAGCAGGCGGCCCACGACGAGCCAGTAGGCACCGGCGATCAGCCCCCCGCCGAGCTGGGCCAGGATGATCTCGCAGAGCCACAGTGCGGGAAGGGCCACCGCGACGACGCGGGGCACCCGTCCGGCCCGCCACAGTGACACCGCCATCGCGATCCCCCCGGCGAGCATGGCCAGGTTCGCCGGGACGGCCACCAGGCCGAACCACGGGTAGTCCTCGCCGTGCAGGTTGGAGGCCGTGGCGCCGAACGCCAGCAGGACGTGGCCGATCGACACCGCGACGGCTCCGGCGAGGGCGACCCGGGTGCCGTGGCGGGCCAGTGCGAGAAGGCCGGGGACGAGCAGGATCAGCGAGGCCGCGAACAGGCCGAGGATGAGGTGCTCCTCGCCGAGCACCCTGGGATCGTCGTCGGTGGGCCGTACCGCCTGCATCACTCCGATGACGGCCATGGCCGCGCCGCCGGCGATCGCGGAAAGGCCCGATACGGAAAGGCCCGACGGGGTGCGCCCGCGAGGCGCTGTTTCGTTCGAGGTCATGGTGCGACGCTAGAAAGCGTCCGGGCCCCGGCGCGTCCGTCTCGGGGCGCGATCGGCTACCACGGGAAGCTGACGCGACTACCCCGGCAGGCTGATGACCACGCTTCGACCGGGCAGTACGTTCTACCCGTGGATCCCCTCGCACAACTCGCCCGGGTACCCCGGCGCCCGCCCCGGTCAGATCTGGCGCTCGCCGCGCTGCTGGCCGTCTGGGCCGTCGCGGAGGTGCTGCCCGCGGGCCCGGAGCCACTCCTGGTCGAGGTCGCGTTCGCGCTGGTGACGACGTTGCCGCTGGCGGTCCGGCGGCACGCGCCGCTGGCCGTGCTGGGGGTCACGGTGGCCGCGCTGCTGCTGCGGGCGGCCACCGCCGACGGGCCACCGGCCACCGTCGTGCCGTTTCCGGCGATCCTGGTGGCCGCGTTCTCGGTCGCGCTGCACGTCCGGGCTCTGCCGGTGGCGGTGGGAGGGTGGGTCTGCGCGGTCGGGGGCATGACCGGCGCGATCGCCCTGCAGTTCTACGACGCCCGGCCGGACATCGGGTCCGCTGTCGTCATGGTCTTCTTCGTGACCGGCGCGTGGACGGCCGGGCTGCTGCTGCGTCGCCGGGAGGCCCAGTTGCGCGACTCCGAGGAGCGGACGCGCGAGCGGGCCAGGGAGGCGGTCGTCGCCGAGCGGCTGCGGATCGCGCGCGAGCTGCACGACGTGGTCGCGCACTCGCTGTCGATCATCGCGGTGAACGCCGGGGCCGCCCGCGTGCTCAGCGGGCGCGACACGGAGCGGTCGCGCGACCATATGGACGCGGTGGCGGACACCGCGCGCGAGGCTCTGATGGAGATGCGGCACGTGCTGGAGGCGCTGCGCGACGAGAACGACAACGGGCTGGCACCGCAGCCCACCCTGGACCGGTTGCCCGAGCTGGTGGAGCAGGTGCGGGCGAGCGGGTTGCCGGTGCGGCTGGTCGAGCGGGGTGACCGCCGCGACCTGCCCGCCGGGCTGGAACTCACCGCCTACCGGATCGTCCAGGAGGCGCTCACGAACGTCCGGCGGCACGCGGGCACGGCCGACACCGAGGTCCGGGTGACCTACGGCGGCACGGAGCTCGGCCTGGAGGTCGTCAACGCGCCCGGAACAGGCCAGGCGCCGGCCGCCTCGTCCGGGCACGGCCTGGTGGGGATGCACGAGCGGGCCCGCCTCTACGGTGGCGCGCTGCACGCCGGTCCCGCCGGGGACGGTGGGTACGCCGTCCGTCTCCGACTGCCCGTGGAGTCGCGGTGATCCGTGTCCTGGTCGTCGACGATCACGCGCTGGCACGGTCGGGGCTGTCGGCCATGCTCGGCGTCCAGCCCGACATCGAGGTGGTGGGGATGTCCGCGGACGGCGTCGAGGCCGTGGCGGAGGCGCGGCGGCTACGGCCGGATCTGGTGCTGATGGACATCCGGATGCCCAGGCTGGACGGTATCGAGGCCACCCGGCGCATCCGCGTCGGGCCCGACGCCCCGGCGGTACTGGTGCTCACCACCTTCGATCTCGACCAGTACGTGTACGAGGCGCTGCGCGCGGGCGCGGGGGGCTTCCTGCTGAAGGACGCCCCGCCCGGCCAGCTCGCCGAGGCCGTCCGCACCGTCGCCGCCGGGCAGGCGCTGCTCGCCCCGGTGGTGACCCGGCGGCTGATCGAGCGCTTCCTGACCGTGCCGCCCGGCGGAGGGACCGCTCTGGAGCGTCTCACCGATCGTGAGCGGGAGGTGCTGGCACACGTCGGGCGGGGCCGGTCGAACGCGGAGATCGCCGAGGTCCTGCACCTGTCCGAGGCCACGGTGAAGACCCACCTGTCCCGGGTGCTGACCAAGGCCGGGCTGCGCGACCGGGTGGCCGCGGTGGTCTTCGCGTACGAGCAGGGCCTGGTCCGGGCGGGCGAGCCGATGGGGTGAACCCCTCCCACCGGGGAGAGACCGTATCCCGATGCTCCCGACGAGCTGGGTGCCTGGGGCTCCGGTGGTGGTGGCCGATGCCGGATACGGCGGCGATGCCCATCTACGCGACGCGTTGTCCCCGCGCCGCGGAACACCACCGGCCATGACATGACGGTTTTCAACTGAGACATGTCGCCGGGCGCCGCTACGGTTTCTCCTCGACGGCCAGGGCCTGGCACGACTGGAGCGCTCTGGCCACCGTGGGATCCGTCTCGTCGAGCTTCAGCGGCTCGTCCAGCGGCGGCAGATCCTTCACCCCGTTCTGGTCCAGACACTTCCCGTACGCGGTGTCCAGACGGGTGAACCGCCGCTCCTTCGACAGCAGATGCGTCGGTTCGGCCTTCGGCGAATCGGTGATCTCGGCCACGGCCACGATCCGCTCCCGCTTCGGCTCCTCACCGGCACACCCGCCGACGAGCAGCACGCCCGCGACGACCACCCCTGCCACGAGGCCCTTCGCCATCTCACTGTCCTCGCGTGGCGCGCCAGGCCGCCTCGAACTCGGCCTGCCGATCAATTCTGTGAGAAATTGGAGCTTCATCGCGATCTCCTCGATAGAGAAGTGGCACTTTCCATACTCTGTGTCCAAGTACGTGAAGTCGCGTTTCCGGGAAAAGGGGCGAGAAGGATCCACCTTCGGCGCGTCGGAGATCTCGCTAGCGAACTCCGCGCCTCTCGAGCTGGTAACCCGCCTCCTCCTTCAGCATTTCGTTCTCCGAGTCCGCCAGTCGCACCAACGCCCGCTCGGCCTCAGGGCCGGGTGTGCCACCCAACGCCCAGATCGCCTTCGAGGCCAACGTGCGGTCGTCATCGTAATCGAGATAGTCCGGAATCCACTGGGTCGCATGGTAAAGCGCCTCGACCGCGGCAGGAGCTTTCAGCTTACCCAGATTGGAAACAACGTCTTCATGCTTCTTGTGCCAGTCCGCGTAGCTCAGTTCGACCAGGACATCGAAATGATCCATCGTGTAGCCGAAGGCATGACATACCATCATCGCCAGTGCGACGTCATACCCGTCCTTCCGTCGAACCGCGTCCTTGATAAGTCGAAGCCCCAGCTCATGCCCGTCGTTCGTACCGAAGTGGCGCAGGATGTCGTCGGGAGTGCCTTCCCTGGGCTCGTTGGGAACGATACCCATCGAGAGGATCACCCGCGCGTCTTCCTCGTTCATCTCGCAGCCTTCTCAGTTCATCTCGCGACCTTATCGAAGGAGACGATACCATCATTGAATATCTCCAGCGCCCGCCCGTTGCCCAGGCCGATGTTTATTTGACCGTCCTCCTCCTTGAAGAAGGCACGAGACTTCTTCCAGCCAGAGAAAATGGGGCGCATGTCCGGGTACGTTGCCTTCACCAGCGGAGATTCATCTCTCACACCTATGGCGGCCAGCGCACTCGTGGTCCCCTTCTCCAGAGCGAACTCCACTATTATCCCTTCATAACTCTGCACATACTCCAAGGTGGGCGAGATGAATGTTTCCTTGTTGCTGGGAGGCATCCGATCGGTCGTCTCGAGCGTCTTGTAATGCGCATCCTTCATCGCGCGATAATAGATCTCTTCATCGCCGTTCTTCTTCCGCTTCTTCTTGTACTGCATTCGTAGATCTTGATTCGTTTGGCCCCGCCAGGGGACGTAGTTAGGCCATCGTCGGTGCGTGACGTGCG
>NZ_JBPJUQ010000044.1:0-90530 GCF_051192615.1 Streptosporangium sp. G11
GCGATGAAGCAGGAACCCACCCGAAGCCCACGCGGCAGGCGGGAATCTCCGTCCTTTAGGACGGAGTGGATGTCAAGTCATGAACCACATCCAGGAAGGCGTGCCGGACCGGAGAGCCGCCACGCTCCTTGACGCGGTCCACGACGCGATCAGGACCCAGGACCGGTAAAACCCCCGCTTACCGCCCCGCGACGGACCTCCGGTGACGGTCCGGACGCGCCGGATCGATCTCGTGGTCCGGGGCGCGCGGCCGGGTGGTCGGCGGGGAGGCGGACGTGGTGGTCATCGGGGACTCCTTCACGGAACGAGAATGATCTTGCCGCGGGTGCGGGCGGACTCGGCGTCGCGGTGTACCGAGGCCAGGTCGGTGAGCGGGCGGGACGCGGAGACGTCGAGGTGGACCGCGCCGGCGTCGACGAGCTTGACCAGTGCGGCGAGGTGGCTCGTGTCGTTGCGGACCACGAAGTGCACCGCGGTCACCGGGGAGCCGGCGGGGGTCGTGACCGGAACGGTCACGGACACGACGACGCCGCCCGGCCGGACCAGCGGCACCAGGGTCTCGGCGCCGACCACGACGAGGTTGAGGACCACGTCCACCGGTTCGTCCAGCGCGTCGGCGAGGGGCGTGGTCGTGTAGTCGATGATCTGGTCCGCGCCGAACCGGAGGACCGTCTCGGCACTGCGCGGACCGGCCGTGGCGATGACGTGCGCCCCGGCGTACTTGGCGAGCTGGACGGCGAACCCCCCGATGCCGCCGCCCGCGCCGTTGACGAGCACCCGCTGCCCGGACGTGACGCCCGCGTGCTCGAACACCGCCTGCCACGCGGTGAGACCGGCGATGGGGATGGCGGCGGCGTGGGCGAGGGGAACGGCGTCCGGTGCCGCGACAAGGGTGTCCGCGGCGGCGGTGACGTACTCGGCCGCGGCACCGCCGCCGTCGAGCCGGCCGATGACCCGGTCTCCGGCGGCGAGGGTGTGCACGCCGCCGCCGACCTCGACGACCGTACCGGCGACGTCCCCGCCGAGCGTGTACGGCAGGTCGATCCGGAAGACGGAGCGCAGGAGCCCGCGGCGCAGGCCGATGTCGGACGGGTTGAACGAGGTCGCGGCGACGTCGATCAGCACCTCACCCGGGCCGGGCACCGGCCTGGGGATGTCGTCGAGGCGGATGACGGACGCGTCGCCGTATCGGTGAATTCGCATGGCTTTCACGGATCGAACCTAAGGGTGAGGCAGGAAGACGAACCATGCTTGGAGATCCCTCATTCATAATCGATCGTCTCCGCGGGGATATCCTCGCCGTATGGACGTGCTCAGCGACGTGATCGCGGTCATGCGAACCGGACAGCCGCGCTCGGCGCGGGTGGCCTGGCACGCCCCGTGGGCGCAGCGGTTCGCCCCCATGCCCGGGGCCGCGGGCCTGCAGGTGATCCTCCAGGGGCCGTGCTGGCTCATCGGGCCGGACGGCGACCCGGTGCGGCTGGTCGCCGGGGACGTGGTGTTCCGGCCCCACGGGCGCGGGCACACGCTGGCCGACAGCCCGTCGACCCCACCGGCCGCGCTCGACTGCGATCCGGGCGACCCGCGGTTCCTCCAGCGCTACGTCACCGACACCGTCGGCGTTCCCACCGGCGCCGGCGCTCCGGCCACCGTGACGCTCTGCGGCGGATACCACCTCGATCCGGCCCGCACCCATCCGTTGCTCAACGATCTGCCCGAACTCATCCACCTTCCCGCGCACCTCGGCCGGCACCCCGAGTTGCGTTCCACCGTGGACCTGCTCGCCACCGAGGTGGAACGTCCCCGCCTCGGCACGGACGCCATCGTTCCCGCGTTGCTCGACACGCTGCTGCTGCACATCCTGCGCGCCTGGCTCGACCGGCGGCCGGCCCCGGGAAGCACGGGCTGGGCGGCGGCGCTCAACGACCCGGTCACCACCGCCGCGTTGCAGGCCATGCACCGCGACCCGGCGCGGCCGTGGACCGTCGCGACGCTCGCCGCCGAGGCGGGGCTGTCCCGGGCTCCCTTCGCCCGCCGCTTCACCGCCCTGCTCGGCCAGCCGCCGCTGACCTACCTGACGTGGTGGCGGATGACCACCGCCGCCCGGCTCCTGCGGGAATCCGACGCCCCACTGCACACCGTCGCGACCAGTGTCGGCTACACGTCGGAGTTCGCCTTCGCCAACGCGTTCAAGCGCCGGTACGGCACCGCCCCCGGCAGATACCGCCGCGCCGGGTGACGCCGGTGCGCGATATCCGGAAAGAACCGCTCCGGCCTCCGCGCCGCCGGGCCGGTCCCGGCGGCGGGCGGACGGGGCCGGGGACGCGCGTGCCGGGAAGGGGTCCAAGGGCCGGGGACGCGCACACCGGGAGGAGATCGAAGGACCGGGGACGCGCACCGGAGTCCTAAGCTGTCCGACCATGCGCTTCCTCCCGCCAGGCACCGGCTCCCCGCGGCCTGCCCGACGCCTCACCGCCCTCACGCGATGGACCCTCCTGACGGCCGTCTGCCTCACCGTCCTGCCGTCAGGGGTCGCGCAGGCCGCCGCGCCCAAGAACCCGCTCCTGAGAAGCGGAAAGCTGGCGGCCACCTCGTGCCAGGAACCACCGATCATCGACAGAGGCGTGCCGCTGATGCGCGAGTATCTGACGGCGGCCATCAAATGCCTGAACACCTCATGGTCCGCCCATTTCGCCCACGCCGGGCTGAGGTTCCGCAAGCCCACGGTCCGCTTCTACGAGGAACCCGCGCGGCGCGTGTGCGGAGTGCGCTGGCCCGTCAACGCGGCGGCCTTCTACTGCACAGAACGGGCCACGCTGGTGTTCCCTCTCACCGGTCACTGGATCGAGGGCCGGACCGACCTGTACCCCCTCAAGGTGGCGGCCCACGAGTACGGCCACCACCTGCAGAGCCTCACCGGCGTCAGGTCCGCCTACGAGGCCCGCGTCCGCGCCGACCACTCCCACCAGGCCGAACTCGGCCGCCGCTACGAACTCCAGGCCGACTGCCTGGCGGGGGTGTTCCTGGGCAGCGTACGAGGGTCGCTGCCACGTACCGAGCGGGACTGGGAGGCGCTGTCCGGCGCGCTCCGCGCCAGCGGCGACGACCTCGACCACCGTACCCACGGCACCGGCGCCAACCGGCTCCGCTGGTTCGAGCGCGGTTACCGGGCGGTCTCCCCCGCCGCCTGTGACACGTGGACCGCCGTTCCTTCCCGGGTCTCCTGAGCCGGGCCGCAGACGCACAGGGCACGGGCGCACCCGGGTGGTCGCTCGGAGTGGTGGGTGGTGCCGGGGGACGCTCCGGCCACCACGGCGACACCTTTCCCGGCTTTCCCGGCTTTTCGGACTTTCCCGGCGCATGGTCGCCCGGGACGCCGTCGACGCGTGTGCCGTCGGCCCCGAACACAGATGATCATGCGCTCTGATCTCGTGTAACGGCCTGTCGCCACGAGATGATGTGCGGGCATGAACAAGCCGTCGTTAGGTACCGATGACCTGGTCGAGCACCGGCCCCTGCCGCGTGACGAGCGAGACCTCCTCGCGGGCGAACACGGCGCGCCCGTCCGGGCTTCGCACCGCGCCGAAGCGGCGCACCCGCTCCGGCCGCTTCCCCCGGGACCGTTCGAAGTCGCCGGACGAGGCGGTGGAGCATGTGACCCGCCAGGTGAAGGGACCGCCCGCGGAACCCGATCGGCCGCGTCTTCGCCGCGGGCGTCACACCATCACAGCCGCACCGAAGGGTAGGACATCAGCATGCCGGCCCGAGACCACGAACTTCTGCAGGCTGCCAAACGCATCGCCGCCCCGCTGGGCCTCGCCCCCGACGAGGTCATGCGGCGCGTCGTGGAGCTGGGCCGCGGCGACCGCGCCGACTGGTCCAGCGGCGAACTCCTGCTGCTCGCCCTCGCCGAACTGGCCGCCGAGCGGCCGCTCTCTCCCGGAGCGGACAGACGCACCGAGAGGGTCGAGGACATCAAGGCGCCGAGCCTCGGATTCGTCTCGGGTGGGTCCGTTATACCCGAGGAGGAGAACATCGAAAAGCCGCACAGGGCACGATTCCACCGGAATTCCGGCTCTTGATGATCTTTCTTATCGGAACCAAACGAGCATAAACCGCAAAGACGCCCCGGAAAGACGGGCAGAACGCCGGACGCGCCGGGACCGGCCGGCAGGCGAAGGGGCCCGGCCGCGAACCGGTCGACCGGGGCACCGCTCCGGAGGCCGCCTGCCACGTCATCATCCCGGAAGACCGGCTCGCCGGAGCCCCGCGCGGCTAGAGGTTGATCTGGTAGAGGATGAAGCCCCGGTTCACGGCGATCTTGTCGTAGAGCCCCCGGGCGGCGGTGTTGGTCTCCTGGGTGGACCAGTAGACGCGACTGCAGTCACGGGCGCGCGCCCACTCGGTCACCGCTTCGATCAGCGCCCGTCCCGCGCCCTTGCCCCGGGCCTGCGGCGCGGTGAAAAGGTCCTGCAGGTAGCACACGTCCGGCGACGTGGTGCTGGCATGGATGAGGAAGTGCGCGATGCCGGCCAGCTCGCCGTCGAGCTTCGCGCCGAGGGCGTGCATCCGGACATCCTCCCGGAACTCGTCCCAGGCCCGGTCGTACAACTGGGGCGTGAGCGTGCGCTCGTAGAAGTCGTTGTAGCCGCGGAACAGGATTTCCCAGTGGGCTCGGTCCGCGGAGGTGAGCTTGCCTATGGTGAGCATGCGATGGCCTCCGAACAAGGGGCGGGAGTTCAGCCCCTATCTCCCCCCGCGGGAACCGTCCCGAACGTCGACCGGGTGTCGCTTCCCGACAACCGGCCGCCGCCCCCTGTCCCACACCCCTCCCCGTCCTTCCCGACGAGAGGCGTCCCTCCCGGACAACCGGATGACCCGGCGACGGGCCGCGGCCTCCTCCGTGACCGGTCACCGGTACGTCTGCCACCTGACCTGCTGGTCGCGGGCCCTGAAACTGCGCATGCGGTGTTCCCACTGCGGCCGGATGCCCGGGTTGCTGCGCAGGACGGGCACGACGCTGGTGACCAGTTTCAGCTCACGGAGGCGGCGCAGGACCGGGAAGCCCGGCCAGCGGGTGACGTCGAAGCCGTAGCCCTCGGCGAGCGGCGTGTGCTCGTCCCAGGGGTAGTCCATCCGCAGGCGCCCGACCGCGACGGGGACCAGGTCCCACTCGCGCGGGCCGATCGCCGTACTGTCGAAGTCGCACAGCACCGGCCCGGCGGGGCCGGCGATGACGTTGCCCATGAACACGTCGCCGTGGATGACCCCGGGGGGAAGCACGTAGCCGAGGGCGGCGAGCCGCTCCTCGATCTCGTCGCACTCGTCCAGCAGGAAGGCGTGGTCGTCCGCGGACAGGTCCTCCGGCTCGTCGAGCCGCTGGCGGACCTCGGCCATCGGAGTCCACTCCGGCAGGTCCACCGGCGGGTCCGGAAGCGTGTGAAGCCTCCTGAGCATGGCGGCCAGGTCGCCGCCGCCGGGGGGCGGGCCCACCTCGGGGGTGTTCTCCCACAGGGTGACCAGGTGGCCCTCCACCTGGAGCGGCTGCTCGCAGCCGGGCAGGAGCCGTACCGCGGGGAAGTCGTGGTCGGCCAGCCAGCGGGCGACCCGCACCACCGTCGGCACGCGGGAGCGGGCGGCCGAGGATCCGGCGACGCGCACCACGACGGGCGCCCCCCGGAGGCGGAAGACGGCGTTGTTGGTGAACTTGATCAGCTCGGCGTCACCGGGTACGAGCCCCACCCGGGCGCAGACCGACGCCAGCAGCGAGTGGAGCCGGTCGCGAGTGAGGCCGCCGGTGTGATCGGTGGTCACTGTCATGCCGCGCGCACCGCCGAGATGCGCCGGGCGAGGTCCTGCGCGTCACCGCTGTTCGCCCGCATCATGGCGACGGCCTGCAGCGGCGCGAGGCGGTCGATGATCCTCACCGAGCGGATCTCGGTCGCCAGGGTGACGGCCTCGTCGCCGTTGGCGATCCCCGAGGTCATGTCACCGGCTCTGAGCTGCACCGTCGCGAGGGCTGTCAGCTCGAAGGCCCTGCTTCTGGCCATGCTCGGGTCGCGCTGCCCGAGCGCGTCGGTGAGGAACCGCTCGGCGATGCCGAGATGGCTGTCGAGATGGGTCACGGCGAGGTCGGCGTGGACCATCCCGCTCGTGGCGTCGAGGTCGGCGGTGCCGAAGAAGCTCACCCAGGCGGGGGACTCGCGGTCACGGGCGCGGGCCAGCTCGTCGCTCGCCCTGTTGATCGATTTGAGGGCGAGATCGCTGTCGCCCAGCAGCGCGTAGGCCCAGGCCTCGTTGGCGAAGAGCATCGCCACGGTCCGCTCGCAGCTGGCGTCCTGCGCGCAGATCTGCCCGAGCTGGAAGAACCGCAGCGCGTCCAGGATGCGGTCGCAGTGGAGGTGGACGCGTCCCATCCGATACAGGACGTTGGCCGCGAGCGAGGAGTTCCTCGCGTATTTGGCCTGCTCCAGCGCGCGGGCCAGGTGGCTCCTCGCCGCTCCGTACAGTCCGACGTCGAAGGAGGTCCAGCCCGCGAGGTTGTGCTGGTCGGCCAGTGCCTCGTGCAGCCGCAGGGTGACCGACTCCGGGCACG
Source organism: Streptosporangium sp. G11 (assembly GCF_051192615.1). NCBI lineage: Bacteria > Bacillati > Actinomycetota > Actinomycetes > Streptosporangiales > Streptosporangiaceae > Streptosporangium > Streptosporangium sp. G11. The sequence continues at coordinate 6,596 of NZ_JBPJUQ010000044.1, forward strand.
TGGCCCGCAGCAGCCGCTGCGACCAGGCCAGCTGCGCCACCACCGCGTCGCGGCAGACGCCGCCCCCGTGCCGGTAGTCCAGGGCGCGCAGTGTCCGGGTCACCGCCTCGATCTGCTCGACGTCGGCCATGCCGATGCGGTACGGGACGGGGGTCTCCGTGGGTGTCAGCGGCTCGGCCCACTCCTCGGCGTCCCCGACCGTCGCGCCGATGGTCACCTGCGCGGCGTGCGCGAGGAGGCGGCGCACCTGCTCGTCCTCGCAGGGGTCGTCACGGTGGTCGGCCACCGCCGTCCCGGCCGGCGCGGTGGAGGAGGCGTCGTAGGCCAGCCCCATGTAGCCGCGCGGGATTCCGAGACCGTCGGCGATCCGGGCGAGCACCTCGTACGCCATCACCTGGCGGCCCTTGAGGATCTCGGAGATCTCCGACTGGGACTGCGCCGTGAGGGCGGCGATGTGACGCTGTGAGACCCCTATTCGCTGGAGCAGCCGGTACACGGTGGCCATGTCGCGGGCGGCCAGAGCCTGGCGCATCTGTGGACGTTCCCAGAGTGCGGGGTCGATTTCCTGCGCGTTCCCACTGCTGACGTTCATGCCGACCTTCCCGGCCGAATTCCCTTGACGCGTTTCCTTGACGCCAAGGTAACCGGCGACACGGTGCCGCCGAGGCCGTATAGGTGCTACCGATCATGCAAGGTGATCGGCCGGGCCTATCAGCGAGGCGATCTGCGGACAGTATTGGCCCCGCGACTCTCCGTATATCGCTCTTGTCTCGCACCATGGGTAATTCAGATCGGCGGGCGGCCTGCCGCCTCGGTGGCCCCGCGCCCCCGTGCCCTACGTGATAGGAGCGACGATGCTCACCGAGCACGCTCTGCCTCTGGACTTCGGCGTGCACGGCAAGATCCCCGGCCGCTTCCGGATGACCGCCTGGTGTCTTCCGCGGAGCAGCGCCGCCCGCCGCGCCCGCAAGCTGCTCCGCGACCTGCTGTCCCGGCCGCCCTTCGCCGCCCACGAGGTCGCCGAGATGGAGGTCGTGGTCACCGAACTGGCCACCAACGCCGCCGGTTACGCCCCCGGCCCGTACGAGCTGCGCGTCCTGCACGACCACGACCTACCGATCTGGGCCGAGGTGGCCGACTCCGGCGACGGGTTCCCGCTGATCGAACGCCTGCTGCACCACCCGTTCACCACCCCCTGCCGCGTGGACGATCTGGAGCTCGGCGGGCGGGGCCTGCGGATCGTCGACGAGTTCACCGCCGGGCACTGCGGGACCCGCTGGACGCGGCTGTGCGGCACCGGGCGGATCGGGACCGGCGTCTGGTTCGACCTGCCCGCGCACCACCCCCGGGCGTATCCCTCGCATCTCCGCGCATAGCCTTCCCTTCCGGACATAGCCCCCCGTACCGTCACCTCCCCGACGGCGTGGTATCAATTGAATGACCAGATAAGAACATCCGGTCAAATTTTGAGAAACGGTGGGGCCGTGAAGCCGGAGACCAGAAAGGCGGGGCGACCGCCACAGGACGCCTCACATCGGCTCGCGCGGGCGCACCGCGTCCTGGACACCGCCGCCGACCTCGTCCTGCGCTGGGGGTACGACAAGACCACCGTCGAGGACATCGCCCGGCGGGCCGGGGTCGCCAAGGGCACGATCTACCTGCACTGGAAGACCCGCGAGGAGTTGTTCGCCGCGTTGCTGCGCCGCGAGCGGGTCGAAATGATGACCGAGGTGCGGCGGCGGATCGGGGACGGCCCGGCCACCCTTCGCGACCTGCTCAGGTTGCTCGCCTCGGAGCTTCTCGGCAGGCCCCTGATGCGGGCGAGCATCCTGGGCGACTCGGAGGTGCTGGGCAGGCTCACACGCCAGAAGCGGGACGGCGCGGCCGGCACCGAACTGGGCGGCGACTTCCAGACCTACCTCGGCACGCTGCGAAGGCACGGCGCGCTGCGAGACGACCTGTCGCCCGCCGAGCACGTGACCGTGCTCATCTCCGTCCTGTACGGGTTCCTGATCGTCTCGCCGATGATGCCGGCCGGGTACAGGCCGCCCGACGAGCGACTGGCGGAGCTGATCGCCGACGCCGGCGGCAGCGCGATGGAGCCCGCCGGCCCGGCCCCCGCCGACGTCACCGGGGCGGTGACGCTGGCCACCCTGGAGTACGTCGACGCCGCCGTGGAGGCCGCGCAGCGGAAACTGCGCGTCTCCCTCGGCTTCGAGGAGTTCAAGGAGTTCGAGAAGAACGAGGAGAACGAGGAGAACGCGCGGTGAAGACCCTCCCCCTTGACGACGAAGCGGCCGACCTCGCGCTGGCGGGCGGCAAGGGAGCCTCGCTGGCCCGGATGGCCCGCGCGGGCCTGCCGGTTCCCGACGGCTTCCACGTCACCACGGACGCCTATCGCGACTTCGTCTCGCGCGACGGCCTGAACGACCAGATCATGGAGGCCGTCTCCGGCACGCCCCCGGAGCAGGCGTCGCGGCGGATCGCGGCGCTGTTCTCCGAGCGGGAGATACCGGCGGAGACCGCCGCCGAGATCCGCGCGGCCCACGCGAGGCTCGGTGAGGACGTGCCGGTCGCCGTACGCTCGTCGGCCACCGCGGAGGACCTCCCCGACATGTCGTTCGCCGGGCAGCAGGACACCTACCTCAACATCCGGGGCGACGGCCTGCTGGACGCGGTCCGGCGCTGCTGGGCCTCGCTGTGGACCGCGCGCGCCATCGCCTACCGGGCCGCGAACGGCGTACCGCAGGACGAGGTGGCGCTGGCCGTGGTGGTCCAGGAACTGGTGGCCGCCGACGCGGCGGGCGTCCTGTTCACCGCGAACCCGATCACCGGCGCCCGCGACCAGGTCGTGATCAACGCCTCGTGGGGGCTCGGCGAGGCCGTCCTCGGGGGGCAGGTGACGCCCGACACCGTCATCGTCGCCAGGACCGGCGGCAAGGAAGGCGGGAACGGCGAAACAGGTGAAACGGATGAAATAAGCGACATCGGCGAGATCGTCGAGGAGCGCGTCGGCGACAAGACTGTCATGACGGTCCGCACCCCCGGCGGCACGCGCGAGGAACCCGTGCCCGAGGACCTGCGCCGCCGGCCCGTGCTCGACCCGGCCCAGATCATCCGGCTCGCGCGGCTCGCGACGGAGATCGAGGCGCTGTACGGAACGGCCATGGACGTGGAGTGGGTCAGGCGCGAGGGGACGTTCCTCGTCGTGCAGGCCCGCCCGATCACCCGGCTCAGGCAGCGGGTCGAGGAGTGGAACGACAGCCTGGCCGGCGACTACCTGTGGACCGGCGCCAACCTCGGCGAGGCCATCCCCGACGTGATGACGCCGTGCACGTGGTCGCTCGTCCAGATCTTCATCAGGGAGGCGATGTCGACGTCGGCGTTGCCGGGCTTCGACATGGTCGGCAACATCGGCGGCCGCTTCTACATGAACCTGAGCGTCGTGTTCTCGGTGGGGCACGCCCTGGGCATGCGGAAACGGCTCGGCGCGGTCGAGCAGGTCTTCGGCAGGCTGCCGCGCGGCCTGGACGTGCCGCTGCTGCCCGCCTCGCGCTGGCGGATCATCAAAAGCGTGCTGCCGCTCGTCTTCACCCTGCGCAAACGGATCGCGGTCAACACCGAAAGGATGCCCGCCTTCCTCGCCACGGCGCAACGGCGCTGCGCGGCGCTGCGCGAGCGGATCGCCGCCACCGCGACCACGGGCGAGCTGGCCGGGCTGTGGGAGGACGAGCTGCTTCCGTACTTCGTGGAGGCCAATCAGACCCTGGAGGCCGCCGGGCGGCAGGGCGGCAATCTCCTGGTCATGACCCGCGCCAGGCTGCGCGAGATGGTGGGCGAGAGAGACGCCGAGGCCATGCTCACCGGTGCCAACGCCGACGGGGAGCTCGCCAGCCTCGGGACGATCGTCGGCCTGGAGAGGCTCGCCGCGAAGGAGATCGACAGGGAGACGTTCGCCCACCTCTACGGGCACCGGGGCGCGCACGAGTTCGAGGTCTCCATCCCCCGGCCCGGCGAGGACCCGCGGTGGATCGACGCGCAGCTCGCGGCCGTTCACGAGCGCGACGGGCGCACCGGTACGCTGCTCGACCGCCAGCGGGAGGCGCGGGAGGCGGCCTGGAGCCGCTTCGCGGAGCGTTACCCCCGCAAGGTGGCGGCGACGCGCCTACGGGTGGCGCGGTGGAACGCGATCGTCCGTGACCGGGAGTCGGCCCGCTCGGAGGTGATCCGCGCATTCTGGGCGTTGCGCGCCTTCGTCCTGCGGGCCGGAGAGCTCACCGGCCACGGTGACGACCTGTTCTTCCTGTCGATCCAGGAGATCCTCGCCGTCCTGCGCGGCGACGACACACCGACGGCGAAGGTGGCGGTCCGGCGGGCGACGTACGAGCGGTACGCGGCCCTGCCCGCCTACCCCACGCTGATCGTCGGCCGTTTCGACCCGGAACGCTGGGCCGCCGACCCCGACCGGCGCGGCGACATCTTCGACGCCAGGGGCGGCGGCGCCCCGGTGAGCGACACCGTGACCGGCTTCCCCGGAGCGCCGGGCGTCGTCGAGGGCGTGGCCCGCGTCATCGCCGGCCCCGAGGACGGCGACAGGCTCGCCCCCGGCGAGATCCTCGTGACGACGCTGACCAACATCGGCTGGACCCCGATGTTCCCCCGCGCCGCCGCCGTGGTGACCGACATGGGCGCTCCCCTGTCACACGCCTCGATCGTCGCCCGCGAGCTCGGCATCCCGGCCGTGGTCGGCACCGGCAACGCGACCATGCGCCTGCGCGACGGCGACCGGATCAGGGTCGACGGCGAGCGCGGCACGGTCGAACTGCTGGAGCCGTGACCCCTCGCCCCCGACCGTCCCCCGTCGCGGGGCGGCGGTCCCGAAGCGGTAAAAAAACCAGCGGCGTGAAACGCCCCGCTCTGTTAGCTTCGATGCAGTTCCGCCGGGCGAGGTCCGGCGACAAATATGGAGGAAGCCATGGCTGCCCGGGATCTGACACCGGGCCACCGCATCACCCCGGCCGTTTCGGCGCGGTGACGGTCAAGGTCGACGCCTGGGTGGCGGTCGACCTTCTCCCGTGGTGCCCGGTGACGTCGCGATCATGTTGACACACGACACCGTTGGAGCTTTTCCATGTCACACAACACCTCATCCACCTGGTACGCGAACTTCTTCACCGAACTTCCCAACGAGTTCTGGCGGCGCGCGGCGACGCCGGAATCCACCGAGGCGGACGTCGACTTCATCGAACGCCACCTCGGCCTGCGCCCCGGCGCCCGCGTCCTCGACGCGCCCTGCGGCAGCGGCAGGCACACGCTGGCACTCGCCGCGCGTGGCCACCGCCTGACCGGCGTCGACATCTCGGCCGAGGCCATCGGGTACGCCCGGCGGGCCGCGACCGCCGCCGGACTCGACGTCGAGCTCACCATCGCCGACATGCGCGACATCCCGCGCGACGGCTCGTTCGACGCCGCCGTCTGCATGGGCAACAGCTTCGGCTACCTCGAACCCGAGGAAACCCGCGAGTTCGTCGCCGCGCTGGCGGACGCGGTCCGGCCGGGCGGAGGGCTGGTGGTCGACTTCAACGCGACGGCCGAGTCCGTCCTGCCCGGTTACCAGGGTGAGCCGCGCCAGATGCGGACGGGCGACATCACCGTCACGGCGACGACGGGCTACGACGTCGCCCGCAGCCGTCTGATCAGTGGTTATAACTTCACCCGGGGCACGGAGGAACTCGAGGTCACCGCGATCCACCATGTCTACACCAGCGCCCACCTGGGCCAGATCCTCACCGACGGCGGGTTCACCGGCGTCGAACGGTTCGGCGGGCCTGACGGCTCGCCCTTCGAGATCGGCGCCGGACGGTTGCTGCTCACCGCGCGCCGCGCGAAGGGACGGCATCCGGCGGGAACGTGAGCACCGGCCACGACGAGTTCCCGGCAGGAACCGCCCCCTAGCGCCCTGAGCGGCACCCCCGCCGCCCGCCTCCGGAGGACCCGGAACGACTCCCGGAGGCGGGCGGCGGGGTGACCCCGGTCCAGGCGCGGGCAATGCGCTCCCGGCGTACGGCCAAACCGACGAAGTGGCCCGTCACGTGGCGCGACGGCGTCCCGAAGGCGGCGAAGAGCGTAACCACGGCACGCCCACGGGCGGGAACACGGGGAACACAGGGAACATGAGGAAACCGGGAAACCGGGGAAGGACCCGATACGAGAAGACGAACCACCGAGGAAGGCCATCGCTCATGAGGATCACGCTGGTCCAGGGGGACATCACCACGCAGGACGTCGACGCCGTCGTCAACGCCGCCAACTCCTCGCTCCTGGGCGGCGGCGGGGTCGACGGGGCCATCCACCGGCGCGGCGGCCCCGCGATCCTCGCCGAATGCCGAGACCTGCGCGCCTCCCACTACGGCAGGGGACTCGCCACCGGCCAGGCCGTGGCCACCACCGCGGGAGACCTCCCGGCCCGGTGGGTCATCCACACCGTCGGCCCGGTCCACTCCCCCGCCGAAGACCGTACGCACCTCCTGGCCTCCTGCTACCGCGAATCCCTCCGCGTCGCCGACGAGCTCGGCGCCACCAGCGTCGCCTTTCCCGCCGTGTCGGCGGGAATCTACGGCTGGCCGATGGACGACGCCGCCCGTACCGCCGTCGACACCGTGCGGGCCACCCCGACACAGGTGACGGACCTGCGGTTCGTCCTGTTCACCCCGGACGCCTACGCCGCCTTCGAAAAGGCCCTCGACACCGCGGAGTCGTAAGCCGTCCCCGGCCGAACGGCCCGGGGGCAACCGGACCCGGGGGCAACCGGCCTCGGCTCACCCGGGAAATTCCTCGGACGTCGCCGGCGCCCTCCGGTCCGCCGCACGGCCGGACGGCGCGGTCGGGCGGCGCGGTCGTCAGGCCGGCTCGTCGCCGAGCGCTCCCTCCAGGCCCAGATCGCCATCCGGGTAGGGCGGCGCGGGACGGCGTCGTGGCAGGGGCCATCGACCGGCCCCGGGGCGTGCCCGCGGGGCGAGGGTGAAGGACCCGGTGAACCAGGCGGCGAGCAGCGCGCGGTCGATCAGCGTCAGGTCGGTGCCCGCCGCGCACTCCCTGGCCGGAGCCGTGAAAGCCGCCGAGGTGACGAGCACGCCGCGATGGCCGGGATAGGCGTGGAGCGCGCCGAGGAGGTCACGGATCTGGGGTGAGCCCACCGAGGTGCCCCAGCGCTTGCACTGGATGACGAAGCGGTCGCCACCGGGCGCGGTCGCGACGACGTCGACGCCACCGTCACCGCTGCCGCCGACCCTGCGCACCCCGCGAAAGCCCTCACGCCGCAGCAGGGCCTCGACGAGGGCCTCGAACCGGTCACCGGTCATGCGGTCGACGCGTTCGAGGCGCGCGTTGTCTCGCAGCCATTCCCGCTCCCGGGCCTCGATCACCCGATGGCGGAGCAGGAGCACCCCGGCCAGACCCGCGGCCAGCGCGATCGTGCCGCCGATCACCAGCGGCCAGTTGGCGACGACGACGTCGACGAGCCACATGACGACCACGACGAGGGCCAGAACCGCGACCGCCCACAGGAACGCGTCTCCGTCACCCTTGCGCCGTCGAGGTCTTCGCCCGCCGGGCGCCCGCCGTCGCACCGCCTTGGCCGGTGTCCGTCGCCGTGCCATCGCGCACCTCCGGGGGACGAGGTCGGAACGTTGCCGCTGACCCTGCCGACTCTGACAACGGGCACCGACAATTTCCAGGGCGACGTGCTTTGGGGCGACCGGCGAGCACGGATTCGTACCGGCCGCATCGGACACGTCCCGCCCGCGGGCCCAGGTGTCCGGTCAGCCGGCCACCACGGCACCGGCGGGGATTCGAGGCCGCAGGCCGCGTTCGCCGGGATGAAGCGGAGCTTCCCGGACGGAACGTCCAGCCGGGGCGAACCCCTCGGCCGGGCCGAAAGGACAGGTGCTCGAACGGCCGACGAGGGGTGGGATGGCCGGGCCGTCGTCGATCACGATCGTGACGCCTCTTCCGGGCGGGCCGAAAATCTCACGCGTGCCCGGAGGAGACGGGCGAATCCCCGCGGAGCGCCTCGTCGATGTCTCCGACACCGGCGAGGCGCTCCGCGATGTCCGCGACGAGTGCCGCCTCCGCGTCCGCCGGATAGGAGTGGCTCCCCGGGAAGCTCCGCATCTCGAACCCGGCGGCCGCGACGCGGCTCCAGGCACGCATCTCCTCGTGGCTGACGAGCGGGTCGTCCGTCCCCAGGTAGCCGACGATCGGAGCGGTGACCAGCGGGGTGGACGCGGGCCGGTAGGCGTGCAAGAGATCGTGGTCGGCCCGCAGCGCGATCATCGCCAGGTCCATCAGCTCCGGGAAGCGCAGGAGCATCGGATCCGCGGCGGCGGCCTGCTCGGCGAGCTGGCGGTCACCGATGGGCACCCTCCTCGCGTCGTCCGCGCACAGGTGCGGCGCCGCGTACGCCGACACCAGCAGTGCCACCGGGGAGATTTGGTGTCGTCCGGCGAGCCTGACCGCGACCTCGTACGCGACCACGGCGCCCATGCAGTGCCCGAACAGGGCGAACGGCCGGTCCGCCAGGGTGACCAGTGCCCGGCAGATGTGGTCGACGAGGGGTTCCATGCGGTCGATCGGCCGCTCGTTGACGCGGTTCTGCCTGCCGGGGTAGCACACGGCGGAGAGCTCGACGTCGGCGGGCAGCCGGTCCTGCCACCCGCGATAGGAAGCGGCGGCACCCCCGGCCTGCGGGAAGCAGACGAGGCGCACGCGAGGCTCGGCGAGCGGGCGCTGCCTGCGCAGCCACGTGCGGGAGTCGGCCGGGATCGTCTCGGTCATGGGAGGTCGTTCCTTTTCGAGGACCGTGTTCCCCCGCCGGGGAACACGAACACCACGTCGCCACCCGTACGAGCGGCGGGGGCGGGGGCGGGGGCGGGTGCGCCTGCCGCGTGCCCGCGCAGGGCCGCCACGGCGCGGGACCTCTCGCGGAGGACCCCCGCGTGGCGGAAGGGGAGGCGGCCGGACGCCAGGGTGTGGGCCAGGTCGGTGAACCCGGGGTCGGCGAACTCAGGGTCGGCACCCGAGACGTCGGCACCCGGGATACCGAGATCGGGGGCACCGGGATCAGGGGCGCCGGGATCGGGGACGCCCGGTCCGGGCACGCCGGGTCCCCGGGGATCGGGATCAGGCCTCCCGGGGCCGGGAGTGCCCGGTCCGGGGATTCCGGGGCCGGGGACGGCCGGGTTGGGAAGGCCCGGACCGGGCGTGCCAGGACCCGGGAAACCGGATCTCGCGATGCCGTCGGCGCGACCGTCCTCTCCGATGCCGCCGATGCCGCCGGTACTGCCGGTGCCGTCAGTGCCGCTGGTGCCGCCGGTGTGCGTCGCGTTGACCTCTGCGCGTTCGGGCGAGACCGACGCCCACCTCTCGAAGAGGTGGGCGTCAGCCTCACCGCAAACCGGTTCGAACCCGTGCATGCTTCCCCTCAGCGGTTGTGGAGGGCCGCTCGGCGGCTACGGAACTGTTCGGTGAGCACCGCCACGTGCTCGCGCCGGTAGCCCTGCTCCATCGCCGTCAGCACGCGCTCGCGCATCACACCGAGGTAGGACTGGTCGATCCCGGCCCGTTCCGCGATGCCCGCCAGGTTGTTGAGGGTGTTCAGATGCGAGGTCAGCGGAGCCTGCTCGAAGGTGTAGTCACGGCGCGCGATGAGACCGAGGCCGACGCCGATCGTGTTCTGGAAACCGTGGTCGTAGAGCGGCACGGATTCCGCGAAGTCGTTGAGGGGGACGCCCATGCTCTCCGCGATGGCCGAGCATTCGAGGAAGCCGTTGACGAACGCGTAGTAGAAGGCGCTGGAGACGACGTGGTAGGCCTTGACGTAGCCGGGGTCGGGGCCCAGGCGCACCTGCTTGCCGGACAGCGCCTCGGTCACGCCCGCCAGCTCCTTGAAGTCCTCGGCCGCCCCGCCGTAGACGGCGAAGCAGTCTTCGGTGCCGATGGCGTCCGGATAGTTGAGAATCGCGGCCTCCAGGTATCTGCCCCCGGCGGCCTCCACCCGCTCCCGCAGGGGGGTGACGTCGTCGGGGAGGCCGCCGGCGTTCTGGACGACGAGCCTGCCGGAGAGGTCGGCCGCGGCCTCGTCGAGGACCGCGTGGGTGATCTCGTAGTTGAGAAGGCACAGCAGCACGATCGGGGAGGCCTCGATCGCTTCGGCGGCCGTCTCGTAGAGGTGGACGTCCCTTCCCGCGAGCCTCTCCGAGCGTTCGGGGGTGCGGTTCCAGACCGAGACCTCCAGGCCCGAGTCGGCGCAGGCCCGGACGATCGCGGACCCGATCACGCCGGTCCCGATGACCGTCACATCCGTCATGTCAGTGCTCCATCCTGGTGAAGGTCATGACGACCCCGCCGACCTCGGCGGCGTCCGCCCACGCGGCGAAGGTGCCGAGCGGCCGCGCGGTGCCGGACGCCCCGCACCCGGCATCCGGCCGGGTCCCGCGCTCCCGCGGCCCGCGTGTGAGCCTGGAGAAGGAGTCACGGACGTTCTCGGTGATGTCGACGAGCTCCGTGGCGACCATCCCGGCCCGCCGCGCCGCCGACAGATGGTCTTCCGGCGCGTCGAACGACACGGCGTTCAGCGTGGCCAGGTAGGGGGCGATGCGCCCGCGGACCTCCTTGGTCATCGGAACCCGCGGGTAGGGGGTCTCGACCACCAGGCGGCCTCCCGGGCGCAGGACCCTGGCGATGCTCCGGTAGAAGGCCGTGACGTCGAGGTGCGGGGTGACCTCGAAGGCCAGCGCCGCGTCGAACGAGGCGTCGGTGAACGGCAGGTCCAACGCGTCGGCGCGCCGGAACCGCACCATCTCCTCCATGCCCTGTGCCTCGGCGTGCTCGGCTCCGTCGCGCAGCGCCTCCCGGTCGACGTCGATCGCCACGACCCGCGCACCCAGGGTCCGGGCCAGGCGCACCGCCGGGCGGCCGTCGCCGCAGCCCACGTCCAGCACCCGGGAGCCCCGGCCCACGCCCAGCCTGGCCACCACGAAGTCGGTCATCCGCTCCGTGGCCTCCCGGGTCGACGCGTCGTCGTGCGGGCCCGCCCGGAAGCCGTGGTGCCGGTCGGGCCCGGCGGTCTCACCCACCAGCGCCACGAGCTCGTTGTAGGTCGACTCGATCTCCGAGGACGGCGAGGGGCCGGTCCTGACGTTTCCCGCGTCCATCCGGAATCGGGAGTCGTCACCATCCAGACCAGAAATAAGAGGCCCCCTTAACCAGACTTAACCAGAGAAACGCAAGTCACCCCAATAGTCACAAATCGCCGGTTGAACAAAATCTCCGGCCGAGCAAAACACTAGCAGCGGGCGTCGACACAGTCGATGACCACGAATAATGGCTTCTCGCCAGACAAGGTCAACATTTCCACCGATATCAGCGTTGACACCTCGCCGTTTTACCATAAAACCATTCTTAAGCAAAAGGTATTCAAAACCGTATGTCCCCGTGAGACGACGCCCTTTTCCTGAGCCCTTGCCGTAATCGAAATGCCTGAGAATCCGCTTCCCCGGAGCCCGGAGGTCGCCGCACCGGATCCCGCCGTCGCGCGCGTCTCGCATCCCGCAAGCGCATTCCAGGTAAATCCGGACGATAGACGGGGTCACGACGATTCCCCGGTTCCCGATCCTCGGACCCCACCGTTTCCCACCCCGCCAGGGCCCGCCCCGTCACGGCCCGGCCCGGTACGCGATCCGGCCCGGTACGCGATCCGGCCCGGCGGGCCGGCGAGCCCGCCTTCCGTACGGCCCCCGGCCGGAGGCGACCGCCTCCCCCGTACGCCCGGACAACGACACGGAGCGTCAACGTGGCGTCAGCGCTGCCGCCATCCCCGTCTGATTCCCGTAGAGATAAGCCCGAAAAACACCGAAAAGGAGATAACGTCACTTTCGTACGAGTTCTCATCAGGAGGAAGTAATGTCGGAAGTCCCGTTATACGTGCCGGTCCGCGAAGGCGCCTTCAGCATGTCACTGCGCCTGTTCAGGACCGATTCGGGCAGGAGGACAGCAGCCGCCTTCTCCTCGCCGATGCGCCTGACCAAGGTGCTCGGTGCCGGCCAGCGCTGGATCCGGCTCACCGAGCCCGCGCTCCGACGCATGATCGAGGACCTGGACGTCACCGGCATCGTGATCGACCCCGCCGGGACGACTCGCCAGGCGTCCCCGCAGGCCGCGTGATGTGCGTTCTCACGCAGGACCTGGAATGCCAGACGGCTCCCGGCGCCGATCGCCTGCCGGTGCTTCCCTCGGACGCAGATCGCGACGACGCCGCTCCCCGCAAGCAAATCGATCTTCTTGACCGTCACCTCGACACCCGGCACGTCGTCTGGAACGGCATCGCCAGACGCTCCTCGAGCATGACGTGAAAGTCCGAGAGCTGCTCGTGCTCATCGTAGGCGTCGACGGTGGCCTCCTCGGCCAACGCCTCCAGCTCCGTCTTGCTCAACTCTGCCGCGATCACCAAGGCCGGGGCTTCCGCGCGACTTCGCCGGGAAACCCGGTCCCGGCACAGGCCGTACGGAGATCAGACGGCCTGCGAGGCGGCGGCCTCGGGGCGCAGGTCGGCGAGGCTCAGCCGGTGCGCGGGCTCGTCGGGCAGGACGATCCGGCGGGTGGGGGCGAGGCCCGGTCCGATGTGGAGCAGCTCGCCGGGCTCCATCGGGCACCAGTCGGGGTGGTCGTCCATGTGCTCGCTGGCGACCACGAAGGCGGGAACGTCGGCCAGGTCGCGGGAGCGGACGCGGATACGGCCCTCGGTACCGCTCTGGTCGAGGTGCCGGCCGCCGTGGCACCCGCCCGCGGCACGCTGGAGCACGTACAGCCGGTGGGTGTCGGGGTAACGCAGCGCCCACAGATCCTGCGGGGTGGTGAGGACCAGGTTGAGGGCGTAGACAGGCAGGTTCTCGGCGACCCAGCGGGCTGCGGCCTCGATACCGGCGGCGACGTCGCCGCCGTGCGCCCTGGTCTCACGGGTGATCAGCGCGAAGAAGCGCTCGGAGTCGGTCTCTCCCTCGACCAGCTTTCGATACTCGCCCAGCTCCGCGTCGAGGTCGTCCAAGCCCTCGATCACCCCGTTGTGGGCGAAGAGCCGCCCGTCCTGCAGGAAGGGATGCGTGTTGCGTCTCTCCAGGCCGCCGGTGGAGGCGAAACGTACGTGGGCCACGAAGGTGGCGGATTCCGTCTCCTTGGCCTCCTCGGCGAAACACTGGTCCCGGTAGGCAGCGACGGGCGTCTTGTGCACCTCCGGAGTGCCGTCGGTGTCGAAGTACCCCAGACCGGTCCCATCGGGATAGTGGTGACTCTGCTCGCTGAGGCTGTCCGGCGCGTCCAGGAGCCAGAAGGTGGCACACGTACGCCGAGGCGCGCTGCTCAGACCAAACAAACGGCACATCCCGACCTCTCCTTCTCCCTCGTCCTCCGCCCACGCCGGCTCTCCCCGGTCGGCGCGGGCGTCTCCGAACGCCGCCGCCGACGCCTTCATCCGTGGCGCCGGGGTCTCTTGCTCTCGGTGCCGTGCGCGAAGCCTCCGGCGTCATCGGCGGTGCGGTGTGGCCCGCCCCGAGCCTCCAGGCGGGGCAGGACCCTGCGCAGGTCCTCCATCAACAGATCGGCCAGGTCGTGGCTGAAGCCGTTGCGGACGACGACGCGCAGTACCGCCAGGTCCGTACGGTTCTCGGGGAAGGTGTAGGCGGGCACCAGCCAGCCGCGCTCACGCAGCACGGCGGAGACGTCGAAGACCGTGAAGTCGTCGACTCCCTCACGTACCCGGAAGGCGAACACCGGAGTCTGGCCTCCGTCGGTGATCAGCTCGAACCGGTCCAGCCCGGCGATCTCCCCGGCCAGGCGGGTCGCCACCTCCCGGCACGTCCGCTGCACCCGGCGGTAGCCGTCGAAGCCCAGCCTCAGGAAGTTGTAGTACTGCGCGACCACCTGGGCGCCCGGCCGGGAGAAGTTCAGTGCGAAGGTCGGCATGTCCCCGCCGAGGTAGTTGACGTGGAAGACCAGGTCGTCGGGGAGCGCCGGGGAATCGCGCCACAGCACCCAGCCCACCCCGGGCATCACCAGGCCGTATTTGTGCCCGGAGGTGTTGATCGACACCACTCGCGGCACCCGGAAATCCCAGTGCAGGCCCGGGTCGAGGAAGGGGGCGATCATCGCGCCGGAGGCGCCGTCCACGTGGATCGGCACGTCAATGCCGGTGCGGGCCTGCAACTCGTCCAGGGCCACCGCGATGTCGGCGACGGGCTCGTAGCTACCGTCGAACGTGGAGCCGAGGACGGCGACGACACCGATGGTGTTCTCGTCGCACGCCTCGACCGCCGTCTCGGGGCTCAGGTGGTATCGATCGCCCTCCATCGGCACGTACCGGGGTTCGACGTCGAAGTAGTCGGCGAACTTCTCCCAGCAGATCTGCACGTTGACGCCCATCACCAGGTTGGGCCGGTTGGCGGGGCGACCCTCCGAGCGGCGCCGGTGCCGCCAGCGCCGCTTGAGTGCCAGACCGCCCAGCATCGCCGCCTCGCTCGACCCGGTCGTCGAGCAGCCCGTCGCGCGGTGGGGGTCCTCTGCGTGCCAGAGCCGGGCGAGGATGTCCACGCACCGCGTCTCCAGCTCCGCGGTCTGCGGATACTCGTCTTTGTCGATCATGTTCTTCTCGACACACTCGGCCATCAGCCTCAGCGCCTGCGGCTCCGCCCAGGTGGTCACGAACGTCGCGAGGTTCAGCCGCGCGTTGCCGTCCAGCATCAGCTCGTCGTGCACCAGCTGGTAGGCCGTGTCCGGCTCCATCTCCCTGTCCGGCATGGCGTGGCGCGGGACCCGGAGGGGCTCCCGGCTGAAGATCGGGTTGATCTCCAGATCCCGGCTTCCGCGCCCGGTGTGACCGGGCCGCCTCAGAGGCATCGTCCACCTCCTTCCCGAGCCGATCCAGCACCGTGAGCTGGGACTTTCCCCTTGAACGGGGTACCCCGCCACCGCCGTTCGACACCCCCGCCGAAGATCGGCAGATTTCATCGGGAGGCCGGGAGGCTCCATCAGGAGTCAGGGGGTGAAGACGTTGAGGAGCCTCTCCTTGACGCGATCGGAGCCGGGGCCCGGCTGGACTTGTCGGCCAGACTTCGCTGATTGGCCGGATCGACGTCATCGGTCGGTGGCGGGTGCCTGCTGAGAATCGCTCATGCGTAAACCTCTGTTCTTGACAGCCGTTATCGCGGCCTCGCTGGCCGCCGGTCTCCTGTCACCCGCTGCCCAGGCCCAGACGGGCCGCGGCCCCGCCGTGACCTTCGCCCTGCTCGGCGACACACCGTACGGCGACGCGCAGCGCGCCGAGTTCCCCGCCCTCGTCAAGGCCGTCAACGCCGACCGGAACGTGCGCTTCGTACTGCACGCGGGTGACATCAAGGACGGTTCCTCCACCTGTGACGACGCGCGCTTCGCCGATCTGGCCAAACTGTTCGGCACCTTCGACGACCCGTTCGTGCTGACCCCCGGCGACAACGACTGGACCGACTGCCACCGCACCTCGGCGGGGGGCTACCTGCCCACCGAGCGCCTCGACGCGCTCCGCCGGGTGTTCTTCCCGACCCCCGGCCGTACTTCCGGTCGTCACTCGATGCCGGTCCTCACCCAGGCCGTCGACCGGCGCCACCGTGACTACCGTGAGAACGTGCTCTTCACGCGTGAGCGCGTCGTCTTCGCCGCGGTGCACGTCGTCGGCAGCGACAACGACCTGGCACCGTGGGCCCAGCTGCCCGGCGGGGACCGGCCCGAGCCGCGGAAGGCCGAGTTCGAGGCTCGCGAGGCCGCCGCGCTCGACTGGATCGACACCGCGTTCGCCACCGCCAGGCTCACCCGCGCCCCGGGCGTGCTGCTGCTCATGCAGGCCGAACCCGTCGAGACCCCCGGGTTCGCCGAGATCCGCAAGCGCGTGATCGACAAGGCCCGCGCGTACGGCAAGCCGGTCCTGCTCGTGCACGGCGACGAGCACGTCTACGAGGTGGAGCCGTCCTACGCGGGGGTGCCCAACCTGACCCGGCTGGAGACGTACGGTTCCACCGCGACCCAGTGGCTGCGTGTCACCGCCGCCCCGAAGACACCCGGAGTCTTCTCCTGGGAGCCGCAGACGGTGACGCCCAGGTAACCGGCCCCTCCCCACCGGCATGTGGACGTCCCGGTGTCGCGAACTCCGCCGACGCGGACGCCGCGCCGGAGCACACGTCGTTCCCTGACACCCGTCGGGGGACGACTCACCCCCGCGACCGCCCTGATGACGCTCATCCTCGGGGCACGCCACTCTCGTTCGTCTCGGCGCGACCTGACGAGGGCGTGCTTGGCGGGAGTGCGCCTGCCCGGGAACGCGGTGCCGGCCACACGTGCCACGCGATCACGTAGCAGAGGAGGACGGCGCCGCACCCGGCCACCCCGCCCAGGATCACGCAGCGCACCAGGTCGTACAGGCTCACCGCGGCACGGTCACTGTTCCCCAGCATGACCGCGCCGACGCTCGCGGCTCCCACCCCGGCGACCAGGACCCACCCCCGCGTCCGTCCCGTCACGCCGGGCCAGCGCCCCGGCCGTACGGCCGTACGCCGGTACCACAGGGCGAACCAGCAGGCCAGGACCACGAGCCCGCCCAGCGAACTGGCGTACATCACCACGTTGAACACCCTGTGCGCCCCGACGACCGAGACGCGCATCGCCGGCCAGTGCACCACGGCGAAGCCCCCCACCTGGGTGAACCCGTCCCACACCAGGTGCGTGGCGACACCGGTCAGCAGCGCGGCCACCACCGCGACCCCGCGCCCGGACGGCGCCCGGTCGGGCAGCCGTGCGCGCAGTCCCTCCGGGGCCAGCGCCGTCAACGGCGTGCGCAGCAGCAGGTGGAAAACGACGAGCACCACGATCCCCGCGGGCAGGTCCACCAGCAAGGCGCCCAGCCAGCCGTGGGTGATGTTCGAGGAGAAGGGCAGCGGCACGTAGTACGGCAGGTCGGGCACCATCGCGCCGACCGCCAGCGCCGAGGGAGGCAGCCATCGCCGCAGTGGCAGGATCGCGACGATGTGGCTCAGGGTGAAGGGCACGCCCCATTATCGACGCGGGCGATGATCATGTCGGACGGTCGGCCATCCGTCGGCCGGACGGCGAACACGACGACCCGACAGGCCAGGAGGCTCGGGAAAACCGGGAGGGCCGGGAATCGACACGGCCGCGCGGCCGGATCTCGGCGGAAATGTCGGCGGGCCCTGCCAGGATCTCGCCACCTGACCGAACACCTGATCCTGGAGACCACGCCATGGAAGCGAAGGACGTCCGACCGGCCGCCTGGGACGAGGTGCGCGCGCTCATCGACACCGGCGACGTGGCCGGGATCACGAAGACCGTGGCGGCGCTCGACGAGGCCGGGCGGCGTGAGGTGGCGCGCGAGCTGCCCGGATACGTCACGGTGCTCCAGGAGAGGGAACGGCGGGCTTCGACGGAACGCGAGGCCGAGCGCGAGCGGACGCGGCGGGCCCGGCAGGAGGAGCTGCTGAGGCGGCGTGACTCCGGGGAGATCTGCGAGCACCACTACCAGCAGTCATGGCACAGGACCTGGTACGACGATGACGACGGCTGGGAGGGCGTCTCCGGGGACGACGCCTGGATCGAGCCGATGCGGGTCGCGGGCGCGGGCACGATCGGCGGCGCCGCGGCCGTGGTGACGTGGATCAACCGCAGGGAGTTCGACCGCTGGGACCTCGCCGGCGCCCAGGTGGTCGACGGGATCGAGCCGCTGCTCGAAGCGATCGCCTCGCGGCCCGCCGCGTGGCGGGCCGACCTGGCCGTACGGGTCGCGCTCCGGCTCCGTCCCCGGCGTCGCCGCGCCCCCCGTGACCGGAACCTGCCGCTGGCGCTCGCCCTGCTCCGCCGTACCGGCGCCACCCCGCCCGCGCACGACCCGCTCGTCGTGGGGTGGGTGTCCCGTGAGTGCAGGCTCGGCGAGCTGCGGGACGATCCGCTGCTCGACCACCTGCTGCCGCGGCTCTTCGAGGCCGAGGGCGTCGGCCGGACGCTGCGGAACGAGCGATCCGGGCCGGACGGCACCACCTCCTGGCTCCGCGCCCTCCCCGCCCTCGCGGCCGAGGGCCGGGTATCGCGCGAACTGCTGATCAACGGCTGCCGGAGCCGTTTCCTGCGCGGTGGCGCAGGCCCCGACCTGCGGTTCTTCGTGCGCCTTCACGAGCTGCTCGAGCCCACTCCGGCCGAGATCGAGCCGTACGCCGTCGACTACCTGCGACTCCTGCCCAGCGCGCCGGGGCCGGTGGCCGAGCTGTCGCTGAAGCACGTGCGCCGGTTGACCGGCCTCGATCCGGCGGACGTGGTGGAGGCGCTGGAAGGGCTGCTGTTCCGCGCGGAGGGCGGGCTGGTGCGCACCGGTCTGGCCTGGCTGGAAGAGTCCGTGCGGCGGTCGCCGGGCCGGGCCGACGAGCTGGCTCCCGCCCTGGCCATGGCGTTCGGCCACGAGGCGCGGGCCGTTCAGGAAAGGGCCGTGCGCCTCGCGGTCCGGCACGCCGCGCACCTCACCCCGCTCGGCGCCGAGACCCTCCGCGGCGGCGCGGGCACGCTGGCGCCCGACCTGCGCGACCGGCTGACCGCGGCCATCGGCGGCGAGCGCGCCGAGGAGCCCGACGACCAGCCGGCGTCACCGACGGCTGAGGCGGGAGGTCGCATCGGCGGATCATCATGAGGGGGCGCCGGGACGGCCGTCATCCGTAACCGTCTTCCGTGACCGTGAAAGCACATCGGCGGATCGGGTGATGAAGGGTGACCGCTGATCGCGTCCGAAGGGTTGCACATGACGGGAAGACCATCGTGACCACGATGTCCTGGACCGCTCGTCCGGCGGACGAGGCCGAGGTCGTCCGGCTCTCCCTCGTCGAGTCCGAGCGCTTCAGCGCGATCTTCGACCTCCACTTCCACGAGATCCACCGCTATGTCGCCCAGCGGCTCGGCGCCGACAGCGCGGAGGACGTCGTGGCGGAGACGTTTCTCACCGCGTTCCGCAAGCGGGCGCTCTACGACCCGTCGCGCGCCGGCGTGCGGGCCTGGCTGTACGGCATCGCGACCAACCTCATCGGCAAGCAGCGCCGTGTCGAGGTGCGCACGCTACGCGCGCTCGGGCGCCACGGCCCGGATCCCGACTCCCCCGGGCACGAGGAACGGGTCGCGGCGCGAGTCAGCGCGGAGAGCCTGCGGCCGAGCCTGGCGACGGCCCTGGCCGGACTCCACCGGCGAGACCGCGACGTCCTGCTCCTGGTGGCCCTGGCCGGGCTCAGCCACGAGGAGATCTCCAGCGCCCTCGGCATCCCGTACGGGACCGTCGGGTCACGCCTGAACCGGGCCAGGAGAAAGCTGCGCACCGCGCTGGGCGGTACCAACCCCATGCTCGAACCCGAGGAGACCGATCATGGATGAGCTGGAGAGGGTTCGCGAGCTGTACGGCGAACCGCAGGCCGATCCGTTCCTCAAGGCCAGGGTGTTCGAGCGGCTGGAGGCCGAGCCCCGGCGCCGGCGCCGCCGCCGGTTGTCATGGACGCTGACGGTGACCGGCCTCGCCACCGCCGTGGCCGTTACCGTGGCGGTCGTCGTTCCGGGGACGACCGGGAGCCAGGCCCCGGCGATCTCCGGGCGGTCGGTCCTTCTCGCGGCGGCGACCAGGGCGGAGGCGGATCCCGCGACGACGGGCGCGTACTGGCGCGTCAGGAAGCTGCACCGCAGGACGCACCCCGAGCCGCTGGGAAGCGGCGAGAACCGCTACCGGGTGGTGGAGTCGTGGCTCACCGAGCAGTGGGCCACCAGGGACGGCAGGATCTGGGCCGGTTCCCGGACGCTGGGGGCGCGACCGGAAAGCGAGGCCGACACGGAGGCCTGGCGCCGTGACGGCTCTCCCACCGAGTGGACGGACGCGGCCCTGTCACAGGATCCGTCACGGAATCCGTCGCGGGATCCGTCACAGGACCCGTCGCGGGATCTGCCGCGAGACCCGTCACGAGGCGAGGGAGGAGCGCTGTCCGCGTCGCCGGGCGAGGGCCTGCTCAGGGCCGTCACCGGCAGGGCGGCTTTCAGCATGGCCGGTCACGACATGACCTTCGAACAGATCCGGGAGCTCCCGGCCGACCCCGCCGCCCTGAAGGACCGGGTCTCCGGGATGGTACGAGGCGTGCGGGGCGGCCCGGACGGCGGTGTCCTGGCGGACGCGCTCAGCGGCCTGCTGTGGAGCAAGCCGTCATCGCCCGAGGTGCGGGCGGCCGCCTACCGGGCCCTGGCGGAGCTGCCGAACGTCCGCTACCTGGGTACGGCGACGGACGAGCGGGGCAGGAAGGGGGCCGCGTTCTCCTTCAGCGTACGGACCTCTCCGACCGTCCCCGCCCCCGTTCAACGGACGCTGGTCATCGACGTCGCCAGCTCCCGGGTGCTGTCCTCGACCGACACGGGTGGATCGGGGGCCGTGGGGGACGAGGTCGAGGTGGTCCTGGAGGCGGGCTGGACGGACGACAAGCCCGCCCCTCCCGCACTCCCGTAACCCGCACGCCCTCTCCGAACCGCGCCGGACCCGCCGCCGTCTCCACACTCCTGTAGGCCGCCGTCTCCGGGCTGCCCCCGGACCTGCCGTCTCTCCGCACTCCCGTAGCCCACCCGCCACCTCCGGGCCGGGCCGGGTCGGACGGGCGCGGCCCGGAC
The DNA here is from genome assembly GCF_051192615.1 of Streptosporangium sp. G11. Classification (NCBI taxonomy): domain Bacteria; kingdom Bacillati; phylum Actinomycetota; class Actinomycetes; order Streptosporangiales; family Streptosporangiaceae; genus Streptosporangium; species Streptosporangium sp. G11. The sequence goes on from NZ_JBPJUQ010000044.1 coordinate 27,356, forward strand.
CGGAGGCGGCGGGCCGCTCATCGTCTCCGGGCACCTGTGGCCCGTCCATGTCCACCGACCTCCCCGGCCGGTTCACGGAGCCCGCGAACCTTCCCTGTCCATCCGCGGAGCCCCGGACCTCGCCGGTTCGCGAAGTCCACGGACCTTCCCGCCCTGTTCGCGGAGCCCGCACCGGCGCGGGCCCGTGGACCTCGGGCCCCGGCCGCACTCGTTCGGCCACGCCCGTCCCGGTGCGCCTCGGGCGCACGGCCTGCGGGCGCGTGAAAACGCCCCTACCAGCACCCTTTGGAGCGATCACTTGTTTCAGCGTGCCCGCGGGGCCCTCGGCCTGATCGCGAACCGTCCCGCCCCGTTCTCCCTCGCCTCGGAGGACGGCCCGGTCGTCTACCAGGCCGGGTGGTTCCCAGCGATCAAGGTGGCCGAGGTCATGCGGGGCCGGGTCACGTTCGTCGGCCTGCCCCCCGTCGACCTGGGCCCGGACATCGACTGGCGTCTCGACCCGTACCGCAACCGTTCCTGGACGCTGAACCTCCACGCGATGAGATGGATGGGACGGCTGGTCGGGGAGTACGAACGGTCGGGAAGACGCGAGTACCTCACCCGCGCCACGGAGATCGCCGGCGACTGGGTCCGGAAGAGCCCGCGCGGCGGGACCGGTGTCAGCCCCTGGGCCTGGGCCGAGCATCCGGTCGCGCTGCGCGCACCGGCCCTGGTCTGTCTCAGCGCGTACGTGCGTGCCACCTGGCTGTCCGACAGCCTGGTCGAGCACGCCGGGATCCTGTCCGACCCCGCGCTCTACCGTCAGGGCCACAACCACGGCCTGGACCAGGACATCGCGCTGCTGGCGATCGGCTGCCGTCTCCGGCGGGAACGATGGAAGGACCTGGCCATCCGGCGGATGGCCGAGTCGGCGGAAGTCTCCATCGACACGCAGGGGGCGCTGCACGAGCAGGCCCCGAGATACGGCGCCTACGTTCACCGGCGTCTGGGGACGGCCATGGCGGCGATCGAAAGGTGCGGGGCCGAGATCCCCGCGGGCCTCGCGGCGCGGCGGACGTCGCTGGAGGCGTACGTCAGCCACGCCACCCAGCCCGACGGCCGCCTGGTGCCGATCGGCGACAGCCCGGCCGACACGCGTCCCGGGGGTTTCCCGCACGGGGAGAGCACGGTGAAGGTGTTCGACGGCGGCTACGTCTTCGGCAGGACGGCGTGGGACGACCCGGAATCCGCCTACTACTCGATCAGGTTCGGCCCCGGGCGCCGCCTGCACGGCCACGAGGACCATCTGGGCGTCACCTATCACGCCCATGGCCGGGACATCCTGGTGGAGGCGGGCTTCCACTCCTACGAGAGAACGGCCTACCGGGAGTGGACGGCCTCCCCCGAGGCGCACAACGTTCCCGTCGTCGTGGGCGCCGCCTTCCGCGAGGGTACGGCGACACGCCTCGCGAGTTCGTCCATGGGCCGCACCCGCCAGTCCTACACGCTCACCGACGACGCGTACGGCGTCAGCCGCACGCGCTCGGTCCTGGTCTGCCACGGTGCCGATCTGATGGCCGTCCTGGACACGGTCCCGGCCGGGGCGGCGCTGCGCAACCTGTGGCACCTCGGCCCGTCGCTCAGGGTGGTCTCCAACCACGGCGGCAGGGTGGTGCTGGCCGACGGGAGCTGGCGGGCGACGCTGCTGCAACTCGCGATGCCCTCCGGCCGGCCGATCGGCGGCCAGGAGGTGCGGGCCTGCGCGATCTCGACCGGTTACCTCAGAAAGGCGGAGACGGCGACGGTGCTCTCTCCCCCCGCCGCCTCCCTGCTGACCCTGGTCGTCCCGGGCACCGGAGACCCGGAGGTCACTCTCTCGGAGGGGAGGGTGACCGTCCACACCCCCGGCGGCCCCGTCTCCTTCGCGCCCTCCCTCGACCACCCATGACGGGCGCCGTGGTTCCCGCCGGGCCGGTCCGGTAACCCGGTGGCCGTCCGACGGCCGCCCGTGGCACGGTGTACCGGTGTCCGATCTCATCAGAGCACCCCGCTCGGTCGCCGAGGCCGTCGCCGCCGAGCGAGACGGCGAGCGGTTGCGTTACCTGTTCTTCTGGGGCCACCGGCCGCCGCGTGACGGCGTCGTCGGCGCCGGATGCCTCAGCCAGTGGTGGGAGGTCACCTTCACCTCGGAGGGGCACGACTTCCGGTCGGCCGAGCACTACATGATGGCTCACAAGGCGTGGCTGTTCGGCGACGGCGAGACCGCCGCGCGGATCCTCGCCGCCTCGCACCCCGGCGAGGCCAAGAAACTCGGCCGTGAGGTCCGCGGCTTCGACGAGGCCGTGTGGGACGAGCATCGCTACGAGATCGTGGTGCGCGGCAACGTCGCCAAGTTCGGCGAGCACCCCGAGCTGAAGGACTTCCTGCTCGGCACCCGCTCCCGCGTCCTGGTCGAGGCCAGCCCCGTCGACCGGATCTGGGGCATCGGGCTCACCGCCGACGACGAACGCGCCGCCTCCCCCGCCACGTGGCGGGGCCTGAACCTGCTCGGCTTCGCCCTCATGGACGCCCGCGACGCCCTGGGCGCCACACCGTGAAACGGCCCAGACCCACCTCGATCGAGGCGAAGACCCGCGGCACCGCGTCTCCAGCCCGCGTGCGGTACGACTCGGCCGCCCACGAAAGCTCTCGAAGGCATCCCCCCGTTCCCGATGGGTGGCCACGATGACCGATCCTGTTCTCCCCGACGCGCTTCCCCTCATCCGCCGGGGGTGGGTCGACGACGCGCCCGCGGTCCGCGAGATCTTCCTGGCCGCCTCCGCCGACAAGCCCTACCTGCGAGAGTCCGACCCCGACGTCGGACTTCCCGGGTGGATCGGAGGCTTCCTGGAGTGCGGCTACGAACACGAGCTCTGGGTCGCCGAGCTCCACGGCCGGATCGTGGGCTTCGCGACCCTCGGCATCGACCAGCTCGGCCACCTCTACGTCACCCCGTACGCGCAGAACCGCGGCATCGGAACGGACCTGCTCGCCCACGCCAGGCGCGTCCGGCCCGGCGGGCTGACGCTCATCACCCCCGGGGTCAACACCGGCGCCCGCCGCTTCTACGAGCGGCACGGCTTCGTCATGACCGAGGGCGACGAATCGGATGTGACGTACTCCCTCCCCGAAGGCTGAAACCCGACACGGGCTCACCGGCCCAGGGGTACGTCACGACCGGCCATGAGTGATCGGACACTCCCCGCGTCATGTCTGCCCCCATGGTTCGGGCAGGGCCACAGGTCGAGGGGTCCGGGCGCGTGCGACACCTGGAAGGCTCCCTCCTCGAAGGTCGCCTGACCCCTGCCGGCACGTCTCGGGGGAAACCGCCGTCCGAGCGGTACCACCACCGGGTGGTACCGCTCGGAGGCGGTCAGCCGACGGCGCAGGTCCCTCCGTTGAGGCCGAAACGCACCGGGGCGGGCAGGGTGCCGCTGTACGAGGCGGTGAACCCGACGTGGGTCGCGGAGCCGGCGGGGATGACCTTGTTCCACGGCTTGTTCGTGCCGGTGATCCGTGAACCGGCCTGGATCCAGTCGGCGGACCAGCCCGAGACGAGGCGCACGGCCGACGTCGGATAGTCGATCGTCAGCGTCCAGCCGTTGATCGCGGTCGTACCGGTGTTGCGCACGGTGATCTCCGCGTTCAGCCCCGAGCTCCACGTCGTCGCGCGGTACGACACCGTGCACGACGGGCCGGGCGTCGGCGACGGGCTCGGGGAGGGGAGACCTCCCCTGGCCAGGGCGGACAGCGGGTCGGACGGCGCGCTGAGGTTGCCGGCCGCGTCCCTGGCGACCACGACGTAGGTGTAGCGCTGCCCGATGACCAGGCCGGGTTCGGCGAAGTTCGGGAACCCGGGAGAGGCGATCGTGCCGACCTTGGTGTAGGCCGTCGCGGTCTCGCGGTAGACGTCGTACGCCGTCACCGCCACGTTGTCGCTCGACGGCTGCCAGCAGAACGTGACGCCCCGATAGTCCTGCAGGCAGGCGTCGCGCAGGCCTTCCGGCTTGGACGGGGGCACGCGGTCGCCCGGCAGGGGGGTCGGCGAGGCGGTCGGGGGCGTCCCGACCGTCGCGGACACCGTGATCAGGGTGGAGGGCGGGCTGATGTTCCCCGCCGCGTCCCTGGCCACGACGTACATCGTGTACGAGCGGTTCAGCTCGCCCGAGAAGCCGCCGATCGTGCCGGTCGTGGTGGTGGCGAACACGAAGCCGCCGACCTCCAGGCGGTACAGGTCGTAGCCGACGACCCCCGTGTCGTCCGTCGAGGGGTTCCAGCAGATGGAGGCGTACCCGGTCGGGGTGGAGGCGAGCGGCACCGGGCAGGGCCGCGGCCCGGTGGGACGTGTCGGTGGCCCGGTGTCCTCGGCCGCCCCCGCCGGAACGGCCGCGTACGCGGCGCCCCTGTCAGGGACGGCGGCCAGGGCCGTCTCTCCGGCCGGGCCGATCATCGCCAGGGCGGCGGTGAGCAACGCCAGGGTGAGGACCCCGAGGGTGAGAAGGACGGCCGGCAAGGATCGTCTGCCGAGGTGCATGATGCCCCTATCGAATCGCGTCGGCGTGTGACCCCCCACACGGATTGTCGACCATTTCGGCGTTTCGCACCACACCCGTGGATTCCGCGGGAGTGGGCCGGGTCCCGCGGCCGCCGGATGGGCCCGGGGGGATCAGGCGCCGCCGGACAGGAAGGTCATGTGCGGCGATGGTTCACCGTTGTGACCGGGCTCACAGCCGCTCTTCTCCTCGGTCCCCGGCCAGGGTGCACCCCAGGGTGTTGCCCTGGGGTGAGACACGCGGGTCCCAGGTGAGCATGTCGGGCATGAAACGACGCTTGATCGCCCTGATGGTGGCGGCACTACCGGCGTTGGCAGCGCTGGTGCCGACGGCCGCCGACGCCGTCTCCCGCGACAGCGGCCCCGTGGCCGCCACGAGCTGTGCCGCGGTTCCCGTCTCCGCTCCCTCCGGCACCAAGGTGGAGTCGGTGAAGGCGGTCGCCAACGCCGGCGGAACCGTCACGTTCCCCGCCGCTCCTCCACTGCACCCCAAGGAGGAGACGCTCACCGACGTGCCGGCCTGGTGTGACTTCACCGTCACGGTGAGCCACCCGGGCGCGAACGACCACGTCACCATCAGGGTCTCGCTGCCCCAGGAAAAGAAGAAGTGGACCGGACGGTTCCAGGCCACCGGCGGCAGCGCCTACCTCGCCGGTGACCTCAGCGGCGCTCCGCTGGTCGGCGCGGTGAAGGCCGGCTACGTCGCCGCGGCCACCGACGCCGGTGTCGGCGCGAACCCGCTCGACGTCAGCGGCTGGGCGCTCACCCCGGCCGGCAAGGTCAACACCCCGCTGCTGAAGAACTTCGCCTCCCGCTCGCTGCACGACATGGCCGTCATCGGCAAGGACGTGGCGAAGAGGTTCTACGGCCGATCCGTAAGTTACGCGTACTGGAACGGCTGCTCGACCGGCGGCCGCCAGGGGTACGCCGAGGCCCAGGATCACCCGACGGACTTCGACGGAATCCTGGCCAAGGCGCCGGCCGTCAGCTGGGACCGGTTCGCGGTCGCCACGCTCTGGTCGCAGGCCGTCTTCAACGAGGAGAAGGTCGCGCCCACCCCGTGCGAGCTGGAGGCGTTCAACACCGCCGCGGTCAAGGCCTGTGACGCCCTCGACGGGGTCAAGGACGGCATCATCGACAACCCGCGGAAGTGCCACTGGGACGCCCGGCGGCTGACCGGCGCCAAGATCGTCTGCGAGGGCACCGAGATCACGATCTCCCGCGCCACCGCCGACGCGGTGCGCAAGATCTGGGCCGGACCGGTCTCCTCCTCCGGCCAGAAGCTCTGGTACGGGCCGAACAAGGGCGCGAGCCTCGCCGCCCTGGCCGCTCCCGGCGCGCCGTTCTTCGTCGCCGACAGCTGGGTCAAGTACTTCGTGACGCGGAACCCGTCGTTCGACACCACGAAGCTCACCTACGAGTCGTTCACGCAGGTCTTCCGCGCCTCGCAGCGGCAGTTCAACGACGTCATCGGCACCGACGACCCGAACCTGTCCGCGTTCGCGAAGGCCGGCGGCAAGCTGCTGAGCTGGCACGGCCAGAACGACGAGCTGGTGCCCACCCAGGGCACGGTCGCCTACCGCGAGCAGGTCAACCGGGTCCTCGGCGGCAACAAGCGGGTCGACGACTTCTACCGCCTGTTCCTGCTGCCCGGCGTGAACCACTGCGTCGGCGGCACCGGCCCGTACCCGACCGACGACCTGGGCGCGCTGGTCAACTGGGTGGAGAAGGGCCAGGCTCCGGCCACCCTCGCCGCCTCAGTCACCGGCGCCGACGGCGGGACCGTCACGCGCGACGTCTGCCGCTACCCGATGGTGGCCCGCTACACCGGCCACGGCGACACGGCCTCGGCCGCGAACTACCGCTGCGTCAACGCCTGACCCTGTCCGTACAACGCGGCGGCCCGGGATTGCCGCCGGCCAACGGCGATGCGCCGGGCCCCCGCGGGGGCCCGGCGCATCGCCTGTCGTGGCCGTTACCCGGCCCGCGTGTCCATGGCCCGGCTTCAGCGGCCGGGGAAGCGCTCGGTGACCTCCTGCAGCAGGAAGCCGTTGCCGTCGGGGTCGCTGAACGAGGCGAACGAGCCGTACGAGGGGCGGCCGGGGTAGAAGCCGGGAACCCGCTTCTCGTCGCCCGCGTGGTGGAAGACACCGCCCTCGTCGTGGAAGATCTCGCTGACCTCGACGCCGCGGCCGACCAGGTCGGCCCGGGCCTCCTCGATGTCGCGCACGATCAGGTGCACGTTCTCCGTCGATCCGGGCGCGGCGGTGCCGATGCCCGTACCCACGACGATCGAGCAGTGGGAGCCCGGCGGGGTGAAGTGCACGACCCGGAAGTCCTGACCGTCGACGTAGTCGATGTCCTCGCGGAAACCGATCCGGTTGTAGAACTCCTTGGCCCGGTCGACGTCGGCCACCGGCAGCACGATCACCTCAAGCTGGTAGTCCACCACTGTTCCCACTCCTCCACGATCTTGGCGATGCCGTCCGGCATCTGGCGTTCACGATCGCGCGCGGAGCGGGACGGTCGCCCCAGGGTGACACCCTGGGGACGGCCCTGGGTGACACCCTGGGGGTCACCTGTCGCGCAGGGCCGAGGCCAGCTCGCGGCGGGAGCCGACGCCGAGCTTGGTGAAGACCTTGCGCAGGTGCCATTCGACGGTGCGCGGGCTGAGGAACAGCACGGCGCCGATCTCCGGATTGGTGCGTCCCGCCACGGCCAGACGCACGATCTGCGCCTCCTGCGGGGTGAGCTCCTCCCGTACGCCCAGGGTCCGCTTGCGCACCGTCTCGCCGGTGGCGGCCAGTTCCCGGCCGGCCCGCTCGGCGAAACCCTCCGCGCCGATCGTTGTGAACGCCTCGTACGCGATCCGCAGCTGCGTCCGGGCGTCGGCCCGCCGGTTCTCCCGCCGCAGCCACTCACCGTAGAGCAGGCGAGCCCGGGCGGCCTGCAGGCCGAGCCGAGTCGCGGCGAACCGCTCGATCGCCTCTTGGTAGCACTCCTCGGCCGACCCGGCCGGGCCCGCGAGCGCGTCCGCGAGAGCCTGGGCGCCCCGCGCCCAGTTCGTGCCGACGGCACTCGTCCGGGCGGCGAGGCGGTCACGTGCCTCGGCCGCGACGGAGTCCGCCCCGGTGCGTACGGCGGCTTCGACCAGCTCCCCGAGCGTCCACTGCAGGACGGCGAGGTCTTCGTGCCGGGCCGCCTCAAGGGCCGCCTCCAGCGCGGCCGGGTACCGGCCGAGCCCGTTGAACAGCACCGCTCTGCTGTATCCGGCGACGGCGAGCAACCACCCCAGGCCACCCGCCTCGGCATTCCCGACCAGGGCCCTGTTGAGTTCCAGCGCCTGCTCCTCGCGTCCGCGATGCGCGGCCAGGATGACCGCGGTGGCCGGGTGCGGGAACGAGCCGGTGGCGTTCCCGAGGGCCTCGGCCTCGTCGAGCAGGTCCGACGCGTCGGCGAAGCGACCGGCGTAGATCAGCGCGGTGGCGCGGAAGGTCAGCGCACCCGGCAGGAGGGACAGCGCGCCGGTCTCGCGGGCGTAGCCGACGACCTGCTCGGTCGTGGTGAGAAACGCCACGTCGTCCCAGACCTCGTGCATGACCATCCCGATCAGCCAGACCAGGTCCAGATCGTTGTCCGGGGTGACCGCGGCCAGGGCACGGATGAACGGCGGCACCGCCGCCGCGTGCCCCTCCAGGATCCACGTCGTCAGACCCGCGAGGAGCAGTCCGGCCGGCTCCTCGCCCGAGGGAACGTCGCGGGCGGCCTCGGCCGCCCGGCGCAGGTCGTCGCCGCCGAACCGCCCCGCGTTCACGGCCGCGCCGATCGCCGCCAGATAGGTCTTCCTGGCCGCGGCGGGATCCAGCGCCTCCAGGCGGCGTGCGGCCGCGAGCAGCGGCGGCCCGGCCGCCCGGCCGGCGTTGAGCGCGAACGCGACCTGGGCGCGTAGCCGTTCCACTCCGGCCCGCTGCACCGGGTCGAGCGGGCCGAGTTCGGCGGCGGCCAGCAGGTCCGGCACCTCGGCGAGGGCCCCGGCGGCGAATCGGGCCACCGCGGCGGCCAGGGTGCGTCCGGCGCGCTTCGCCGAATCGGGGGTGAGCTCCGCCGCGCGCTCCAGGAACGCCGCGGCCGCCACCCGGCCGCCACGGGCCATCGCCCGGTCGGCCGACTGCTCCAGCTCGGCGGCGACCTCCTCGTCCGGCCCCAGCGCGGCGTGCGCCCGATGCCAGGCGCGGCGGTCGGGCTCCCGCCCGGGATCGGTCACCTCGGCGAGCGCCCGGTGCACCGCGCGCAGTTCGGTGGGCTCGGCGGAGCGCCGGCTGGCCGAGCGGACCAGCGGATGCCGGAACCGGACCCGGGTGCCGAGTTCGATCAGGCCCGCGACCGCCGCGGGCGCGGCGGCGTCCGTCCCGACCCCCAGCCGCTCCAGCGCGCGCCACAGCAGTGGCACATCGCCGACCGGTTCGACGGCGGCGGTGAGCAGCAGCGTGCGGGTGTCCACCGGCAACGCGGCGATGCGCCGCTGGAAGCCCTCCTCGACCCGGCTCACCAGCGGCGTCGCGCTGTGCCCGCCGAACCCGAACGCCAGTTCCGCGGGGGTGAGATCGCGCGGCAGTTCGAGCAGGGCCAGCGGGTTGCCGCGCGTCTCGGCGACGATCCGGTCACGCACCCGGGCATCCACCGGCCCGGGCAGCACGGAGTCCAGCAGCGCCCGCGCGTCCGCGTCCGGCAACCCCTCGACGCGCAGCTCCGGCAGCCCTTCGAGGATCCGTTCGTCGCCGGGGCTGCGCGCCGCGAAGATCAGGGCGACCGACTCGGAGTCCAGCCGCCGGGCGACGAAGGTGAGGATCACCTCCGACATCCGGTCCATCCACTGCACGTCGTCCACGGCGCAGACCAGCGGCCGCTCCGACGCGGCCTCGGCGAACAGCCCGAGCACGGCGAGCCCGACGAGCAACGAATCCGGCGGGTCGCCGGCGCTGAGGCCGAATCCGGTGGCGAGCGCGTCCCGCTGCGGCCCGGGCAGCCGATCGAGATGGCACAGCAGCGGCGCGCAGAGTTGCTGGAGCGCGGAATAGGCGATCTCGGTCTCCGGCTCCACCCCGGCCGCACGGGTCACCTGGCCGGCCGACGCGGCCTCGGCCAGGTAGTCCAGCAGGGCGGTCTTGCCCACTCCGGCCTCGCCGCGCAGCACCAGCACTCGGCTCTGCCCGGCGCGGACGTCACGCAGCAGCCGGTCGAGCGCCTCCTGCTCGCGTCGCCGCCCCCGCAGCACGGAAATCTTGGTGTTGATCGGCACGTCACCCCTCTCGCCGGGGAGGTTACAACACTCCCGTCCCCCAGCGGACGAGGGGCCGGACGTCGTGACGTGCCGAAACCCCGTGCCGGCGTTCCTGGGACCGCGATGATCGGCACTCGCCGACGATGGCCGTCGCCGCTGCTCAGAGCGGTCGGCAAACCCGTTACGGGTATGACGACACACACGGACGTCCCTCGTACACGCAGACGTCCCTTGTCCACACAGAGGCCCCTTGTGCACATGTACGTCCCTCATTACGCACGGACGTCCCTCATGCACATGGACGTCCCTCGCGCCGCCGGCGCGAGGCCCTTTTCCCGAGGCCGGACGTTCGATCCGGCCGCCGTGGCCGGATCGGTGGCGTACCGGCGCCTCGGACACCGAGTGCGTCGAACCTCAGATACCGAGCGCGTTGAACAGGTAGAGCCAGATCTCGCTGCGGGTGGGGAATGCCGGGATGGCGTGCCGCAGCCGGCGGACCGGCACCTCGCCGACGATCGCGATGGTGGCCGCCTGCAGGAAGTCGGCGACAGCGGTTCCGGTGATGGTCACGCCGACCAGCACGTCGTTGTCCTCGTCGATCAGGAACCGGCTGGTGCCGCGGGCGCCGCCGGAGAAGGCACCGCCGGCGTTGCCGTCGGTGGGCACGTCGATCACCCGGACCTTCAGACCCGCCGCCGCCGCGCTGGCCGTGGTGTGCCCGACGGCCGCGACCTGGGGCTCGGTGAAGATCACCCGGGGTGAGTTGGCGCCGTCGGCGACGTGCTCGGCCGTCATGTCCCGGCCCAGGATGTTCCCGGCCGCGATGGCCGCCTGGTACTTCGCCATATGCGTGAACAGCGCCCGCCCATTGAGGTCGCCGACCACGTAGAGCCAGTCCAGTCCGGGCACCCGCATGTGCTCGTCGACCGCGACGAAGCCGTCGGTCCTGGCGCCGACGGTCTCCAGGCCCAGGTCGGCGGCCTGCGGCGCGCGGCCCGCGGCGACCAGCACCTCGTCGCCGATCACCGTGCCGCCGTCGGTGAGGGTCACCGTCACCTTGCCGCCGTCGTCGCCGTCGCGCCGTACGGCCGTCGCCCGCTGCCCGGCGCGGATGTCCACGCCCTGCTCGGCGAGCGACTCACCGACCTCGGCGCGGACGAAATCCTCCTCGCGCGGCAGCAGTCCCCGGTCGCCCTCGACCAGGGTGACGCGGGATCCGAGCGACGCGTACGCCTGGCTCATCTCGACGCCGACCACCCCGCCGCCGATCACGATCAACGATCCGGGAATCTCCTGGGACGTCGTCGCCTCCCGGTTGGTCCACGGCTTCGCGTCCGCCAGCCCGTCGATGTCGACCAACGCGGCCCGGGTACCCCCGGCCAGGATCACCGCACGGCGCGCCTCGAGGATCTCGTCGCCCACCGCGACCCGCTTCTCCCCGGCCAGCCGGCCCCAGCCCCGGACCAGCGTGATCCCACGCTCCTTGAGCCACGGCACCTGGCCGCTGTCATCCAGGCCGCCGATCAGCTCGTCCCTGCGGCGCAGCACCGCCGGAACGTCGAGCGGGCCGGTCACCGCCTCGGCGGCCCCTGGCACCCGGCGCGCCTCGGCGAGCAGCTCGCCGGGGCGCAGCAGCGCCTTCGACGGCATGCACGCGTAGTAGGAGCACTCCCCGCCGACCTTGTCGGCCTCCACGATCGCCACGTCCAGACCGGCCTCGGCGAGCCGCCCGGCCACCACCTCGCCGCCAGGACCGGCGCCGATCACCACCACGTCGAAACTCTGCATTCCCGGATGCTCGACCCGGCGGGGACCCGATCGCCCCCGGGCGAGTCCCTGGTCCTCCCCCTGGGAGGGTGCCTGGTGAGCCTGGGGGCGGGGACCAGTGTCCCGCCCAGGGTCTCTCCCGGGGGCGGTCGGCCGGTACGGGTGGTCAGAGTGGCTCCCGTACCCCGGAAAGCCGGAAAACCGGAAAGAAAGCGGAAACCCCCGATGTCGCCCCTCCTTCGCATCTATCTCGTCCGTGGCCTCGTCGCGATCGCCTGGTCAGCCGGTTTCGCCGCCGTCCACACCTCGTTGACGGCCACCTCGGTGATCCTGCTCATCGCGTACCCGATCATCGACGTCGTCGCCTCGCTGTTCGACGTCCGTGAGGATCCCGGAACCCCGGCCCGCAAGCTGCAGGTGTTCAACACGGCGCTCAGCGCCCTGACCGCCGTCGGTCTCGGCCTCGCCGCCATCGGCGGCATCGGCGCGGTGCTGTTCGTGTTCGGCCTCTGGGCCATCGTCTCCGGTGCCGCCCAGCTGACCGTGGCCATCCGCCGCCGCGGCCCCGAGCTCGGCCTTCAGTGGCCGATGCTCATCGCCGGCGCCCTCTCGGTCATCGCCGGCATCACCTACCTGCCCGTCGCCGTCGGCGACGCCCCCGACCTGACCGCGCTGATCATGTACACGGCGGCCGGTGGCGCCTTCTTCGTCATCCAGGCCGCGACCCTGGCCTGGAAGCGGCGCCGCCGGGCGCGGGTCGCCCAGGTCTGATCGACACCCTGACGCGGTGGCTCGTCACCGATGCCGGCGGCCCGGCACCGCCACCCGTGAGAACCGGCCGATGAACGCTGTCCGGTGAGACACAGGAGGCTGCGGTGGGCCGCGGTGGGCTGCGAGCCGGTAACGATTGACGTGTTGCGGAAACGTCCGCATGACGCCCACCCGATAAAACGGTATGCGTCTGTTCGCGGGGCATCGCCGCTCGGCTGTTCCGCGGGCGCCCGTTTCACGGAATGCGCCACCCGTGCTGCGACCGCCCCGGGCCCCGAGATGGTGGATCGTCCCGGCCGCCGTCGTGGTCGCCGGCACCATCGGCGGGGTGGCCTGGTGGTTGCTGAGCGGCCTTCCTGCCGCGCTGACGGCAGTCGAGCACGTGACCGCGCGGCAGGGGGCTGTTCAAAGCGCACTGGCGGCCGGCGCGGGAGTCGGTGCCGCCATCACGCTGATGCTGGCCTTTCGTCGCCAGCATCACCAGGAGATGTCCACTCTCATCACCGCTCACGACGCCACCGAACGCCGCGTCACCGAGTTGTACACCAAAGCCGTCGAGCAGCTGGGCAGCGACAAGGCCGCGGTACGGCTGGGGGGCCTTTACGCACTGGAGCGCCTCGCTCAGGACAACCCGAACCATCGGCCGACCATCGTCAACGTCATCTGCGCCTACCTGCGCATGCCATATTCCTTCCCCGAAACCGTCGGCCCCGGGCAGGTTCACGAACACGGGCCGCACACCGTCGCCTCCACTACGGGCAGCGGTGATGCCATCGCGCAACCCGACGGGGAGGGGGAACGGCAGGTTCGGCGCGCCGCTCAGGAAATCCTGGCCGACCACCTACGTGAGGAACGGATCACTGATCAACGAGGGATCATCGCCGCTGACGGGCGGGCGTGGGAGGACATCCGCATCGACCTGACGGGCGCCACCCTGATCGACTTCGACTTCCACTCCTGCCGCACCTCCCGCGCCCAGTTCACCAGGGTCGTCTTTCACGGCGAAACGATCTTCGACCAGGCCGCCTTCCACGGTGAGGCGTTCTTCGACCAGGCCACCTTCCACGGCAAGGCCGTGTTCGAAGGAGTGACCATCGTGGGGACCACCTGGTTCGACCGTGCGGCCTTCCGCGAGGAGGCCTCGTTCAACAGGGCACGACTCGGTGGCGGCGCCAGGTTCGGTGGAACGATCTTCACCAAGGACGCCGGGTTCGCCGAAGCGATCTTTCCGGAGAACGCCTGGTTCGACAAGGCGACGTTCGGCGGGAAGACGAGCTTTCAAGGGGCGGCCTTCCACAGGGAAGCCCGTTTCACCATGGCGACCTTCGCCGAGGACGCCGTCTTCGAAAAAGGAGACTTCGCGGGAGACGCCGCATTCCGCAATGTGACCTTCAGCGGAAACGCCCTGTTCGACGGGGCGACCTTCAGCAAGAACTGCTGGCTCGACGATGCGACCTTCAGCGGTAACGCCTGGTTCGACAAGGCGACCTTCGACGCAGACGTTCAATTCGGTCAGGCTACCTTCCACAAAACCGCCCATTTCGATGGATCGACCTTCGCCGGAAACGCCCGGTTCCGCGAGGCGGCCTTCCTTGAAGACACCCGCTTCCGCAAGGTGACCTTCGACAAAACCGCATGGTTCGACGGCGCGACCTTCAGTGGTAACGCCCATTTCGACAAGGGGCTATTCACCGGAAACGCTCGTTTCGGCGGAGCCTCGTTCGGCGGGACCGCACAGTTCGGCGAAGTGGTGTTTGCGGGAGACGCCGAGTTTCGCGGGGCCACCTTCCGAGCAGCCACCTCGTTCGGCAGGGCGAGCTTTCGTAAAACCGCCTGGTTCGGCGGGGCGACCTTCGATGGAGATGTTCGACTCGATGAAACCAAAGTATCAAACCCGACTCTGCATCACACATGGCCACGGCAATGGAGAGTGGAACCACAGCCAGATGGCAGCGGCGTGCTCACGGACACCCCGGCATCCACTTCCGAATAGAAGTCACCCAAAGGGCGCTGATTCAATCTTTGGCCGCGGCAATCCAAACACGGCCACGCACGACGGAAAATCCAAATGTCGCGGTAATTACATAAAGCGTCGGCCCGCGTACTGATCCAGGTCCTTACACAGAAATCAGAACGACACCGGCGAGGTCAACGTTCCTCGAAAGGTGTTTCATCCTGTGAGTTCCATGGTGGCCGTGACCGTCGGCAGCGGGCCAAGAAACTCGGCAAAAAATACACGGAACCGCGCGCGGCCTGCACAGAGCCGGAACTCATACTCCCGCGGGAATTCATCCACGGAGGCGCCGGCACAGGCAGCATGATCCGCGACCGCGCCAGCCGACCGGCGCCCATCGACCTGGACGGCTTCACCGCCGGGAGAAGATCGTCTCAGGCCATGAAAACGTAGACCAGAGGCACTCTCGCCCTGATCGCGGAGGGTAGGGCGGGCGGGACTCGAACCCGCGACCCAGGGATTATGAGTCCCCTGCTCTAACCGGCTGAGCTACCGCCCCTCGTGCACACCGTACGCGGCATTCAACCAAACGTAGGCACTGTTCGCACACCTGCCGGGCGGGACGGGTTCAAGATGTGACCTTCGGCGAGACCGGGCACGGGACCGGGCTCCGGCGGAATCGCTACCCTACTGGTGAACCTTGTTGAGGAGTGTTGGATCATGCGCGTTGTTGAAGCTTTCAGGGACTCGTACGGCGCGGAGCCTGCCGGGGTATGGCACGCTCCGGGGCGGGTCAACCTGATCGGGGAGCATGTTCGCGCTGCCGTGGGGGGTGACCGCGGCGGTGTCGCCGCGCGAGGACGGGGTGATCAGGCTGCGGTCCCTGCAGGCGGGGGAGCCGGTGACGCTGGTGACGCTCGACGAGGCCGAGGGCTGGGCCCGCTACGCGACCGGGGTGTTCTGGGTGCTCCGCGAGGCGGGGCTGGAGCGGGGACGCCCCGGCGGCGCGGATGTGGTGATCGACGGGGACGTGCCCCAGGGGGCGGGACTGTCGTCGAGCGCGGCGCTGGAGGTGGTCGTCGGTACGGCGCTGAACGAGCTGTACGGCCTCGGCCTGACCAGGATGGAGATCGCCCTCGCCGCGCAGAAGGCCGAGAACGACTTCGTGGGCATGCCGTGCGGGATCATGGACCAGGCCGCCTCCGCCCTCGGTGAGGAGGGGAAGGCGCTGTTCATGGACTGCCGGAGCCTCGGGACCAGGAGCATCCCGTTCGACCTGGCGAGTCACGGCCTGCAGCTGCTGATCATCAACACCGGGGTGCACCACGAGCTCGCCGACGGGCAGTACGCCCGCCGCCGCAGGGACTGCGAGAACGCCGCCAAGCGTCTGGGCGTCGACTCGCTGCGTGACGTCACGGACCTGGCGGGCGCCCTCGCGAAGCTGAGCGGCGACGAGCGCAGACGCACCCAGCACGTGGTGACGGAGAATCACCGGGTCGAGGCGGTGATCGGGCTGCTGCGAGCCGGGGCGGTACGGGAGATCGGGGCACTGCTGAACGCCTCCCACCTGTCGCTGCGCGACCAGTTCGAGGTGTCCTGCGCCGAGCTGGACGTGGCCGTGGAGTCCGCGGTCAGGGGCGGGGCGCGAGGGGCGCGGATGACCGGCGGCGGGTTCGGCGGCTCGGCGATCGCGCTGGTCACCGACGATCGGGTGGAGTCCGTACGGGAGTCGGTGACCGGGGCCTATGCCGAGCGCGGCTGGGCCGCACCGGAGATCTACCCGGCGACCCCGGCCGCGGGAGCCCGCCGGCTGCTCTGACCGTCCCCGCCCCGGCGCGCGGGATCACCTGACCGACCGGCCCGATTCCGGGATCACCCCCGAGCCTGTGCCCGCGTCCCGACCCGCGCCCGCATCCGGACCCGCGTCCAAACCCGCATCCGAACCCGAACCCGCGTCCGAAGCCGAACCCGAGCCCGAACCCGCGCCCGGGCCCGCGTCCGAAGCCGAATCCGAACCCGAAGCCGAATCCAGAGCAGAGGCCGACGGCCAGTCGGGCATCAGCGGCGGGCCGTCCCGCTCCACCGCGAGAACCATCCGGCGCAGGAGCTCGTCGAGGACCTCGCGGTCACCGGGACCGAGCGGGCCGAGCAGTGCCCGTTCCGAGAGGTCGCCCTGGTCCATGCGCTCCTGCCAGACGGTGCGCCCGGCGGGGGTCAGCGCGACGAGCAGGCGGCGGCGGTCGCCGGGGTCGTGCACGCGGTCGACGTATCCGGCCTGTTCCAGCCGGTCGAGCCGGTTGGTCAGCGTGGCCGGGTGGGTGTCGAGCCACCCGGCCAGCAGCGAAGGGGTCGCCCGGTAGGGCGGCCCGGCCGCGACCAGGTGGTGGAGGACCTCGAACTCCCAGGTCTTGAGCCCCCCGGCGGTCAGCCAGGCGTCCCTGTTCCGTTTGAGCAGCCGCACGAGCATCTGCATGCGCGTGACGATCCCCTCGATCTGCGGGTCGAGGTCGGACAGCTCCCGGGACCAGTGCGCGATGTGCCGATCGATGGAGTCAGGCTCTGGCATGCCCACAGGGTAACGCCGCCTTCCGGCGAGCCATCTTTAATATGGATGCATAAATTATGGTTTCGTAGTAATTTCTCTTCCATGCCCCCTTCCACGACCCTTTCGCGTGGCCCCTGGGCCCCCTTACGAGACCCCCGCTTCCGCCTGCTGTGGGCCGGCCAGGCCCTGTCGTACATCGGCGACTCCGTCACCGCCGTGGCCCTCGCGCTGGCGATCGTCACCACCACGGGTTCGGCCACCGACCTCGGAGTGGTCCTGGCCGCCCAGTCGATCGCCACGGTGGCGCTGATGCTGCCCGGCGGCGTCTGGGCCGACCGGCTTCCGCGCCGTCGCGTGATGATGGGCGCGGACATCGTGCGCGGGCTCGCCCACGCCGTCATGGGCTTCGAGCTGATCACCGGTACGGTCGACATCGTCCACCTGGCGGCGCTGGCCGCCGTCTCGGGGGCCGGTTCCGCGTTCTTCCTGCCCGCCACGACAGGCCTGGTGCCCGCCACCGTGGCGGCGGAGCACCTCCCCCGGGCCAACGCGCTCATGGCGATCGCCCAGCGCGGGTCCATGCTGCTCGGCCCGGGGATCGCCACCGCCCTCGCCCTGACGGCCGGCCCCGGCTGGGCGCTGCTCCTGGACGCCGTGACGTTCGCGGCCAGCGCGGTGCTGCTGGGCCGGCTCCGGCTCGCGCCGATCCCGCCCGCGCCGCGCGAGCGGTTCGCCAGGCAGCTGGCCGAGGGCTGGGCGCAGCTGCGCCGCCACCGGTGGTACTGGACGAACCTCGTCGGCCACTCCCTGTGGAACCTCAGCCGCTGCGCCCTGATCACGATCGGGCCCGTGATCGCCGTCACCGGTCTCGGCGGCGAGCTCGCCTGGGGCACGATCGTGCAGGGCGGCACGGTCGGCGCCCTGTGCGGCGCGCTGCTGGCACTGCGGGTGAGACCGCGAAAGCCCCTGGTCGCGGCGAACATCGCGCTCGCGCTCGGGGCGCTGCCCCTGGCCCTGCTCGCCGCCGGGGCACCCGCGCTGATCGTCGCGGCGGCCTACGGGCTGATGACCGGCGGCCTGGCGTTCATGGCACCCCTGTGGGAGACCGCCGTGCAGGAGCACATCCCGGCCGAGGCGATCTCACGGGTGTCCGCGTACGACTGGCTGCTCTCCCTCGGGCTGACCCCCCTCGGCATGGCCCTGGCCGGACCGCTGGCCGGCGCGGTGGGCACGGCCCCCACCCTGTACGGGGCGGCGGCGCTGCTGGCGGTCTCCTGCCTGGGGGTGCTGGTCCTGCCCGATATCCGCGGCCTCCGTCAGGGCTCGGCCGACACCAGTTTGGGCACCGCGCCGAGCAACTCGCGGGTGTAGTCGTGCCGGGGCAGGAAGAACACCTCATCCACGTGTCCCTCCTCCACGACGCGCCCCCCGCGCATGACCAGCACCCGGTCGGCGATGTGGTGGACCACCCCGAGGTCGTGGGAGATGAAGATCAGCGCGGTCCCGTCGGCGGCCTGGATCTCCGCGAGCAGGTCGAGCACCTGGGCCTGGATCGACACGTCCAGCGCGGAGACCGGCTCGTCACAGACGAGCACGTCGGGGCGGGTGGCGAGGGCCCTGGCGATGGCCACCCGCTGGCGCTGGCCGCCGGACAGGCGCCGGGGGTGCCGGCTGGCGACGTCCGCCGGGAGGCCGACCCGGTCCAGCAGTTCGGTCACCCGGTCCTTCCTCCACGAGCTTGAGTGCCCGCGGGAGAGCTCGTCCGCCGCGAGGTTCCTCTCCCTCAGGAAGTCGCCCGGCGAACCCTGCGAATCCGGCGGACCCGAGGGGCCCGCCGCGGGGGGAACGGTCCCGCCAAGGGAGGCACGGAGGAAGTCGAGAAGGGAACCATTCCCCGGGGAGGCTCCCCGACGCGATCCGCTCCCGAAGGGGGCGCCACCCGAGGATCCGCTCCCGAGGGGAACACCGCGCGAGGATCCGCTCTCGAAGGACATGCCGCGGAGGGGTTCCGCGACCAGGCGGCCCACCGTGTAGCGGGGGTCGAAGGAGTCGAGCGGGTTCTGGGAGATCACCTGGATGCGGGACCTGCGGGAACGCCGCGCTCGCTCGCGGATTCCCGACCAGGGCTCGCCTCCCAGCCGGACCTTCCCTGAGGCGGGTTCGAGCAGTCCGAGGACGAGCCGGGCGACCGTGGTCTTCCCCGAACCGGACTCTCCCACGATGCCGAGCGTCTCGCCGGGATAGACCTCGAAGGACACGTCGTCGACCACCGTGCGCGAGCCGTACGCGGCCGACAACCCCGAGACCTCCAGGATCGGCGCGGCGTGGTCCACGGTCCGCTCCGGCAGCGGGGTGCGCAGCGCGATTCCTCCGGCGGCGATGGCGGACAGGCGGGTGCCGCGCGAGGCGGCGGAGGGGACGGCGGCGAGCAGCAGCCTGGTGTAGTCGTGCCGGGGCGCGGACAGCACGCGTCCCGTCGGCCCCTCCTCGACGATCACCCCGTCCTTCATGACCAGTACGCGGTCGGCGATGGCGGAGACCACGGCGAGGTCGTGGCTGATCATGAGCAGTGCGGTGCCCTCCGCCTTGCGGGCGGCGAGCAGGCGCAGGATCTGGGCCTGCACGGTGACGTCGAGGGCGGTCGTCGGCTCGTCGGCGATGATCAGGGGCGGACCCGCGGCGATGGCGGAGGCGATCAGGGCGCGCTGGCGCAGTCCCCCGGACAGCTGGTGGGCGTACTGCCGGGCCCGCACCTCCGGTTCCGGCACCCCGACCGCCTCCAGCAGCTCGATCACCCTCTCCTTCCGGGCCGCGCGGGGTACGACGTCGTGGGTGGCGAGCACCTCGGCGATCTCGTCGCCGACGGTACGGAGCGGGTCGAGCGAGGTCAGCGCGTCCTGGAGCACCAGCCCCGCGAACCTGCCGCGCAGCCGCCGCCAGTCTCGGGCGCCGAACCTGAGCGCGTCCTTGCCGTTCACGGCGAACCGGGAGGCCGTGACCTCGGCGCCGGGACCGGTCAGCCCGACCAGGGTCCTGGCCGTGACGCTCTTGCCGGAGCCGGACTCCCCGACGATCGCCACGCACTCGCCCGCCTCGATCGACAGGCTCACCCCCCGCACTGCCCGCACCCCGGCCCGGGGGAAACCGACCCGCAGGTCCTCGACATCGATGAGGCTCATCGGTTTCTCCCCTCGAAACGACGCTGCAGGCGGCGCCCGACGAGCGTCAGGCTGATGACGGTCAGGGTGACGGAGAGCCCGGGGAAGAGCACGCTCCACCAGGCGAC
This sequence comes from Streptosporangium sp. G11, assembly GCF_051192615.1. Taxonomy (NCBI): domain Bacteria; kingdom Bacillati; phylum Actinomycetota; class Actinomycetes; order Streptosporangiales; family Streptosporangiaceae; genus Streptosporangium; species Streptosporangium sp. G11. The sequence goes on from NZ_JBPJUQ010000044.1 coordinate 47,530, forward strand.
GCGCAGGTAGTTGCGGGCCTCCGACAGCATCGAGCCCCACTCCGGGCTGGGCGGCTGCGGGCCCATGCCGAGGAAGCTGAGCCCGGAAGTGGCGATGATGGCGGTGCCCATGCCGATCGTGGCGAGCACCGGCAGGGGGCCCAGCACGTTGGGCAGCACGTGGCGGGCGACCAGCACCGGCCTGGCCAGGCCGAAGGTGACCGCCTGCTCGACGTAGCCGGAGCGGCGCACCACGAACGTCTGGGCGCGGATCACGCGAGCGTAGTTGGGGATCTGCGCGATGCCGATCGCGAGGATCACGTTGCCGGTGCCGGGACCGGTGATGGCGATGACCAGCAGGGCGAGCAGCAGTTCGGGGAAGGTCGCCAGGACGTCGAACAGGCGGCTGAGCAGCTCGTCGACGTAGCGCGGGGACAGCCCGGCCAGGACGCCCAGCAGGGTACCGGCCCCGGCGGCGAGCAGGACGGCGGCGGCGCCGATGCTCAGCGAGTGCCCGGCGCCGTGGACGATGCGCGACAGCACGTCGCGGCCGAGGTGGTCGGTACCGAACCAGTGCTCGGCGCTCGGCCCCGCGAGGGCGTGCAGCGGGTCGGCGGCCAGCGGGTCGACACCGGTCAGCAGGCCGGGCGCCACGGCCGCGACCGCGGCGACCACCAGGAACAGCAGCGGCACGACCAGGGGCGCGCTGAAACCGTGGCGGCGCCCGGCCTGGGCCGGGACGGCTGCCGCGACACCGGAGACCTCCGTGACCGTCGTCATCGGCTTCTCCTCAGTCGGGGGTCGATCGCGAGGTAGGCGAGGTCGACGATCGTGCTGACCGTCACGTAGGCGAGGGCGGAGATCAGCACGACCGCCATCACCAGGGGCATGTCCTTGCCGTTCACCGCGCCGACGGTGACCTGGCCGAGCCCGGGACGGCCGAACACGGCCTCCACGATGATCGCGCCGCCGAGCAGGTAGCCGGTGAACCAGCCGGTGAGGGTGACGGCCGGGAGCAGGGCGTGGCGCAGCGCGTGCCGGGCGACGAGCCGCCACTCGGTGATGCCGCGCGAGCGGGCGGTCACCGCGAACGGCTCCTCCAGCGCCCGTTCCAGGCCCTCGCGGAGCACCTGGCCGAGCACTCCGGCGATCTGCAGCCCGAGCGCGAGCCCCGGCAGGACGAGGGAGACGAGTCCCCTGTCCCCGGAGACGGGGAACCAGCCGAGCGTGAAGGAGAAGACGGCGAGCAGCAGGATGCCGATGAGGAACGGCGGGACCGAGACGACGACCAGTTCCCACAGCCCGGCCAGCCCGCCGAGCCAGGAGCGGCGCCCGGCGGTGGTCAGGGCGAGCACCAGGGCCAGGACGACCCCGAAGAGCGCGGCGGTGAGCGCGAGCTGGATCGTCGGCAGGATCTGGGAGGACAGGATCTCGCCGACGCCGCGCTGCAGGATGTAGGAGTGGCCCAGGTCTCCCTGGAGCAGGCGGAGCAGATAGTCGCCGTACTGCTGGAGCGGGGAGCGGTCCAGCCCCCACTCGGCGATGATCTGCGCCCGCCGCTCGGGGGTGTCGAGGCCGTCGCCGATGAGCACGTCGACCGTGTCGCCGGGGACGAGCATCAACGCGAGGTAGGCCGCGGTGGCGGCGGCCCAGAGCACGGCGACGCCCGCTCCGAGCCGCCGGACCACCGGGCCGAGCCACCCGGCGGCGGCCAGCCCCCGCCGCCGGGTGAGTGTGAGAGTGCTCACGTCCCTATCCGGACGTCGTAAGCACTGTTGGGAGTGCCGGAGACCGGCTCGAAGGTGATCCCGGTGACCCCGGCGCCGTAGGCGATCTGGTCGGCGGGCACGTAGACCGGGAGCAGGATCACCTCGTCGGTGACGACGATCTTCTGCACCTTCGCGTAGAGCTCCTTGCGCTTGGCGAGATCGGTGGTGGCCGAGGCGTCGGCGAGCAGCTTGTCCAGCTCGGCGCTCTCGAACTTCGTGCGGTTGATCGCGGCGCCCTTCGCCAGGATCAGGTTGAGCGCCGCTCCGGCGTCGGTGTCGCCGCGCGAGTTCTCGAAGATCTCGTACTCGTTCTCGTCGATGGCCTTCTGCGCGGTGCCCTGGTCCACGATCTTGACCTGGAAGTCGATTCCCGCGCTCTGCTTGACGGCCGCCTGGACGGCCTGGGCGAGGATGTCGCGGCGGTCGCGGACGAACGGCGCGGCGTTGACGGTGCGCACCGTCAACCTCTTGCCGTCCTTGACCCGGAAGCCCTCGGCGTCGCGCTCCTTCCAGCCCGCCTCGTCGAGCAGCTGGTTGGCCCGCGTGGGGTTGTTGCCGAAGGTCTTCTCCAGCGAGGGGTCGTAGAACTGCGGGCTGCCCTGGCCGATGACGCTCCAGGCCCGCTTTGCGGTGCCCTGGTAGACGGAGTTGAGCACGGCGTCCACGTCGACGGCGTCGCGGAAGGCCTCACGGACCCGCTTGTCGTCGAACGGGGGGCGGGAGACGTTGAAGTAGTAGGAGAACGCGCTTCCCGAGTTGAGGCTGGTCTCCAGCTTGAGCTCCGGGTCGCTCTTGATGAGGCCGATCTCGGTGGCGGGCACGCCCTCGATCACCTGCACCTGCCCCGAGGTGAGCGCGCCGACCCGTACCGCCGCCTCGGGCAGGAAGCGGTACGTGATGTCGGCCAGGTGCGCCGGCCCCTGGTGGGCGGAGCCGGTGGGCGGCCAGTTGTAGTTCGGGTTGCGCTTGTAGTGGACCTCCTGGCCGGGGGTGAACCGGTCGAGGATGAACGGCCCGGTGCCGACCACGTCGACGCCGCCCGCCTTGAGGTCCTTGGCGTTCTTCAGTGACTTCGGGGAGACCTGGCCCGCGTACGGGGAGGAGAGGAAGTCGAGGAACAATCCGTCGGGGGCCTTCAGCGTGATCTTCAGGGTGTGCGGTGCGGTCGCCTCGGCCCTGTCGAAGTTGCGCAGCTGGATGGCGCTGAGCGCGGCGTTGTAGCCGGGCGAGACGAGCTGGTCGAGGTTGGCCTTCACCGAGGCGGCGTCGAACTTCTCGCCGTCGTGGAAGGTGACGTCGTCGCGGAGCTCGAAGGTGTAGGTCAGCCCGTCCTCGGAGACCTTCCAGGACGTGGCCAGCCACGGCAGGAACTCGCCGTCCCTGCCCCGGGCGATCAGCGCGTCGAACTGGTTGTGGACCAGGAGGCGGGCCTTGTTCTGCCCCCACTGGTGCGGGTTGAAGGTGATCGGCTGCGTCTCCACCGCCCACACGAGCGACCCTCCGTCGCCACCGCCGCCCTCACCGGCCGCCGCGCTCGGGGCCCCGCTCTCGGCTCCGCACGCCGCGAGCGCCAACACTCCGGCGAGCACAAGGGCGCCCCATCGCAACTTCACGTTCTTCTCCTCGTGCTTCTGTACGACGTGCTTCCGTGTGACGAACTTCTGTACGTACCTCTGTACGGCGGACTTCTGTACGACGGACTTCTGTGCGACGGGCATCTGGGCGATGTGCTCGGTCGGTTCGGTGACGCATCGGTCGGAGCGGTTCACGCGACGTGTCGCCTTATCTGGGTTCCGGCGGCCTCGGACAGCACGATCCGGGCGAGGGCGTCGGCGTGGCGGAAGAGCGGGGCGTTGAGGCGGGGCCTGGCGAAGCCGCCGGTGGCCCGGCCGCCGACGACCCAGGGGCCGAAGGCGAACCTGCGTGGGTGCGGGGTGCCGGTCCTGTCGAGCAGGCGGCGGTCGGCGGGCCGTACGTTCACCAGGCCCGACTCCTCGTCGAGCTCGCCCCGGTCGCGGAGCGCGCTGATGAGCGGGTCGACGGCCCGGCTCACGCTGGGCGCGGGCAGCCTGGCCTCGACGAGGGTCGTGGCCGTCACGCCGCCGGGCACGGTGGGGCTCTGTGCCCGCCAGCGCCCGTCGTGGTGGTCGACCTTGAGGTCGGCGCCGAGGAAGGTGACCACCCCGGCTCCGGCCAGGGCGCGCAGCTCCTCCAGCCGGGGTCCCGGTGGGCCGCTGGCGACGTAGCTGAAGAACCCGCCGAACCACGGGTCGGAGATGCCCAGCTCGGCGAGGACCCCGTAGACGGAGAGCAGGCCGAGGATCATGGCGTGGTCGGCGCTGTGCGACGGGTCGGAGCGTCGCTCCAGGTCGACGGAGAGATAGCCGCGCATCCACTTCTGCAGACCGGCCTGGTCGCCGAACCGGATGCCGCTCAGCGGCCGGTCGAGCCGGTCGAAGTCGAGCCGGTCGAAGTGCCGGGGCACGGCCGAGCGGATCAGCCTGCGCATCCCGGCGCTGCGCCACTCCTCGGCGGCGAAGCCCTCCTCGAACTCCTCCCAGCCCAGCTTGGCGCGCTTGGGGTGGGCGGTGATGAGCTCGTGGTAGTACGCGAAGGCCAGCTCCTTGGCGACGAGCGGCCACACGTCCCGGCGGAAGTTCCACGGCCCCTCGCCCAGCGCCTCGCGGGTGAGGAAGCGCGGCACCGGCGGTCGGACGCCCGTGAAGGGGTAACCGGTCTTGGAGTGGTACGGCACGCCGCGCCGCGACCCCACGTACAGGAGAGGCTCGCGCCCGTTGGGCAGGTAGACCAGCTCCCCGTCGTACTCGCGGACGAACCGGCCGCCCCTTCCCGAGGTGAGCAGCACCATCAGGTCGACGAAGGCCAGCCCCATCCCCCGCATGATCACCGGTTCCCCCGCGGGGATGCCGTCCAGGTCGAGGTCCGCCGCGTAGCCGGTGGGCAGGTACCGCAGTCCCCCGCGCGCGGCCAGATCGGCCAGCGCCCTCTCCTCCCGCGTCGGGGTCACGTCGCCGTGCCCCTGGGCCAGGATCACCGCGTCGGCCTCGATCGTCTGACCGTCCTCCAGTTTCACGGCCTGGCCGCCGGAGACATTGGCGAGGTCGACGGCACGGGCGGCGTGCACGTGCACCCGGACGCCGCGCGGGGCGTTCGCCACCGCGTTCCGGAAGACGTGGGAGAGGTAGCCGTTCTGCGCCGGGCGGGAGGCGAACCTGCCGGGGTCGCCGCCGAGCCACTCGGCCAGCGTGGGTCCGGGGCGGATCGGCCCCTCGCAGCGCACCGACTCGTCGGTGAAGAGCGTCACGTCGGCGGCGGCGGAGTTCATCCAGAGCAGGTCCGGCTGGTCGCGGCGCCAGACGCGCCCGCCACCCGGTGGGTGGGGATCGATCACGTGGACGTCCAGCGACGGCCAGCCGAGCAGGTCGGCGGCGTTGGCGCAGATGCGCTCCACCAGGCAGGTGCCCGTCGGCCCCGCGCCGACGACGGCGATCGAGGCGCTCATACGGCGGCTCTGCGGTGCGGCTGGTCCCAGTCGGCATGCAGCGGCTCGACCGGGACGCGCCAGACGTCGGTCTCGCTCTCCCGGTGGGAGATGACGGTGAAGTCGGTGTTCTCGCGGAAGGCGGGGTGGGCGTACAGGTCCCTGGCGTAGGCCCACAGGTTGGGGAAGGCGGTCAGCGGGCGCTCGCTGATCCTGGCCGCCGGGTTGTCGCTCAGGTCGAAGCGGAGCAGGGTCGGCCAGAGCCGCACGTCCGCCTCGGTGATCCCCGAGCCGAACAGGAACCTGCGGTCGGCCAGGCGGGCGTCCAGCTCGTCCAGGAAGGCGACCACGGCCCCGCGCGCCTCGGTGTACGCGGCCTCGGTGGTGGCCGACGCCACGCGGCCCGCCGCCGTGTTGACGAACTCGTAGATCCTCGTGTTGAGCTCGTCGATCTCGGGCCGGAGCTCCTCGGGGTAGAGGTCGGCCTCCGGGTCGCCGCCGAACCGGGTGGCCAGGTCGATCGTGATGTCGGGGAAGTTGTTGCTGACGATGCGGCCGGACGTCCTGTCCCACAGGACCGGCACCGAGACGTGCCCGTCGAAGCCGGGCTCGGTCGCCTCGTACGCCTGCCGCAGGATGGTGAACCCGTTGACCGGGTCGGCCCCGCGCCGCTCGCGGAACGCCCACCCGCGCCCGTCGCGCTCGTCGTCGACGTAGGAGAGCGAGACCACGTCCTGGAGTCCCTTGAGGGAGCGCACGATGGCCGCGCGCTGCGCGTACGGACAGACGGCCGCGACGTAAAGGTGGTAGCGCCCCGGCTCGGCGGGGAAGGCGGGTGTGCCGATCCGCCCCTGGAAGGGGTAGCGCGGGCCGGGCCTGCCACCGGGCCGGTAGTGGCCGTGGGTGTCGAGGTCGACGGGGCTCGCGTGGTTCAGTGTGCTGGTCTTCGACATGTGGCACTCCCGGGCATGTCTCGGTGACCCCGGTGAAGGGGTCCGCGCTTGCGGCACGCCCACCGTGCCGCCAGGTCTCCCCCGGGGGCACCCCGCCGCGGTGCGAGGGTTGCCGGTCAGCCAGCCGGGGCTTCTCACTGACACTCTTAACCTATTTAGAAGGTAGGAAATACATAGATCTCTGTCAAGCCTTAGTGTCGGGGAATGTCCTACGAGAGTGTGAATGTGGTCTACCGCAAGTACGACGGGTCACTGCACTGGCACCATCGCGGCCTGTTGCTCGGCGAGGACGAGCACGGGGTGTGGACGGGATGCCTCGCCGACTCCATCGGCCGCAAGGGTGACGGCCCCGCGATCCCCAGTCCGCACCCGTTCGTGATGCTCTTCCCCCGCGACGCCTGGTGGACGGCCGCCTTCAACGCCGCCCCGCACAAGCACGAGATCTACTGCGACATCTCCACGGTGCCGGAGTGGAGCGACGGCCAGGTCACCATGGTCGACCTGGACCTCGACGTGATCCGGAGCCGCCGGAACCTGCTGAAGGGCCGCCAGAACCGGGTCTTCCTGGACGACGAGGACGAGTTCGAGGAGCACCGGGTCAAGTACGCCTACCCGCCCGACGTGGTCGAGAGCGCCCGCGCCTCGGCCGCCTGGCTGATGGAGGCCGTCACCACCCGCACCGCCCCCTTCGGGGACGCGCCGCACTGGCTCACCCTGGTCACCTGAACGCCGGTCGCCCAAGTCCGGCCACCCGGGCTCCGGCCCCCGAAACCCGGACCGCCGGGCCCGCTCACCCGGGGCCCGGCGGTCTCCGGCGCGACGCGTCCCGTACGGGCCGGCCGTGGCGAGGGCGCCCCCTCGGTGCCCCCGCCACGGCCACTCTCGGCGCCCCCCGCGCTCTCGGCGCCCCCCGTGCTCTCAGCGGGCGCGGCGGCGGAACAGCCTGCCGGAGAGGAGCCCCGAGACCAGCAGGAAACCGCCGCACCAGGCCAGGGCCTTCCATGGGTCGTTCCCCACGGGCTGGCCGAGCAGCAGGCCGCGCACGGACTCGATGATCGGCGTGGCCGGCTGGTTCTCCGCGAATCCGTGCAGCCACTCGGGCATGGTGCGCACCGGGACGAAGGCGCTGCTCGGGTAGGGCAGGAACATCACGAGGAAGGTGAAACCGCCCGCCGCCTCCGGCGTCCTGGACAGCAGGCCGACCACGGCCGAGACCGCGGAGATGGCCAGGACGAACACCACCAGGATGCCCACCGCCGCGGCCCAGCCGGCCAGGTCCGCCTCCGTCCGGAAGCCGAGCAGGAACGCGACGGCGAACACGATGACGAGCGAGGTGAGGTTGCGCACGGTGCTGGCGGCCACGTGCCCGCCCAGGAACGCCCCGCCGCCGACGTCCATCGCCCTGAACCTGTCGACGATCCCCCGGCTCATGTCCTGGCTGACGGCGACCGCGGTCAAGGAGGCGCCGTAGGAGGCGCACATGACGAGGATGCCGGGGACGGCGTAGGTGACGTAGTCGACGCCGGTCTGGATCGCGCCGCCGAACAGGTAGACGAACAGCAGCATGACCAGGACGGGCATCAGGAACGAGGTGAACAGCGCGTCGAGGTTGCGCAGCGACAGGCGGACGGCGCGACCGGTCATCACCGGCCAGGCGACGAGGTCAGACACCGGCCCGCTCCCTGTTCGTCAGCGCGAGGAACGCGTCGTCGAGCGTGGCACCGCGCACAGTGAACCTCTCGACCGCCGAACGCCCCGGGTCCACCTCGTCCAGTAGGGCGCGGATGCTCGCGGCGCTCCCGTCGGTGGCCGCCTCCACGGTCAGCCTGAGGAGATCGGTGTGGACGGCACGCGCCCCGAGGAGGCGCGTCACCTCGGCGAACGACCGGGCGTCCGACAGGACGAGGTCCAGCCTCCAGGTGGCGACCCTCGCCTTGAGCTCGTCGGCGGTGCCCTCCGCCACCACCCGCCCGCCGTCGAGCAGCGCGATCCTGTCGGCCAGGCTGTCGGCCTCCTCCAGGTACTGGGTGGTCAGAAAGACCGTGGTGCCCGAGCCGGCGAGGCGGGTGATCACCTCCCACATCGCCTGCCTGCTCCGTACGTCGAGTCCCGTGGTCGGCTCGTCGAGAAAGATCACCGACGGCGCGCCGACCAGTCCCGCGGCCAGGTCCAGGCGTCGCCACATGCCGCCCGAGTACGTGCCGACCCGCCGCTTCCCCGCCTCGACCAGGTCGAACCGCTCCAGCAGCTCGGCCGCCCTGCGGCGGGCCCCGCCGCGTGACAGGCCGGACAGGCGGCCCATCATCCGGAGGTTCTCCTCGCCGGTCAGCAGCTCGTCGACCGCCGCGTGCTGGCCGGTCAGGCTGATGGCGCGGCGGACGTGACGGCGGTCGCGCACGACGTCGAACCCGGCGACCGTGGCCCGTCCCGCGTCCGGCGTGACCAGCGTCGCCAGGGTGCGCACGGTCGTCGTCTTGCCCGCGCCGTTGGAACCGAGCAGCGCGTACACGCTACCCCCGGCGACGCGCAGGTCGACGCCGGTCAGGACGGCGACCCGGCCGTAGGACTTGGTGAGGCCGACCACCTCTATCGCTGGTTCCACTACTCCTCCTGCGTATGGCGTACGCTCTACTGTTTATGGCATACGCGGTATTGCGTAAGGTATACACTCACAGAAAAGGACGGTCAAGCCCGGGAGCGCGATGGAAGTGCCGGAGAGCGTGGAGATCGCCTGGGGCCTGCGCGAGCGGCCGGGCAAGGGGCCCAAACGCACCTTGAGCCTGGAGCACATCGTGGAGGCGGCCCTGCGGGTGGGCTCCGCGGAGGGGCTCGCCGCGGTCTCGATGAGCAAGATCGCCGCCGAGCTCGACGTCTCCACGATGGCGCTCTACCGCTACGTCTCGTCCAAGGACGACCTGCTCATGCTCATCACGGACGCGGTGGTCGGCCCGCCTCCCCCGCTCCCCGAGCCGGGCGACGACTGGCGCCAGGGCGTCTACCGGTGGGCCGCCGCCATGCGCGCCGCCCTGCGGGAGCACCCCTGGTCGTTGCGCATCCCCATCACGGGCCCGGGAATCATGCCGAACCACGTCGCCTGGATGGAGGCCGGGCTGCGCTGCCTGCGCGGCACCGGACTGGACCCGGACACGAAGCTGGCGGCGCTGCTGCTGGTCAACGGCTTCGTCAGGACCGAGGTGGCGCTCCTGTCCGATCTCCAGAACGCCTTCGACGCCTCCCAGGTCACCGACGAGGAGGCGCTGTCCGGCTACGGCCGGTCGCTCGCCAGGCTCACCGACGCCCGGCGCTTCCCCGAGATCCACGAGCTTCTCCAAGCCCGGGTCTTCGACAGGCCCGGCGGCCCCGACGACGAGTTCGTCTTCGGCATGGACCGCATCCTCGACGGCCTCGCGGTGCTCGTGACCGGAAAGCCGCCCGCCTGACCCTCGACGGCCGCGCCCCGCCCGTACCGGAAGCAGGCCCGCCGCCCCTCAGCGGCGTCGCGTCCGCACCGGTGGTGTCCCGTTCCGTACGGAACGGGACACCACCGGCCCCGCCCGCGAGGGCCTACAGGGGAGGGAAACCGGGCGCGCGGCGCTCGACGAAGCTGGCGACGCCCTCGACGAAGTCCGGCCGGGTGAAGGACTGGGCCATCAGACGCGTCGCGGCCGACTCGGACGTCTCCAGGCTCTGCTGCCAGTCGCCCCAGATCTGACGCTTGATCACGGCCATCGAGGCCGGGGAACTGTGCGTTGCCAGCTCGCGGGCGTAGGCCAGCGTCTCCTCCATCAGCCTCTCCCCCGGCACCGCCCGGCCGGCCAGACCCAGCTCGTACGCCTCGGCGCCGGTGAAGGTCCGGCCCGACAGCAGCAGGTCCATGGCCCTGGCCTGGCCGGCCAGGCGGGGCAGGATCCACGAGATGCCGTACTCGGCGATCAGGCCGCGCCGGGCGAAGGCGGTGGTCCACTTGGCGTCGGCGGCCGTGAAGACCAGGTCGCAGAGCAGGGCGTGGACCATGCCGAGCCCGGCGCAGGCACCGTTGACGGCGGCGATGATCGGTTTGCGGATCGTGGTCGGGAAGGTGGTGGGGCGTGGGTCGGGCTGCCCCGCGTAGGAGCCGTCCTGGAGGGCGGTGAGCGTCTGGAAGTCCGCGCCGGCGCAGAACCCCCTGCCCGCGCCGGTGACCACGATCACCCGGACCTCGGGGTCCTTCTCGGCCTCGGCCAGCTGGTCGAAGTAGCGGCGGCCCATCTCGTCGGTCCAGGCGTTGAGCCGGTCCGGGCGGTTGAACGTCAGCGTCAGCACGCCCCGCTCGATCGACGACAGCACCAGATCGACCATCCCGCATCCCCCTTCGAAAGCCCGCCGGGGGCTCCCCGCCCGGAGAGCCACAGAATATCGTTCTACACCTTTTCCCTCTCCGGCGTCAGCATGTGCGAGCGGACCAGATCCTCGATCGTGGCGCGCAGGCCGAGGAAGGAGGAGGTGCGCTTGACCGTGAGGGCCCGGTAGGCGGGCAGGTCGATCGGCACCTCGGCGGCGACCCTGCCGGGGCCGCAGGCGAAGACGAGCACCCGCTGGGCGAGCAGGACGGCCTCCTCTATGTCGTGGGTGACCATCAGCACGGTCGTGCCCGTGTCACGCCACACCTCGCGCAGGAAGAGCTGCATGTCCTCCTTGGTCTGTACGTCCAGCGCCCCGAAGGGCTCGTCCAGCAGCAGCACGGCCGGCTCGCACGCCAGCGCCCTGGCGATCGCCACCCGCTGGCGCTGCCCGCCGGACAGCTGCCGGGGCAGCGCGCCCGCCAGGGACGACAGCCCGACCTCGCCGAGATACCAGCGGACCCGCCGCTCCCTGTCCGCCCTGGAGATCGGCAGCAGCCGCAGCCCGAAGGCCACGTTCTCGGCGACGGTGAGGAAGGGGAACAGCGCGCCCGACTGGAAGACCAGCCCGCGCTCGGGACCCGGGCCGGTGACGGGTGCCCCGCCGAGTGAGATGGATCCCGCACTCGCCGGGGTGAGCCCGGCGATCATCGAAAGCAGCGTCGACTTGCCGGAGCCGCTCGCCCCGACCACGCACACGAACTCGCCCGGCTCCATCGACAGGTCGATGCCGTCCAGGACGCGCGTGGCCCCGTAATCCTTGGCCACGCCGCGCAGCGCGAGGATCATGCCGTCCACCTTTCCGGTCGGCCACTTCTCCCGACGCGATTCCACGGCACGGACCTCACACCACCCACCTCCCGAGACGATCGCGCAGGACGCGCAGCGCGACGTCGATCAGCAGCCCGACGATCCCGATCACGATGAGCACCGCGAAGATCTTGTCGGTCTGCAGGAACCGCTGGGCCCGGACGATCCGGTAGCCGAGCCCCGACTCGGCGGCGATGAGCTCGGCCACCACCACGAAGTTCCACGCGGCGGCGGCGTTGATCCGCGCCGCGTCCACGACCGCCGGGAGCGCGTACGGCCAGGTCACCTTCCTGAGGATCTCGCCGCGCCGGGCGCCGAGGGTGGCCGCGGCCTGGCCCAGCTCGCCGGGCACCCGCCGTACGGCGTCGGCGACCATCAGCGTGTTGAAGAACACCACGCCCAGCACGAGGATCGCGATCTTGGAGGGCTCGCCGAGGCCCAGCCAGATGATCAGCAGGGGGATGAAGGCGGCGGCCGGCATGTAACGGAGCAGGCCGACGGCCGGTTCCAGCAGAGCCAGCGCCACGGCCGAGGTACCCATCGCGACGCCCAGCGGCACCGAGATCAGCACCGCCAGCCCGAACCCGGCCCCGACCCTGCCGAGGCTGGCGAGGGTGTCGTCGAGCAGCTGTCCGGTGCCCAGCATCTCCGCGAACGCCTCCAGGACGGCCAGCGGGGAGGGCAGGAAGGTGGGATCGACCAGCTCCGCCATGCTGACGGCGGCCCAGAGGACGAGCGGGACCAGCACCGAGGCCGCTCGCAGACCCCAGCGGGCCCGGGCGGACGGGCCCGGCCCTCCTGACGGCCCGGTGCCGGAGCCCGGACCTCGTCTCCGGAGGCGTCCCGGCCGGTCCGGGCGCCGGGGCAGCGGCTCCCAGCCCCGCCGTCCCGCGTCGGGAGGCGCGACGGGCTCCGCGGTCCGCGCGCCCATCAGGGCCTCGACCTTCCGGGCGGCGAGCAGGGCGAGCTGGACCCGCCCGGGCCGCAACCGGTCGTCGCCCGGCGTTGTCTCCATGTCGGCGCTCCCGCTCTCACGGTTCCTTCGGCTCTCACGGCGCTCCCGCTCTCAGGGCGTTCACAGCGCTCACGGCTTGAGACTCCTGACGAACTTCGGCTCGAACAGGCCGTCCAGCGACGGCTCGGTGTCGGCCAGGCCCGAGTCAACGAGGAACTTCGCGATCAGGGAGGCCTGGTTGCCGAGGTGGTCGCCGGTGTCACCGGGTTCGAAGGCGGCGAGGTTGTCCTCCAGGGAGAAGATCGTGGTCCCCGCGTCGTAGCTCGCGTAGTCGGCCTCGCTCACCCCCGCCCGCTTGGCCATGATCGCGGTGGCGCCGGCCTTGTCGGCGGCGATCCACTCCAGGGTCTCGAACCAGGTCTTCACCAGCGCCTGTACCTCCTGTGGCCGCTCGGCGACCAGCGAGGCGGCCACCACCAGGTGGTCGGGGATGGCGCCGGGGAAGTCCTTGGAGGTGGCGATGGCCGTGGAACCGGGCAGTTCCAGTGCGGTGGTGGTGAAGGGCGCGAACACGCCGACCGCGTCCACCTGGCCCGCCTTGAAGGCCGCGGCGGCGGCGTCGGTCGGCAGCGCCTTGAAGGTGATGTCCTTCTCGGTCAGCCCCGCCTTCCGCAGCGCGAGCAGCAGCAGGTAGTGGTCGACCGTTCCCTGCTCGGCCGCGACGGTCCTGCCCTTCAGGTCGGCCACCGTGGAGATGCCGGACCTGGCGATGATCTGGTCGTTGCCGGTGGAGTTGTCGTTGACCAGCACGATCGTCTGCTTCGCCCCGCCGGACACCGAGGCGATGGTGTCGTTGAGCGTCTGGCTGTTGGCGTCGACGTTGCCGGTGGCCAGCGCGGTCAGGCTGTCGGTGTAGCTGTCGAAGTACTTCAGCTCGACATCGAGGCCGTTCTTGGCGAACAGCCCCTTCTCCTCGGCGACCTGCCAGGGAAACCAGCCGGGCCAGGCGGAGAAGCCCAGCGTGAGGGCCTTCTTCCCGCCGGACGCGGCAGGCTCGGCGGCCCCGCCCGGGGTGGACGCGCACGCCGCGCAGACGGCGAGCAGGCAGAGCGGGACGAGCAGGCGGAACGAGACCGGCGACCGGAGCGAACGCAACGAACCGAGCGAACGGAGCGAACCGATCAGGCCGAGCGGGCGGAACGAGACCGGCGGACGGCGGGGGACGAGCAGGAGGGTGACGAGCAGGCGGCGGAGCATCAGGAGGCTCCCTTCCTCGCGGGCAGGTGCCCGGAACGGACCAGGCAGCCGAGGGTGTCGCAGATGACGCGGGTGGCGATCAGCGAGGTGATCTCCGCGTTGTCGTAGGGCGGCGAGCACTCCACGACCTCGATCCCGGCCAGCGGCGCCGCGTCGGCGATGATCTGGATGAACTTCAGGACCTCGCGCGGCAGGAAGCCGCCGGGTTCCGGCCAGCCGGTGCCGGGAACGAACGCGGCGTCCAGGCAGTCGACGTCGAAGGAGAGCCACACGGCCTCGGCGTCCTTCCAGGCGACCTCCAGCGCGCGCTCGGCCGCCGCCTCGATGCCCATCTCCACGCAGTCGGTGACCGTCATGATCGTGGTGCCGCGCTCGCGGCCGACCTTCACCCCCGGCCTGGGCGCCTGCCAGCCGCCGATGCCGATCTGCACCAGGTTCTGCGGCGGCACGTTGGGGATGTCGGTGGCGTGGAACCACGGCGTGGTGTGCATGCGCTCGTCGAGGTCGGTCTCCTGGGTGTCCACGTGCCGGTCGAAGTGGATGATCCCGAGGTTGCCCGACAGGTGCTCGGCCACGCCGCGCACGGTCGGGTACCCGATGGAGTGGTCGCCGCCCAGGACGACCGGGAACGCCCCGCTGGAGTAGACGTGCGAGACGGCCTTGGAGATCTGGTCGAAGGTCTTCTCGATGTTGCCGGGGATGGTGAACACGTCCCCGAGATCGGCCATCGTGATCGACTCGCGCAGGTCCACCCCCAGTTCGAAGCTGTAGGGGCCGTACAGGGCGGAGATCTTCCTGATGCCCTGCGGGCCGAAGCGGGTGCCCGAGCGGTAGGTCGTGCCGCCGTCGAACGGCGCGCCCAGGATCGCCACGTCGTACGCGCCGCAGCGCCGCACGTCCTCGACGTACGGGGCCTTGAGGAAGGTGTTGATCCCCGCGAAGTGCGGCAGTTCTCCCCGGGAGAAGGTCGGGATGCGCCGGTCGACGATGGAGTCGGCGCCCTGCAGGCCCACCTCCAGTGCCCAGGCGACCTCACGTTCCCAGTTGGTGGTGGGCAGTTCGGCCTCGCGGTCGACGGCGAAACGGGCCTCGGGGCCGTACCGGTCGGGGCCCGAGGGGGCCGAGCCGGAAGGGCCCTGGCGGGCGGGGTCGGAAGCGGACGGGTGCCAGTGCATGGAGCTCCGATCAGCTCGGAACCCGGCCGGAGGGCAGCCGGGGTCGGCCGGCCTCCCGGGCTTTTGTCCCGCCGTGGAACGGCCACGCGGCCGCCTGCACCTCTCGGACCAGTCCCGCGCCGACGCCGTACGGCCTCACGATCGTGACGCCCGGCGTCGGCGGCGGCGGAACCCTAGGTGCGCCCCACCATGAGGTGGGTCACTGCAAGTGCATCGCCGGTACGTTTCCTCCGGATTAACCCCCTGTTGCAGTCCAGTGACCGAGCGCACGCTCCAGGGAGTCCGGATGGTGGACGAAGTTCGGCGACAGCCGCCGATCCTCGTAGTAGCGGTGGAAGACCGGCGTGGCCGACGCCGACATGGGGGGCACGATCCAGGTCCAGTCGGCCGGGCAGACCCTCCCCTCCCTCTCCTCGCGCTCCAGATGCATCAGGAAATGCCTGGACTCGGTGTGGTGGTCCGTCATCGTCACCCCCGCCCGCTCGAAGGAGTGCAGGACCGCCACGTTCAGCTCCACCAGCGCGTAGTCCCGCCAGAGCGAGCGGTCACTGCCGATGTCCAGCCCCATGCGTTCGGCGATCACCGGCATCAGGTCGTAGCGGTCGGCGTCGGCCAGGTTGCGGGCGCCGATCTCGGTGCCCATGTACCAGCCGTTGAACGGCGCCGCCCGGTAGCAGATCCCGCCGATCTCCAGGCACATGTTCGAGATGACCGGCACCGCGTGCCAGCGCAGCCCCAGCTGCTCGAACCACGGGTGGGTCGGGTGCGAGAGCGCGACCTCCAGCACGGCGTCGCCGGGGATCGTGGAGAGCAGCGGCGGCCCGTCCCCCATCGAGATCGCCAGCGGGAGGACGTCGAAGGGACTTCCGGGACCGCCGGGCCAGCCGAACTCGCGCAGCATCGCGGTGAAACCGGTGTAGCGGGGGTCGCCGACGACCGAGCCGTCCTCCCTCACGTACCCGGCGTAGCGGATGAGCTGCTCGTTCCAGATCCGCGGCCCCGGAGCCCCCGGCCGATCCTGGGGGAACACGGTGATCGTCGGGCGGATGCGGCGGCTCGGCGCCGCGTCCCGCAGGTGGTTCACGCACTCGACGGCGACCCCCTCGGCCGTGGTGACGTGCCGCCGGTCGCGCACCCGGAGCGAGCGCCAGTACAGGCGCCCGATGCACCTGCCGCTGTTGCGCCAGGCCACCCTGGCGCCGAAGGTCAGCTCGTTGGGGGTGTGAGTGTACGTCCCGGTCCTGGCGATCTCCTGCCGGACCTCACGCAGGCGTTCCCGCAGGACTCCCGCCCCGGGATTCTCCGTGTGGAACAGCCTGAGGTAGTCCTCGGCCGCCGCCACGTCGACCGGGAGCACCTCCGGGACGCCACCGGGAACACCGGAAACAGCGGAAACGCCCGGCACACCGGAAACACCGAGAACACCCAGGACGCCGGGGACGCCGGAGATCGGATCCGGCGCACGCCGCCGGGACCTTCGCCAGGTCAGCACAGAAAAACCACCAATTGTGGCTCACGGGCACGACGACCGTTCCGGGCGGCGCGGTGCCCTGAACGCGGCGGCCCTTCCCCGCTGCGATCGGCTGTTGTCCGCGGCAACCGCGCATCGGCTCACTCACCGCGATCAGGGCGGCACCGAGCGCGGCGTCCCCTATTTTCTGTGATTCACCGTGGTTTGTCCGGCGAATCAGGACGCGAGAGGTTGTCTGAATCAGGACAGGAGACGGCGAAGGCCCCGGAAGCTGGGCTTCCGGGGCCTTTCAACTGGCTCCCGCGATAGGACTCGAACCTATAACCTGCCGGTTAACAGCCGGCTGCTCTGCCGATTGAGCTACACGGGATTGCTCTTTGCGCTGGTCGGACCGGATGTTCCCCGTTCCTTGCGGCGCAGGAATAGATTAGCGCACTCCATGGGTGTGTGTCGCATCGATACTCCGGGGTAGGTGCGAGACGAGGCATCCGCGAGTGATCACAGGACAGGGTCCGCGGAACATGCTTGTGGAGGTGGACATGCGTTATCGATTGATGCTCGGGGTGGGGTTCGCGGTCGGCTACATCCTGGGGAGCCGCGCCGGCCGGGAACGTTACGAGCAGATCAAGCGGCTGGCCCAGCGGGTCTCCGACAACCCCGCCGTGCAGGAGACTGCCGGCCTGATGGGCGCCAAGGTCTCCCAGGCGACGGACGTGGCGAGGACCAAGGTGAGCGACGTGGCCAGGAACCGGCTGCCGTTCCTGCGCTCGGCCAACGGCTGGCACGGCGAGGAGCACGACGAGACGGGCACCGGCTGGCCGGACAACCAGAGGACCAACGCGCCCTACTGATCTTCCCGCCGTCCCGTCGGCGCCCACGGGCCGGACACGGCCCGCCGGTGCGAAAGGCCCCTCCGGGGGCCTTTCGCGTGCCCGGGGCCGATCTCACACGCTCCCTGGCCCATGCCCGCCCGGAAACCGGGTCCGTACGGGAGCCCGATCCGTACGGGAGCCCGATCCACACGCGAGCCCGATCCACACGGGAACGAAGCATCTTCGTACGGGCTCCCGGCCCCGGCCCCGGGACGCTCAGACGCCGAAGCTCCGGCGTGTCTCCTCGAGCGCCTGCTCCGCCATGGCGCGCAGGCCGGGGTCGTCCGGATCGAGGCCGGAGTCGAAGACGAACTCCCAGATCAGCCGGTCAGCGTCGGTCTTCCTCGCCACCAGCCGCACTCCCCCTCGCGCGTCCAGCGGGACGTACTGGTTGACCACGATCGAGGCGGTCACCCGCTCCCGCACGGCCTCGGGGATCCGGCCGGGCGCGGGCAGCAGCGCCCGGTGCGAGCGCCCGTCGGTGGTGCCGACCGTCAGCCCCTCCTCGTCCCACACCCCGCGATCCACCTGGAACCAGGGCAGGCGCTCACCGCCCATGTAGAGGGCCTTGTCGGCGGCGATCACGTAGCCGTCAGGCCCCTCGGCGTAGGCGAGCACCCGGTCGCCCGGGACGACGGCCGCGCGGACCTCGGAGGGCGTGCGATTGAAGAGCTTCACCGTTCCACGGTATCCGCCAGCAGGTCGAGGGTGAGCGCGGCCGACCAGGAGAAGTCCCGGCTGCCCCGCCCGCTGCCGTCGAAGGGGTCGAAGCACTCGCGAAAACCCGCCTGCCGTACGAGGCGCAGGGTGCCCGAGCCGAGCAGCCGCACCAGCCCCGCCAGGTCGTGCGCGGCCGCCGCCCGCCGCAGCAGCCAGTTGGTGTTCACCCAGGACGGCCCGCGCCAGTAGCAGGACCGGTCGAACTGCTGGGCGCGGATCTCGCAGCTCGGCACCGGATATCCGGCGGCCCCCATGAAACGGGCCGACTCCAGCACCCTCACCAGCTCCGCGACCCGCTCGCCGGGCATCCCCTGGTCGAGCATCGGCCCGAAGCAGCCGATCGTGCACACGGGGCTGAGCCGCCCGCCACGCAGGTCGCGGGCGCGGAAGACGCCGTCGTCCCAGAGACGTTCCAGCAGCGCCGCACGGATCCGCTCCACCGCCTCCCGGTACGGGCCCGCGTCCGCGCCCGCCACCGGGGCCAGCTCGGCGAGAGCCTGGCAGGAGGCGAGCCAGATCCCGTTGAACATCGGGTCCTCGACCGCGAACGGGTGCTCGTCTCGCAGGTAGGCCGGATCGTAGCCGGAGTCCCGGTAGCCCAGGACGAGCGCCATGTAGCGGTCGTGGCGGCTGTCGGGATGCCGGTCGGAGGACTCCTCGCGCCGGTGATAGGGGTGGCGGACCGGGGGCAGCGCCTCCAGCGCCGTGTCCCAGGCGGGGCTGTCGTCCATCCCCGACTCCCACGGGTGCACGATCGCGGCCAGCCCTCCCCCGCCGAGGTCCCTGGACGTGGCGAGGTAGTCGTGCTGGGCGGCCAGCATCGGGTAGAGCCGCCGTACGAGGGCCACGGCCGTGTCGCGGTCGGCCGCGTGCCGCCATATCCACCACAGGGCCAGCGCGTGCAGAGGCGGTTGTGTCAGCCCGGAGGTGCACACGGCGCGGGGAGAGGCCGGGTGGTTCTGGGAGCGCCAGACGGAGGGGCCGGGAAAGTAGCCCTCCGCGTGGACGGGGTGGAAGACGATGTGCGGCACCATCCCGGTGCCCCACTGCCCCGCCAGCAGGCTGATCAGCTCGGTACCGGCCCTGCGGGTGTCCCAGCGGGCCAGGCCCATCGCGACGAAGGTGGAGTCCCAGTTCCACTGGTGGGGGTAGAGGCCCGGCGCGGGAACGGTCGCGGACCCCGTCCAGTTCGCGTCGAGCACGGACCACGCCTCGCGCCCGAGCGCGGCGTCGTCAACCGCCGCTCGCGACTCCATCCGCCCAGTCTGCGCCTGTATCGGCCAGGAAAACAGTCCGGCCCGCCTCGAATGCGCCAGGGAGGGCCCGCGCGCGGCACCCCGCGACGGCGCGGGGTCCTGAAAACAAGGGACTGCCGGGCGCTCGGCGAGAACAGCGCGGGTCCGGGAAACGGTTCCCCGGACGGATGGCCACGACGACAGATGATCACGGCGACAGAGGTGACCACGGCAACGGATGATCACAGAAACAGAGGTGACCACGGCGACGCCGCAACCCCCGGAAACGGCGCGGGCCCCGGGAACGAAGGTTCCCGGGGCCCGCGCCGTGTGGCTCCTCAGTCGAGGTAGTCGCGAAGCATCTGCGCCCTCGTCGGGTGCCGGAGCTTGGCGAGGGTCTTGGACTCGATCTGCCGGATGCGCTCGCGCGTCACGCCGAACTCCCTGCCGACCTCCTCCAGGGTCCGGGGATGGCCGTCCGCGAGCCCGAAGCGCAGCTGGATGATGCGCTGCTCGCGGTCGGAGAGGGTCGCGAGGATGTCGTCGAGCTGGTCCTGCAGCATGATGAAGGCCGCCGCCTCCATCGGCACCACCGCGTCGGCGTCCTCGATGAAGTCTCCGAGGTCGGAGTCCTCCTCGCCGATCGGCGACTGGAGCGAGACCGGCTCCTGGGCGATCCGCTGGATCTCGATCACCCTGTCGATCGGCAGGTCCATCTCCATGGCGATCTCCTCGGGCGCGGGCTCGCGGCCGAGGTCCTGGTGGAGCTGGCGCTGGACCCGTACCAGCTTGTTGATCGTCTCGACCATGTGCACCGGAATCCGAATGGTGCGCGCCTGGTCCGCGATGGCCCTGGTGATCGCCTGGCGAATCCACCAGGTCGCATATGTGGAGAACTTGTAGCCCTTGGTGTAGTCGAATTTCTCGACCGCCCGGATGAGCCCGAGGTTGCCCTCCTGGATAAGATCCAGGAACAGCATCCCTCGTCCCACATACCTTTTGGCGATTGACACCACCAGCCGCAGATTGGCCTCGATCAGCCGCTGCTTGGCCCGCGTGCCCTGCCAGGCGAGCTCCTTGAACTCCGGGAAGACCAGACGCGAGACGACGCTGGTCAGTTTGTCCTCGGCGAACAGGCCCGCCTCGATGGACTTGGCGAGTTCCACCTCCTCCTCGGCCGTGAGCAGGGGCACGCGACCGATCTCCCGCAGGTATATACGGACAAGATCGCTGGTCGGGGCCCTTTTCCCGACATCCTCCTCATCGGGCCGGGCGGGCTCCTCGTCGCCCTGGGGCTCAAGGACCTCCACTCCGTGCTCGGCGAGCATACGGACGACGCGTTCGAGCGCGTCGGACGGCAGCTCGGACTTGTCGAGAGCGGCGGCCACGTCATCGACCGTGACGCTTCCGCGCTCTCTTCCCTTCGTAACGAGGTCGGCCACCTGGTCTACCGATGGCGGCCCACTTGGCAGCACCGATGCACCCACGGGAGACAGTCTGCTGTATTGGGTCCCCTAAATGGCAGACCTATTTTTGTCACCGGAGGTAAGGCCACGATCATTATCGGATCGAGACCTTATTCGGGTTTGGTGTAATCAGCCCGCGGATATTAATGCCATTTACGCCGTCAGCTCCCGGCGGCGCGATCCTTGAGCACGCGCCGCTGCTGTTCCAGCGCAACCAGCTCTCCGAACAGGCGGTTGTACTCCTGCTGCTCGTCGACCGGGTTCGTCCGCTGCATTCTCGACTTGAGCTGCTCGATGGCCCGCGCCACCGAGACGAGCTCCAGGGCCGCCAGCATGGCCGAGGCGTAACGCTCCTCGCTCGCCAGGTCGGCCCGGAGCTCCTCGACGGCGAACCGGGTGACGACCCCGCGCAGGGAGTCCTCGGCCCCGCGGAGCAGCAGGTCGACCCACTCGCGCCCGCCCTGCCCCGCCGTGGCGGTGCCGCCGGAGTCGACGATCAGCCTGTAGAGGGCCGCGTGCTCGGGAAGCGTGAACGCCTCCGCTCCCAGCGCCTCGAATCCCGGGCCGAGCAGCGCGGGACGCTGCACGGCCAGCCGCAGCACCTCCGCCTCGGTCCGGACGCCGGGATCGGTGAGGTCGGCGACCTTGCGGGGCCCCGCGGGGCGCTGGGCGCGCGGCTGGGCCGCCGCGGAGACCTCGGTGATCCGGTCGAGGACGAAGCGCTCGTTGTTGAAACCCAGCCACCGGTCGAGGTCGACGGCGTACAGCTGGCGCAGGGACCTGTCCTTGATACCGGCCACGATGGGGGCAGCGGCGTCGAGGGCGGAGAGCCGTCCCTCGTTGGTGCTCACGTCGTAGCGGGAGATCACGCTGCGGATGGCGAACGCGAACAGCGGCTCGCGCCCGGCGATCAGGTCGCGCACGGCCGCCTCGCCGTGCCTGATGCGCAGGTCGCACGGGTCGAGGCCGTCGGCCTGCACCGCGACGAAGGTCTGGGTGACGAACTTCTGCTCGTCGGCGAAGGCGCGCAGGGCCGCCTTCTGGCCCGCCGCGTCGCCGTCGAAGGTGAAGACCACCTCGCCCTGCGACCCCGACTGGTCGAGCAGCAGCCGCCGGAGCACCTTGATGTGCTCCTCGCCGAACGCGGTGCCGCAGGTGGCCACCGCCGTCGGCACGCCCGACAGGTGGCAGGCCATCACGTCGGTGTAGCCCTCGACGATCACGGCCTGGGAGCGCTTGGAGATCTCGCGCTTGGCCAGGTCGACGCCGTAGAGGACCTCGCTTTTCTTGTAAAGAGGGCTTTCCGGGGTGTTCAGGTATTTCGGCCCGTCTTCGGCCTCGTTCAATTTCCGTGCGCCGAAACCGATGACGTCGCCGGTTATATCGCGGATGGGCCAGACCAGCCGTCCCCTGAAGCGGTCGATCGGGCCGCGCCGCCCCTCCTTGGCCAGCCCGCCCCTGATCAGCTCCGCGCTGGTGAAACCCCGGGCCATCAGGTGCCGCGAGAGGGCCTCCCACTCGGCGGGGGCGTACCCGACGCCGAAGCGCTCGGCGTCGACCCGCTCGAACCCGCGTTCCGACAGGAACCTGCGCCCGATCGCGGCGTCGGGGGCGGACAGCTTCGAGACGTAGAACTCCGCCGCCGCCCGGTGGGCCTCGACCAGGCGGATGCGCTCGCCCTGCTCTCGCCCGGGGACGTAACCGCCCTGCTCGTAGCGGAGCTGGACGCCCGCCCGGTTGGCCAGCCGCTCGACCGCCTCGCCGAACGACAGATGCTCCAGGCGCCGGACGAAAGTGATGACGTCACCGCCCTCGGCGCAGCCGAAGCAGTACCAGTACCCCCGGGTGGGGGTCACGTTGAAGGACGGGCTCTTCTCCTCATGGAAGGGGCAGAGCCCTTTCAGATTGCCGCCGCCCGCGTTGCGGAGCTGGATGTGCTCGCCCACGATGTCGGCGATCGGTGAGCGCTCCCGTACGAGCGCGATGTCCTCATCACTGATCCGGCCTGCCACGCCGCGAGTCTAGTCCGGCCCCCCGACAGGTCGGGGCGGCGAGCCCGCCGGCCCTCGCCGCGATCTCGCGGCAGGCCGGAGCGCTACCGCCGGGACGGGAGGGACAGGAGGAACGATGACTTTCCCGAAGTGGTCGTGACCAACCAGGACGTCGGTTACAAAGGTAAAGGCGGATTCTCGATAATGTACGCGGGTGGAGATCATGCGATCGGGGCATATGGCACGGTTGGCCGCCGTGGCCGGCGCGGTGCTCGTTACCGGGGGCTGCGCGTCGCCGGGCGGGGTGGCAGGCATCGGCACGACGGTTCCAACTCCCGGCGCGGAGTCCGCGGCCGGGTCTCCGGCCTCGTCGGTCACCGCGACCATGCCCGAGGCGACCCCGACCCCCGCCCCCCGGACGGCGGTCGACCGCCCCAAGGCCGACCCTCCGGTGCAGGTGCCGCCGCCGAAGGTCTCCAAGCACACCTACGTTTTCCCGGTGAAGGGCTGCTCGGTCACCTACGAGAGCAGGCTTCTGGTGCTGCCCAAGACCACGATCTGGGCGGGCAAGGGCTGCTCGTTCGTCTCGCCGGTGGACGGCGTGGTCGACGAGGTCAACGTCAAGAACCGGTGGAAGCCCTCCACCGACCGCGGCGCCGACCGTGAGGGCCGGTTCGTCACGGTCATCGGCGACGACGGCGTCCGCTACCTCGGCGGCCACCTGGACAAGATCGCCCTGGGGATCAAGCCGGGGATACGCGTCAGCGCCGGTCAGGTCCTGGGCCAGGTCGGCAACTCGGGCAACGCCCGCTCGACCGCCAGCAACCTCTACTTCGCGATCTCCTGGAAGACCTCCCCCTCGATGTGGTGGGTGCGCCGGGGCATGGTCAAGCCCTGGAACTACCTGGACGCCTGGCTGAAGGGCAATCCCACGCTCTCCCCCGGGGACGAGATGCGGGCCGTGATGAACCGGACGGGTGCGGCTCCCCGGTGCGTCACCCTGTGCGCGTCGAAACCGCAGCCGACGAGGAAACCCACCAGGAAGCCGGAGCCGCAGAAGACGCAGGAGCCGGTGCAGATCCCGGTGGGCGGCACCGGCTGACGCGGGCCTGACACCGGGCTGACACCGGGAACGTGACACGGCCCGGTCAGCGGCCCGCCAGGGCGCGGTGCCAGGCGACCGCGGAGGTGTCGGTGAGCGAGGCGATCTGGTCGACGACCACGCGGAGCCGTCCGGCGTTACCGGCGGCCCTGGTGAAGGCCGGCCTGAACGCGGGCTCCAGGGTGCCGGGGGCGCCGAGCATGATGTGGTGGGCCAGGTCGTGGATCAGCTCGCGCTGCCTGGCCTGGTTGGCGTTGTGCGCGTCGCTGGTCATCACGTAGTGGGCCGTGACCCCCTTGAGCAGCGCGCACTCCAGCCGGGTGGCCCTGGGCACGATCAGGTCGGCGCTGTAGCGCCCGGCCGCGGGTCCGTACGCCTCGCGGGTGGCGACCTCGGCGGACTTGCAGAAGTGGCCGATGAGCGAGCTGGTCAGCCCCTTGATCGCGGCGAGGTCCGCGAGTGAGCTGTCGAAGTGGCGGGGCCAGAGCGGCTGGGTGATCAGGCGCCCGAAGAGGTCCTCCAGCTCGCCGGGCTCGGCGTCGGGGGCGTACCACTCGCGGGTGGTCTCGCAGACCTCGCGGCGCTCCGCGGGATCGCGCATCGCCTCCAGCACCACGCCGCCGGAGTGGAGGGCGTCCTCCAGGTCGTGGACGGAGTAGGCGACGTCGTCGGCCCAGTCCATGATCTGGGCCTCGAAGCTGACCTGCCCCTCCGGCGCGCCCTCCCTGATCCACTCGAAGACCGGCATGTCGTCGTCGTAGACGCAGTACTTGGCGCTTCTCTCGCGGGTCCACGGGTATTTGACCGCGGCGTCCAGGGAGGCGCGGGTGAGGTTGAGCCCGGCGCTGCGGCCGTCCTCGGTGACGACCTTGGCCTCCAGCCGGGTCAGCAGGCGCAGGCTCTGCGCGTTGCCCTCGAAGCCGCCGCACCCGGCGGCGACCTCGTTGAGCGCCGTCTCCCCGTTGTGGCCGAACGGCGGGTGGCCGAGGTCGTGGGCCAGGCAGGCGGTCTCCACCAGGTCGGGGTTGCGGCCGAGGGTCTCGCCCATCTCACGACCGATCTGCGCGCACTCCAGGGAGTGGGTCAGCCGGGTGCGGGGGATGTGCTGGCCGCTGCCGAAGGTCTCTCCCGGACCGACGACCTGGGTCTTGGCGGCGAGCCGCCGGAGCCCGGCGCTGTGCAGCACCCGCGCCCGATCGCGCTCGAACGGGCTTCTGCCGGGGTTGCCGGGGGGTTCCGGCACCCACCTGACCTGATCGTGCTCGTCATAGCCATGCATAAGTGCACTGATTTTATCCGCGAAAGGACCCTGTCATGCCGAACGGCGAGAAAACACCTGGCTACCGGGGTCGCGGCCGCCGTTTCCCGCCTGCCCGAACCGCCCGCCCCACCTGTCCGCGCGATCTACCTGTCCGCGCGGCCCGCCCATCCGCGCGATCCACCTGTCCGCGCGGCCCGCCGGGGGCACGGCGCGTACCGGGTCCGCGGCCGCCCCGGTGAGGGTGGGGCGGGCCGCGGGAACCGGCTCCGCGGGGCGTGCCCCCGGCGGTGCCGGAGGTGACGCGCCCGCGAAGTCAGGGTGCCGGCCGCGAGGGTCAGCGGGTGTCGGAGCCGCCGCACACCAGGGTGGCGCGGGCGGCCTCCAAACGGGCGACCGGGATGCGGAACGGCGAGCAGGACACGTAGTCGAGACCGGCCTGGTGGCAGAAGTGGATCGAGTCCGGGTCGCCGCCGTGCTCGCCGCAGATGCCCAGCTTCAGGTCGGGACGGGTCGCGCGGCCCTGCTCGACGGCGATCTCGACGAGCCTGCCGACGCCGTCGCGGTCCAGGGTCTCGAACGGGGAGACGCCGAAGACGCCCAGCTCCAGGTACTTGGAGAAGAAGGCCGCCTCGACGTCGTCCCGGGAGAAGCCCCAGGTCATCTGGGTCAGGTCGTTGGTGCCGAAGGAGAAGAACTGGGCGGCCTCGGCGATCTGCCCGGCGGTCAGCGCCGCGCGGGGCACCTCGATCATCGTGCCGATCAGCGCGTCGACGCCAGCCTCCTCAAGGATGCGCCGCGCCTCGTCCTTGACGTGCTCCAGCTCCTGGACGGCGGCCACGAGCGGGATCATGATCTCCGGGCGGCTGCCGGGCACGGCCTTGGCCGCCGCCGCGATCGCCCGGACCTGCATGGCGAACACGCCGGGGATGACCAGGCCAAGCCGCACGCCGCGCAGGCCCAGCATCGGGTTCTCCTCCTGGAGCCGCTTGAGCGCGATCAGGAGCCTGCGGTCCTTCTCCTCCGCCGCGTCACCGGCGAGGGCGACCTTCACCGACAGCTCGGTGTAGTCGGGCAGGAACTCGTGCAGCGGCGGGTCGATCAGGCGGATCGTGACGGGCATGCCCTCCATCGCCTGGAAGATCTTCGTGAAGTCCGCTTCCTGCAGCGGCTCCAGCGCGGCCAGCGCCCGCCGGCGCTCCTCGGTGGAGGTGGCCAGCACCAGGTCCTCGACCAGGGTGCGGCGGTCGCCGAGGAACATGTGCTCGGTGCGGCAGAGCCCGATGCCCTGGGCGCCGAACCTGCGCGCCCTGGCGGAGTCCTCGCCGGTGTCGGCGTTGGCGCGCACGGCCATCCGGCGTACCCCGTCGGCGTGGGACATGATCCGGTGCACGGCGCGGACGAGCTCGTCGTCCCGGTCGCCCGAGCCCTCGAAGTACTCCACGACCGGGGAGGGGACCACGGGCACCTCGCCGAGGTAGACGGCCCCGCTGGTGCCGTCGATGGAGATGACGTCTCCCTCGGAGACCACCAGGCCGGTGGAGGTGGTGAACGCGCGGTCCTTGGCGGAGACCTCCAGCTCCTCGGCGCCGCACACGCAGGTCTTGCCCATGCCCCTGGCGACCACGGCGGCGTGCGAGGTCTTGCCCCCTCGGCTCGTCAGCACGCCCTGGGCGGCGATCATCCCGGCCAGGTCGTCGGGGTTGGTCTCGCGGCGGACCAGGATGACGGCCTCTCCGCTCTCGGCGAGCTCGACGGCCCGGGCCGTGGAGAAGACGGCCTTGCCGACGGCCGCGCCCGGCGAGGCGTTCATCCCCTTGGCGATCACCTCGCTGCCGGAGTCCTCGGCGAAGCGGGGGAACATGAGCTGGGCGAGCTGGTCGCCGGTCACCCGGGTCACGGCCTCGTCGAGGTCGATCACGCCCTGGTCGACGAGTTGCACGGCGATGCGGAACGCGGCGCCCGGGGTCCGCTTGCCCACGCGGGTCTGGAGCATCCAGAGCTTGCCGCGCTCGACCGTGAACTCGATGTCGCACAGGTCGCGGTAGTGGTCCTCCAGCGTCTTCATGGTCCGCATGAGCTCGTCGTAGACGGGCTTGTCGATGCCCTCCAGCTCCTGCAGCCGCATGGTGTTGCGGATGCCCGCGACCACGTCCTCACCCTGGGCGTTCTGCAGGTAGTCGCCGTACACGCCCTGCTGGCCGCTGCCGGGGTCGCGGGTGAAGGCCACCCCGGTGCCGGAGTCCATGCCGCAGTTGCCGAAGACCATCGAGCAGACGCTGACCGCCGTGCCCAGGTCGGCCGGGATGCGCTCCTGGCGGCGGTACAGGACCGCGCGCGGGGCGTTCCACGACGCGAACACGGCCTCCACCGCCATGCGCATCTGCAGGTGGGGGTCGGCGGGGAACTCCTCGCCGGTCTTGGCGTGGACGATCTCCTTGTACGTCGCGACCAGGCGTCTGAAGTCGGCCGCCTCCAGCTCCAGGTCGTCGCGGCCGTCCTTGAGCTCCTCCAGGGCGTTGTCGAAGAGCTCGCCGTCGATGTCCTGGACGGTCTTGCCGAACATCTGGATGAGGCGCCGGTAGGAGTCCCAGGCGAAGCGCTCGTTGCCGCCCGCCTGCTTGGCCAGGCCGTGGACCGAGTCGTCGTTGAGCCCGATGTTGAGGACGGTCTCCATCATGCCGGGCATGGAGAACGCGGCCCCGGAACGCACGCTCACCAGGAGCGGGTCGTCGGCCTGACCCAGCCGGCGGCCCATCGTGGCCTCCAGGGCGGCCAGGTGCTCGGAGACCTCCTCCTGCATCCCCTCGGGAAGGATCCCGTCCGCGAGGAAGCTCCGGCACGCCTCGGTGGTGATGGTGAAGCCGGGGGGCACCGGCAGTCCGAGATTGGTCATCTCGGCGAGGTTCGCTCCCTTACCGCCGAGCAGATCCCTGAGATCTTTGTTGCCCTCGGTGAAGTCGTAAACGTACTTCGGCACGGTTGCTCCTTCTGCGACTTCAAAACGACGTCTGGTTCCGCCTCTCTCCGGACTCTACCGACGAACAAGGCAACGAAACGGCGCCCATCAGGCGACACAGTATTATCGCAGCTCAGAGCATGTAAACCGGTCTAATCCAATTCAAATCAAGCCCAAATGCGCAAGGATATCGATCACCGTGAAAATTGGTTTACACCAATTGGTATAAACCAATTTTCCCCCGCATTCAAACCCGTTCACGACCGGTTCAGCGGCCCACCGGGTCCGCTTCGGCGAGGGGATTCAGACCGGGAGCCTCCCCTTCCGCGGGGCCCTCCCCGGACGGCAGCCACAGCACGAACACGCTTCCCTCGCCCAGCCGGGAGAACAGGCGCACGTGCCCGCCGTGCGACTCCACGATCTGGCGGACGATCGCCAGGCCCAGCCCGCTGTGCCGGTCGCGGCGACTGGTCTGGCCGCGCCAGAACCGGTCGAACACCCGCGCGTGGTCGTCCTCGGGCACCCCCGGCCCGGCGTCGCGCACCGCCACCCAGATCCACGCCCCGGTACGGCCGGCCGCCACGACGACCTCGCTCCCGCCGGGCGCGAGCCGTACCGCGTTGGAGAGCAGGTTGCCCACGGCCCGGCGCAGGGCGTCGTGGTCTCCCACCCCGCGCAGCCCGGCGGGCAGCTCCCTGCGGATCGACAGCCCGCGCCCGGCCGCGAGCGCGGTGAACTCCTCCGCCGCCTCGGCGGCCAGCGTCCCCACGTCCACCTCGGCGTCGGCCAGCGCGGGCGCGGAGCGGCGCGCGGTCGCCAGCAGATCCTCGACCAGGCGGGTCATGCGGGTGGTGGCCCGGTCCACGATGGCCACCGCGCGCCTCCGCTCCTCCTCGGTGCTGTCGGGCGAGGTGAGGACGGCGTCCACGTTGGCCCTGATGATGGCCAGCGGGCTGCGCAGCTCGTGGGAGGCGTCGTCGATCAGCCGCCGCTGCGCCAGGAAGGCGCCCTCAAGGCGGCCGAGCATGGTGTCGACGGTGTCGGCGAGGTCGCGGAGCTCGTCCTTCGGGCCGGTGAGCAGGATCCGCCGCGACAGGTCGGTGCCCTGGATCTCGGCGGCGGCCCTGGTGATCGAGCGCACGGGACGCAGCACCCGGCCCGAGAGCACCCAGCCGATGCCGAAGCTCGCCAGGAAGAGGCCGCCCAGGGTGAGGAGCGAGTAGTCGCGCAGGGTCCGCAGGGTGAGCAGGTTGACCGCGTTCTCGACCTCGGCGAGTTCCACGACGGGGGCCTTGCCGACGTAGCGCTCGGTGTCGACGCTGTAGAGCTTGGCCTGCTGGACGGTGTAGGGCCGCTCCTCCGCGCTCCTGGCCACGGCGACGTACAGCAGGCCGACGACCAGGGCGGAGAGCAGGAACAGCAGGCTGGAGTAGAGGACGGTCAGCCGGAAGCGGATCGTGTGCACGAAGGAGAACCTCACGTGTCCTCCCGAAGCCGGAAGCGGATCGCGTGCGCGAAAGAGAGCCTCACGTGTCCTCCCGGAGCCGGTAGCCCTTGCTGACCACCGTCTCGATCACGGCTTCGGCGCCGAGCTTGCGCCGCAGGTTTCCCACCGTCACCCGTACGGTGTTGGTGAACGGGTCGGTGTGCTCGTCCCAGACGTGCTCCAGCAGCTCCTCGGCGGAGACGACGTGCCCTGGGCGGGTCATCAGGTAGTGCAGGACACCGAACTCCTTCGGCGTCAGTCCCAGCTCGCGCCCGCTCGAATGCGCCTCCACCCGGGAGGTGTCCAGCCGCAGCGACCCCACCTGCAGGATCGCCGTGCCGCCGCCCGGCTCCCTGCGCAGCAGCGCGCGGACGCGGGCCAGGAGTTCGGGGAAGGCGAACGGTTTGACCAGGTAGTCGTCGGCGCCCTCGTCCAGTCCCCTGACCCGGTCGTCCAGCCGGTCCCGGGCGGTCACCATGATGATCCGCACGGTCTGGTCCTGGTCGGTCCCGCGCAGTGCCCGGCACACCTCGAAGCCGTCCCCTCCGGGCAGGTTGAGGTCGAGAAGGACCAGGTCATAGGAGTTGACCTGGAGCTTCTCGCGCGCCTGGGCCACGTCATGGGCGACGTCGACCGCGTACCCGGCCCGGACGAGCCCCACGCGCAGGGCGTCGACCAGATCTTCCTCATCTTCGACAACGAGCAGTCGCATGGTACGAACCTAGGTCGTGCGCGGCCGGAAACGCGGACGCCACCGCCATGCCGCGCTTCTGTTCACCCGCATTCCCTTCCGTCCGTTTCCCTTCACCTGCATTCCCTTTCGTCCGTTTCCCTTCACTCCCGGATGATCCGTTCGGCGACGGGCGCCGCCCGATCGATGGGAATGGCGAAACCGATGCCGATCGATCCGATCCCCCGCCGCGAGAGCGTCGCGATCGCGGTGTTGACCCCGATCACCTCGCCCCTGGCGTTGACCAGCGGGCCTCCGGAGTTGCCGGGATTGATGGAGGCGTCGGTCTGCAACGCGGTCTGCCCGCGCCCGCCCAGCCTCACCTGACGGTCGAGGGCGCTGACGATGCCACCGGTGACCGTACCCGCCAGGCCCAGCGGGGAACCGATGGCCAGCACCTGGTCCCCCACCGCGAGGTCCGCGGACCTCCCCAGCTCCGCGGGGACCAGCCCGCGGGCGTCGTCCACCCTGAGCACCGCGAGGTCGTACGCCTCGTCGGTGCCCACGACGGTGGCGGGCAGGCGCCGCCCGTCGCCGAGCACGACGGCGACGCTCGCGCCGCCGGTCAGGACGTGCGCGTTGGTGAGCAGGTGCCCGGCACCGTCGATCACGAAGCCCGATCCCGAGCCCCGGCCAGACTCGACCGACACGACGCTCGGCAGGACCTTGGCCGCCGTGCCGCTGAGGCCGCCCGTGACACCCGCCGGGCCGGACGGGCCGGCCGGGCCCGCGGTGGATCGGGGCAACGCCGCGGAGGCCGCCTGTCCCCCTCCCGCCAGCCGGGCCCCCGCGACGCCCGCCACGCCACCGGTGACCATGGCGACGAGCGCCGCGGCGACCAGGACGCGCCCCGCCCCCGCCCTCCGCGCGGTGGCCGCCGGGCCGGCCGGCACACCGGTCGCCTCCGGCGGCGCGAAGAGCGGGGGCGGGTCCCCCGGCGCGAAACCCGGCCCCCGGGGCCGCCCGAGACCCGGGGGCCGATCGTGTGATGTCACCATGGCCGACTCCTCACAGGATCCTCGAGAACCAGAACAGGGAGGTTCCGGCCGCCACGACCGCACCCAGCAGGGCCACCCCGACGAACCACGGCCAGATCTCCTGCCGCTCGGTCCGGTAGCCCACCGAGCTGCCGATGTCGTCGTAGACCGCCCGCAGCTCGTCACCGGAGGCCGCCTCGTAGAAACCCCCGCCGGTACTCCCCGCCAGCTCGCGCAGCGCCGGGCCGTCCACCGGCACCGAGGTCTCCCGGCCGCCCATCTGGATCGTGCCGTCGGGTGTGCCGTACGCGATGGTCGAGACCGGCACGCGCCGGGAGGCCGCCTCCCGTGCCGCCAGTTCCGGCGTCCGCCCCATGGTGCTCGACCCGTCGGACATCAGCACGATGTGGGCGGGCGGCCGGTCTCCGCCCTCGCTGCCCTCCAGGGCGTCTATCGCGTCCAGGGACGAGAACACCGCCTCGCCGATGGCCGTACCGGAGTCCGTGGTGAGCCGGTCGATCGCGGACAGCACCGCCGCCCTGTCGGCGGTGGGCGGCACGCTCACCGAGGCCGAGGACGAGAACGTGACCAGGCCGAGGTTGAACCGGGAGGGCAGGTCCCCGACGAACCGCCGCGCGGCCTGCTGCGCCGCCGCGAACCGGTTGGGCGCCACGTCCGTGGCCCGCATCGACGCCGAGACGTCGAACGCCACGATGATCGTCGCCTGCTCCCTCGGGACCCGCACCTCGGCCGTCGGCCGCGCGAACCCGACGACGAGGAGCACCAGCATCCCCATGAACGCCGTGGCGGGCACGTGCCTGCGCCACCCCGGCCTCTTGGGTGCCAGCCGCTCCAGCAGGTCCAGGTTGGTGAACCGCAGGGCGTACCGGCTGCGCCGCAGGTACATGACCACGTAGAGAACCGCGATCAGCAGGGCGGGCACCAGCAGCCACAGCCAGACGGGGGACAGGAACGTCATGCCACACCACCTCTCGCGCCTCTGGCACCTGTCGCGCCGCGGGCCCGCGCCAGGCGGCGCTGAAGCATGACGTGACGAACCAGGTCGCGGACCCAGTCGCGATCGGTGCCGAGACGCAGGTGCGCGGCCCCCGAGCGGCGCAGGGCGAGCGCGATGGCCGCCCGCTGACCCGCGGCGGCCTCGGCGTAGCGCTCGCGCAGGCGTCCGCCGGCCGTGGAGACCTCCCTGCGGCGGCCGGTCTCCGGGTCGACGAGGGTGAGCACGCCCACGTCGGGCAGGGTCAGCTCCCTGGGGTCGACGACCTCCACCGCGAGGAGCTGGTGGCGGAGCGCGAGATGGCGCAACGGCCTCTCCCATGTCTCCGGGGGATCGAGGAAGTCCGAGACGACGACCACGAGCCCGCGGCGGCGCACGACGCGGCGGAGGTCGTCGGCTGCCGGGCCGACGCGCGGGGCCGCGATGCCCGGCCCGGTGCGCGGCAGCGAGAACACCGCGCCGAGCAGCGCCATGAGATGCGGGCGCCCGCTCCTGGCGGGGAAGCGCCGGACCTCACCGCCGTGCAGGATGTGCGCCCCGACGCGGTTGCCCGTCCGCTCGGTGAGGAAACCGACCGCCGCGACGGCGGCGAGCGCGAGTTCCCTCTTCTCCATCAGCGCGGTACCGAAGTCCATGCTGGCGCTGGCGTCGAGCAGCACCCAGGTCTCCAGCTCCCGGTCGGCGATCATGTCACGCACGTGCGGCTCCGCCGTGCGGGCGGTGAGGTTCCAGTCCATCCGGCGCACGTCGTCACCCGCCGCGTACGGCCTCGCCTCGGCGAGCTCGCCACCGGGCCCGGGGGTCAGCCCCGGGTGGTCGCCCTGGAGCAGCCCGTCGAGACGCCTGAGGACCGTCAGCTCCAGCCTCCGGAGCACCCGCTCGGACAGCAGATGCCGCATCAGGCCGCCTCTCCCTGCCCGGGGGCGATCCTGGGCATCGGGATCGCCGCGACGACCCGGTCCACGATCCGCCGGGGGGAGACGTCGTCGGCCAGCGCGTCGAACGACGGCACCAGCCGGTGCGCGATCACGTCGCCGGCCAGGTCCGCGACGTCCTCGGGCAGGACGTAGTCACGCCCGCGCAGCAGTGCCAGCGCACGGGCCGCGGCGACCAGGCCGAGCGTCGCCCGGGGGCTCGCGCCGAAGGCCAGCAGCGGTGCGACGTCCGCCAGCCCGAACCGGGCGGGCTCCCGGGTCGCGTACACCAGCCGGACCGCGTACTCGGCGACGGCGTGGTGGACGAAGACGTCGTCCACGGCGGTCTGGAGTGCCGACAGCCGCCGCGCGTCGAGCACCCGCCGGGAGACCGGCCTGCCGGTGCTCATCCGGTAGAGGATCGCGAGCTCCTCCGACTCGCTCGGGTACCCCACGTCGATCTTCATCAGGAAGCGGTCCCGCTGGGCTTCCGGCAGGTGGTAGACGCCCTCGGACTCGATCGGATTCTGGGTCGCCAGGACCAGGAACGGAGCGGGCACCGGGTGGGTACGCCCGCCGATGCTCACCTGGCGCTCGGCCATCACCTCCAGCAGTGCCGACTGGACCTTGGCCGGAGCCCTGTTGAT
The DNA here is from genome assembly GCF_051192615.1 of Streptosporangium sp. G11. Lineage (NCBI taxonomy): Bacteria > Bacillati > Actinomycetota > Actinomycetes > Streptosporangiales > Streptosporangiaceae > Streptosporangium > Streptosporangium sp. G11. The sequence continues at coordinate 81,152 of NZ_JBPJUQ010000044.1, forward strand.
CTCGTCGGCGAGCACGAAGTTGGCCATCACGGGACCCAGCTCGATGTCGAAGCTCTCCGTGGACGGCCGGTAGATACGGGTGCCGACGATGTCGGCGGGCACCAGGTCGGGAGTGAACTGGATACGGGCGAACGAGCCCCCCACGACGCCCGCGAGCGTCTCGGCCGCCAGCGTCTTGGCGATGCCGGGAACCCCCTCCAGGAGGCAGTGCCCCCGGGCGAGGACCGCGACGAGCAGGCGCTCGACCATGCGGTCCTGGCCGACGATCACCCGCTTGACCTCGAACAGCGCCCGCCCGAGCACGGCGCTGCTCTCCGGCGCCCTCTCCGTCTCCGGCGCCCTCTCCGTCTTCTCCGCCCTCTCCGTCTCGCCGTCCGTTCCGGACGGGATCTCCCTCACGTACTCGGCGTACTCGGTCATGGAGCGGTCACGGGGGCCGAGACGGGGCAGTCGTCGACGAGCAGCCGCAGCTCGATCGCGTCGTGGGCGGGTCGCGGGTCGGCGTGAGCGGCACTTCCCGTGAGCAGGAAGACGACCCCGCCGAGGGCCACGACCCCGGGAACGGCCTTCCAAGGTGATACGCGCGCCATCGTTCTCCCCTTCGTTGAACGAACGATCACCCTGATGTCATCAAAGGCCCCCGAAAACCGCTGTAAGCCTGCTTTTTATCTCGCCTTTCGCCTCGGCCGCCTTCGGGGGAAACCACCGGGCCGGAGCCGGGCGGGAAAGAGCGACGGCCGGCGACCCCCGGGTGCGGGGGGCGCCGGCCGTGGCGGTCGGGCGGGACGGACCTCAGTCGTTGAGGTACTGACGGAGGTAGGCGTCGACCTGGTCGAGGGCCACGCGCTCCTGGGCCATCGAGTCGCGCTCGCGGATGGTCACCGCCTGGTCGTCGAGGGTGTCGAAGTCGACGGTGATGCAGAACGGCGTGCCGATCTCGTCCTGGCGGCGGTAGCGGCGGCCGATCGCGCCCGCGTCGTCGAACTCGACGTTCCACCGGCGGCGGAGCTGGGCCGCCAGGTCCTTGGCCTTGGGCGACAGGTCGGCGTTGCGCGACAGCGGGAGCACCGCGACCTTGACCGGCGCGAGCCGGTGGTCGAGGCGCATGACCGTGCGCTTCTCCATGACGCCCTTGGCGTTGGGCGCCTCGTCCTCGGTGTAGGCGTCGATCAGGAAGGTGAGCGTGGCGCGGTCGACACCGGCGGCCGGCTCGATCACGTACGGGACGTAACGCTCGCCGGTGTCCTGCTCGAAGAAGCTCAGGTCGGTGCCGGAGGCCTTGCCGTGCGCGGTCAGATCGAAGTCGGTGCGGTTGGCGACGCCCTCAAGCTCGCCCCACTCGGTGCCGGTGAAGTTGAAGCGGTACTCGATGTCGACGGTCCGCTTGGAATAGTGGGAGAGCTTGTCCTTCGGGTGCTCGTAGATGCGCAGGTTGTCCTTGTTGATGCCCAGGTCGGTGTACCAGCGGAAGCGCTCGTCGATCCAGTACTGGTGCCACTCCTCGTCGCTGCCCGGCTTGACGAAGAACTCCATCTCCATCTGCTCGAACTCGCGGGTGCGGAAGATGAAGTTACCCGGGGTGATCTCGTTGCGGAACGACTTGCCGATCTGGCCGATGCCGAACGGGATCTTCCTGCGCGCCGACTGCTGCACGTTGAGATAATTGATGAAGATGCCCTGGGCGGTCTCGGGACGCAGGTAGGCGAGGCCCGACTCGTCCTCGACCGCGCCGAGGTAGGTCTTCAGCAGGCCGCTGAACTGCTTCGGCGAGGTGAAGGCGCCCTTGGTGCCGCAGTTGGGGCAGGTGATGTCGGCCAGGCCGCCCGCCGCGGGCTTGCCGTGCTTTTCCTGGTAGGCCTCTTCGAGGTGGTCGGCCCGGTAGCGCTTGTGGCACGACTGGCACTCGGTCAACGGGTCCGTGAAGGTCTCCACGTGACCGCTGGCCTGCCACACCTCGCGGGCCAGGATCACCGAGGAGTCGAGGCCGACCACGTCGTCACGCCCCTGCACCACGGTCTTCCACCACTGCCGCTTCACGTTGTTCTTGAGCTCCACGCCCAGCGGACCGTAGTCCCACGACGCGCGCAGGCCGCCGTAGATCTCGCTGGAGGGGTACACAAGACCGCGCCGCTTGGCGAGGCTGACGATGGTGTCCATGATGTCCGTACGGCGTGCCATAAGGGAAAATCTCCATCCGGCTGGAGGTCGGCGAGGAATTGATTGAGTCTCCAGCTTAGGGGAGACGGACCCACGGGACGTGCGGATAAACCATCGCGCCCGCCTCGCCGCGGCAAAGCTTCCCGGGACGCGAGCCGGAATGTCAGGGGCGCTCGACGTCCTCGAACGCGCTCGGTTCGTTGATCATGAGTGTCATCAGCGGATACATCGCCATCCGCGCCGCGCCCAGCGCCCTGCGGTAGAACCCCGCGCCCTCCCACTCGCTGACCAGCGCCCACAGCTCCGGCTCGTCCACCGACCTCGACACCCGGCCGCGCACGTATCCCGGCTGCCCTGCCAGGGTGTCGACGATCTCGTGGGCACGGAGCGTGAACTCCTCGGTCTGGGCCGGTGGCACCGAGTAGCGGATGAGAGCAAGCATCCGCCCAGCATGCCAGAGGCGGTCCCCTGCTCCGGCGACGCCATGCCCCGGCCCCGTGTCCGGGCCACCGGGCGCCATCCGGAGTCACCGCGCCACCCGTTTCCGGGCGGCGGGCGAACGTCCACGGGTCCGCACCTTCACCCGAGTCTGTGCCCGCACCTGACTGCTTACCCGCGTTCGTCCCCTTAGCCGCGTCCGCCCCCGCAAGGAATATCCCCGGGAGCTCGCGGGTTCCCGGTGAGCATGACAACACTTGGGATCATTGGCGCAGGTCATATCGGAAGCCAGGTCGCCAGGCAGGCGGTGGCGAACGGCTACGACGTGGTGATCAGCAACTCGCGAGGGCCGGAGACGCTGGCGGAGCTCGTCGCGGAGCTCGGCCCGCGTGCCAGGGCGGCGACGGCCGTCGAGGCGGCACAGGCGGCGGACGTGGCCGTCGTGACGATCCCGCTGCGCAACTACCGGCAGGTGCCGGTCGAACCGCTCGCCGGCAAGATCGTCTTGGACACGAACAACTACTATCCGCAGCGAGACGGGGTGATCCCCGAGCTGGAGGACGAGTCCACCACGACGGCGGAGCTGCTGCAGGCGCACCTGCCAACGTCCAAGGTCGTCAAGGCCTTCAACCACATCATGGCGTCGGCCATCGCCGACGACGCCCTTCCGGCCGGAACCCCGGACCGCCGGGCGCTCGTCATCGCCGGTGACGACGCCGAGGCGAAGGAGTTCGCGACCAGGCTCTACGACCAGTTCGGCTTCGACACCGTCGACGCGGGGCCGTTGAGCGAGGGATGGCGCATCCAGCGCGACACCCCCGGTTACGTGAGCCGCCGGACCGCCGAGGAGCTGCGCGCCGACCTCGCGGCGGCGAAGCGCTACCGCGACACCCCATAGGACCGCGCGATACGCGACACCCCACAGGACCGCGTGCGTCCGTCCACGTCCTCTCGACGACCGTTCGCGATGTCCCGGCACCACGGACGGCCGCCCCTGGGACACGTCCGAGCGGCGCGCGCTCGTTCACGCCTCCCCCGGCCGTCCAAGGCGCCCCGGCGCCGCGTACGGTCCCGGACTCCGGGCATATCTCGGCGGGCGCGGTGGCGCCCGGGCATGTCGCGGCCGGCGCGGTGGCGTTAGGCTCGACCCGTGGCCGACAAGCGTGAGGAACGTCCCGCACACCCGCTGGCACAGCCCCGCCCCAGGCAGGGCAAGCGCCCGCTGCCCCCGGGTGAGCAGTTCTTCACGCCGGGGGCGACCGGGCTGCGGCGCAAGGTCGAGCGGCGCAGTGCGGCCCCGCTCGTCTTCCTGTTCCAGCTCCCCCGATGGATCGCCCCGGTGGTGCTGGTGGTCCTCCTTCTCGCCGCCTTCGCGGTGCCGTCCTTCTGGGGCGGCGTCGCCGTGCTTCCGGTGATCGGGTTCGTCGGGTGGCTCGCCTATATGTCGTGGCCGTCTCTGGGTGCCGGGGGGCGTCTCCTGCGCGTCGCGCTGCTCACCTTCCTGATCCTGCTCGCCGCCGACCGCTTCGGCGCCTTCTGAGACCTCCCCCGGCCTTCAGCGGGACGTGGGCAGGAGGGTGTAGCCGGGGAAGTTTCCCGGCAGACGCTCGGTGTCGGAGCCCTGGGTGACGGCCCGGACGAGCAGCTCTCCGCCGACGAAGGCACCCCGCCAGGAGGCGCCGAGACCGCCGAACAGCTCCTCCCTGTCGCCGCGCGAGCGTGGCGCGTTGACCCCCACCTTGAAGGCCCGCACCTCCGGGGCCAGCCGCCTGACGGTCTCCTCGTCGTCGCAGGAGATCGTGGCGACCAGCGCCCCGTTGCTGGCGTTCATCGCGGCCAGCAGCTCGGCCTCGGTGTCGACCAGCACGATCGTGTCGACCGGCCCGAAGGGCTCGGCGTGGAAGAGCGGGGACGAGCGGGGTGGGGCGAGGACGGCGACGGGCGCCAGGTAGGCCGAGGTGTCCTGGCCGGGGAGGAACAGCCCGTCGTCGAGGGAGCCCCGGTACAGGGGGACCCCGCCCTTGGCCACCGCCTCGTCCACCTGGTCGGTGAGCTCCTTGACCTTGGCGTTGGTGATCAGCGGGCCGAAGTCGAGGTCGGGCGGCGGGTCGTCGGGGCCCTCCACGGCCAGCGGGTGGCCGAAGCGCACCGACCGGACCGCCGGCAGGTAGGCGGCCAGGAACTCGTGGAACAGCGAGCGCTGCACCACGAAGCGCGGGTAGGCCGTGCAGCGCTGCTTGGCGTAGTCGAAGCTCTTGCGGATCTGCCCGGTCAGCAGCTCCCAGTTGCCGTACTCCCACACCCCCCAGCAGTTGAGCCCCTCCTGTTCCAGGACGTGCCGGTGGCCGAGGTCGGCGAGCGAGGTGGCCACCTGCCCGCCCGCGTCGCGCCCGCCGACGAAGGAGACGCAGCCCAGCTCCTTGCCGCGTACCAGCGCCGGGGAGAGCTCGGCGCCTCCCCCGCTGACGAGGGTGAACGGCAGCCCCTCCTGGGCGGCGAGCGCGGTCGCGAGGGTGAGACAGGCCAGCCCGCCGTCGGTGGGCGCCTTGGCGATGACCGCGTTGCCCGCGAGGGCCTGTACGAGCATGGCGTGCATCAGCACGCTCATCGGGTAGTTCCAGCTGGCGATGTTGCTGACCGGGCCGCCCAGGGGGACACGGCCGCCGATCATCCGGTCGATCTCGCCGACGTACCAGTGCACCCCCTCGATGCACCGGTCGACGTCGGCCGCGGCGAGCTTCCACGGCTTGCCGATCTCCCAGACCAGCAGCAGGGTCAGCAGGTCACGGTGGGCGGTCATCGCCTCCAGTGCCGCCGTGACGCGGGCCTTGCGCTCGGCGAGCGGCACGTGGCGCCAGAGGCGGTGCTCGTCGAGGCCGGCCCGTACCGCGCGCTGGGCGGTGGCCCTGTCAAGGCGGGGCGGGCCGGCGATGGCGGTGCCGTCCACCGGCGAGGCGGCGGGCTCCGGGTGGCCGTCGCGCTGCCAGAAGCCGCCCCAGTGGTTGAGCACCCGGTCGTCGTGGAAGGCCTGGGGGGCCGCCGACACGCACCGGTCGTAGGCGTCGGACCAGGCCGATCCCGGTTTGAGCATGGGTGACATGGGCTGTCTCCTCAGTCGGACCAGTCGATGGCCAGGGCGAGCTCCTGCTCGGGCAGCGGCTCGAACTCCTTGATCGCGTCGAGCGAGGGGCCCATGGCCGCGTTGGCCTCTCTCTCGACCATGACCTCGACCAGCACCGGGAGCTGCAGGCGCTCCGACTCGGCGCTCGCCCAGGACAGCGCGTCGCCGATCTCGCCGGGCAGCTCGACGCGCCGGGCCGGGCAGCCGAACGCCTCCATGAGCTTCACGTGGTCGACGCCGCCCTCGCCGTAGTGGAGGTCGACGGCGTAGTTCATGTCGTAGGGGATCTCGGCCTGGCGGATCAGCCCGAGATACTCGTTGTTGATCATCACGATGACGAACGGGATGCGGTACTGGGCGGCGACGGCGATCTCCTCCATCAGGAACTGGAAGGAGTAGTCGCCCGCCACGGCCACCACCTGCCGCTCCGGGTAGGCGCACTTGACGCCCATGGCGGCGGGCACCTCCCAGCCCAGCGGCCCGGCCTGCCCGCAGACGAGGTAGCGGCGCGGGAGGTAGGTCTTCTGGAACTGCCCCGACCAGATCTGGTAGAGGCCGATCGCGGTGACGAACGTCGTGTCGGGCCCGTAGAAGTCGTTCAGCTCCCGGAAGACCCTCGGCGGCTTGATCGGCACGTCGTCGAAGTCGTCGCGTCGAAGCAGCGTGCTGCGCAGCTCGGCGACCCGCGCGGGCCACCGTCCGGGACGGCGGGCCGTGGTGCGGCTGCTCGCCTCCCCGGCCATGGCCGCCAGCGTGGGCCGGGCGTGGCCGATCACGCCCAGGTCGGGCTCGAAGACCTTGCCGATCTGGGTGGGCTCGATGTCGACGTGGATGAACTTGCGCCCGCGGCGGTAGGTGTCGAGGTCGCCGGTGTGACGGTCGCCGAACCTGGCGCCCACCGCCAGCACCAGGTCGCTCTCCAGCAGTGCCGCGTTGCCCCAGCGCGTCTGGGTCTGGATGCCCGCCATGCCGGCGAACAGGGGGTGGTCCTCGGGGAAGGCGCCCTTGCCCATCAGCGTCACCTGGACGGGAACCTGCAGGTACTCGGCGAGCGCGCGCAGCTCGGCGGCGGCGTCGGCGATGACGACCCCTCCGCCGGCCAGGATCAGGGGCCGCTGGGCACCCATGAGCATGTCGATCGCGGCCCGGACCGCCGGGGGCCTGGGCTGCGGGAGCTCCACGGGGAGCGCGGTGTCGATCTCCCTGTCGTACAGGCAGGTGCCGCGCTGCACGTCGATCGGCAGGTCGATCAGCACGGGGCCGGGCCGCCCGGACCTCGCGATCCTGAACGCCTCCCTGAACACCCACGGGGCCTGGGCCGGCTCCTTGAGCTGGACCGCCCACTTGGTGACGGGCTTGGCGATCTCCACGATGTCGACCGCCTGGAACGCCTCCTGGTGGAGCTTGTCGCGCGCGGCCTGCCCGGTGATGCAGATCATGGGAATGGAGTCGGCGAGGGCGGTGTAGAGGCCGGTGATCATGTTGGTGCCCGCCGGGCCCGAGGTGCCGATGCAGACCCCGACGTTGCCCGTGACCCGGGCCCAGCCGTCGGCGGCGTGTGTGCCTCCCTCCTCGTGGCGGACGGTGATGTTGCGTATGTCGCTGTGCTGGAGCGCCGCGTAGAGCGGGAGGATCGCCGCGCCCGGGATGCCGAAGACGGTGTCGACGCCTTCGGATTCCAGGACGGCCACCACGGCCTCCATGCAGGGGATCCGCTTCACTGGTTGATCCTTTCGATCACCTTGAGCAGGGCGGAGTGGTCAAGGGAGCCGTGCCCCTGGGCACGGGCCGCGGCGACGAGCTGGGCGACCAGCCCGGTGAGCGGGAGTGAGACGCCCGCCTCCCGCGCCGCGGCGATGGCGATGCCCATGTCCTTGTGGTGCAGGTCGATCCGGAACCCCGGCGCGAACTCGCGCCTGATCATGGAGTGCCGCTTGAGGTCGAGGATGCGGGAACCCGCCAGTCCTCCGGCCAGGACGTCGAGCCCGCTGCCGGGATCGACCCCCGAGGCTTCGAGCAGCACGATCGCCTCGGCGACCAGGCCGTAGATGCCCCCGACGACGAGCTGGTTGGCGGCCTTCACGGTCTGCCCCGCCCCGGCGGGGCCCACGTGCACGATCGTCGTGCCGACGACCGCCAGCAGCGGGCGTACGGCCGCGAAGTCGGCGGCGTCCCCGCCGACCATGATCGAGAGGGTGCCGTCGACCGCGCCGCGCTCCCCGCCGCTCACCGGCGCGTCCAGCGCCCTGATGCCCTTGACGGCCGCGGCCTGCGCGACCCTGCGGGAGGTCTCGGGCCGCACGGTGCTCATGTCGATGTGGATCAGCCCCTCCCTCCCCCGCTGGAGCAGCCCGTCTTCGCCGAAGGCCACCTCCTCGACCTGGGGGGAGTCGGGCAACATGGTGATCACGACCTCCGCCTGCGCGACGGCCTCCGCCACGCTGCCCGCGGACTTGCCACCGGCCACGGCGAGGGCGTCCATCCGCTCGGCGCTCATGTCGTAGCCGACGACGGTGTGCCCGGCCCTGACCAGGTTGGCCGCCATCGGGCTGCCCATGATCCCCAGGCCGATGAATCCGATGTTCATGAGCGGCTCACCGCTCCTCCCTCGCTCAGCGTTCATCGATACCTCCAAGGTGGAGACCCTGGGCTTCGGCCCGGGGGCGGGAAGCGCGGCCGGTCACCGCGCGCGGTCCGGTGGTGTGCCCCGCGGGGCCTGTGGCGGAGGTCAAGCGTTCCTCCAGCCGAAGCTCTCGGCGCTGGGGCCGGTGGGGCGGTATTCGAGCCCGACGTGACCTCGGTATCCCGAGGTCTCCAGGCGCTCGAAGATCTGGTCGTACGGCATGGAGCCGGAGCCGGGCTGCCCCCGGCCGGGGTCGTCGGCGATCTGGACGTGGCCGAACCTGTGGACGCTCGCGTCGATGAGGGCGAGCACGTCCTCGCCCATGCGGTGCAGGTGGTAAAGGTCGGCGAGGAAGGCCACGTTGCCCGCGCCCACCTGGTCGATCACCTCGAAGGCCGCGGCGGAGGAGGTGATCGGGTAGTCGGGGCTCTCGTAGGAGTTGAGCGCCTCGACCACGACCGTGGCGCCGACCCCCGCCGCCGCCTTCGCCGCCAGGGACAGGTTGGACAGCGCCAGGTCGCGCTGGTCGCTCGGGGAGAGCCCGTCCACCCGGTTGCCGTAGAGGGCGTTGAGCACCCGGCAGCCGAGCGCTCCGGCCAGGCCCGCCGCGACGTCGACGTTGGCCCGGAACCTGGCCGAGCCGTCGGGCCGCGACAGCAGGCCACGCTCCCCCGCCGCCATGTCCCCGGCGTCGAAGTTGAGGCCGACCAGGCGCACCCCGGCCTCCTCGATCGCCCGCCGCAGGGCGTCGATCTCGCGGTCGGCCGGGCAGGGAACGGCGAAGGGCCACCAGAGCTCGACCGCGTCGAAGCCCGCCTTGGCCGCCGCCGCGGGACGCTCGAGCAGCGGCAGCTCGGTGAAGAGGATGGAGAGGTTGACGTCGAACTTCACGGCGCCTCCCCCGCTCCCAGGGAGACCTTTACGGGCGGCCCGTCCAGGGCGCCCGGCGCGGCCAGCGCGGACCGCATCAGGCGGGCGGTCTCGCTCGGGGTCTTGCCGACGCGCACGCCGACCTTCTCCAGGGCGTCCTTCTTGGCCTG
>NZ_JBPJUQ010000045.1:0-90483 GCF_051192615.1 Streptosporangium sp. G11
CTCGGCCAGCAACGGGTTGTCCAGCAGGTAGATCTGACCGACCGACAGGTAATTGGCCGCGCGCCAATAAGCGTCGACGTGCGCGAGTGCGTCCATACATCGACAGTTCCTCGGCTGGGGCGTTCAAACCCCGCCACGGCGAACACCTTCACGCCGCGCGGTGCGGGCGTGCACCCGCATACCCGCATACGGGGGCGAGGCGGACACGCGAGGCCGCCGGGTGACCACCCCTTTCGCCGAGCCGCACCGAACCCAGCCACACCACGCAGAGCAACACCACACCACCCCAAATCGCACCACCATCCTCAACAGCACCTCTCGTCCCACTACCGTATTGAGAAGGAATGTACAAAGATCTCCGGATGAGCCGAGAGTGCCGTACGGGTGCCTTCGAGGTGGTTGCGGTTCCCGTTGCCGGGAACGTCGGGAGTGAACGATGAGGTTTGTCGGTTTTCGGGATGGGCGCCAGGTCCGGGTGGGCGTGCTGACCGGCGGCGACCGGGTGGTACCGCTGGCCGAGGCGGGCGAGTTCTACGAGGACCTGCCCGGCTGGACCGCCAGGGCGCGCGAGCTCGTCGGCGGCGAGCGGGAATCGCACGGGCGAGCGCTGGGCGAACTGAGCCTGGCCCCGGCGGTGGCCGGTTCCGCGCGGGTGGTGTGCGTGGGGCTGAACTACCGGGCGCACGCCGCCGAGGGCGGTCTCCCGATCCCGGAGACACCCGCGATCTTCGGGCGCTGGACGGCGTCGCTCGCGGTCGACGGGACGCCGGTCCCGGTGCCGCCGGACGAGCCGGGCCTGGACTGGGAGGTCGAGCTGGTCGCGGTGGTCGGTACGGAGATGCGGTGCGTGGACGAGGAGACCGCGCTCGCGGGGGTGTTCGGCTACGCGACCTTCAACGACCTGAGCGCCCGCCGGGCGCAGCGGCTGACCGCGCAGTGGACGCTCGGCAAGAACTCCGACCACAGCGGGCCGATCGGCCCGGTGGTGACCGCCGACGAGGTGGGTGATCCGGCGGGCGGGCTCCGGCTGGTGACCCGGGTCAACGGCGAGGTCGTCCAGGACGGCGACACCAAGGACATGATCTTTCCGGTCGGGCGGGTGCTGGCGCACCTGAGCCGGACCATGACGCTGCGCCCCGGCGACCTGGTGGCGACCGGCACTCCCGCCGGGGTGGGATACGCGCGCACGCCGGCACGCTTCCTGCGGCCCGGGGACGTGGTCGAGGTGGAGATCGACCGGCTGGGAGCGGTGCGCAACCCGATCGTGGCCTGGCCGGAGAGCTGACCGATGTCGCGAACCTCGCACTTCGATCACTCCCCCCGGGAGCACCCCGGCCACCCGGGAGGCGCCCTCACCCCCGCCGAGGGGGCGTCCGCGAGGCGGGTACCGCGCTCGGGGCTGGAGGAGCGGCCGGGAGACTTCAACGTCACCCTGATCACCTTCGCCGCGATGGCGCTGTACGACGCCCTGGACGGCGAACAGCGGACACGGGCGCTGCTGCCCTTCGACGACGCCGACCGCTCGAACTGGAACTTCCTGCCCGCCTCGGGACGCGCCGGGGTGCCGCTGCGGGACCTGAGCTTCGACCAGGGAATCCTGGCGCACCGGCTGATCGCCCAGTGCTGCTCGGAACGGGCGTACGCGCAGGTGGTGCAGGTGATCTCGCTGGAGCACGTGTTGCGCGAGCTGAACCTGGAGCGGTTCGGGCACGTGGCCAGGGAGTTCCGCAACCCGGGCATGTACTTCCTGACGTTCTTCGGCCAGCCCAACCCCGACTCGGTGTGGGGATGGCGCCTGGTGGGCCACCACCTGTCGCTGAACTTCACGGTCGTCAACCAGGACCACCTGGCGGTGACGCCGTTCCTGCTGGGCTCGGAACCGGCCCGCTTCGGCCCGTACCGGGTGCTGGGCGAGGAGGAGGACCTGGGGTTCGCGTTGCTGCGCTCCCTGGACGACGAGCGGCGGGCGCGGGCGATCATCCACCCGGTGTCTCCGGCGGACTTCGTCACCCGCACGGTGCCGAGGATCGGCGAGGTGGAGCTGCCCGACACGCACGGGGTCGGGCGCCGGGACGCGATGATCACCGAGGCCGACCGGCAGGCCCTGCGCTACATCAGGTCGCACCCGCGCGGGATCGCCGCCGCCGAGCTGACCTCCCGGCAGCGCCGCGCGTTCGACGAGCTGCTGGAGTGCTACCTCGACCGGGCCAGGCCCGGCCAGGTGGCCGCCGAGATGGACCGCGTCCGCGCCGCCGGCGACGGTGACCTGCACTTCGCCTGGGCCGGCGCCGACGACTACGGGCTCGGGCACTACTACCGGATCCAGGGCCCGGTCACGTTGATCGAGTTCGACAACACCGAGGACGACGCCAACCACGCCCACAGCGTGTGGCGCGACCCGGAAAACGACTTCGGCGAGGACCTCCTGATGAGACACCTCATCGAGGAGCACCGCGGTGCCGCGGGGTGAGACGCCGCCCGACGAGAGGAACCCCTGAGTGAAGATCGCCATTGTCGGAGGAGGCCTCGGCGGGCTGGCCACCGCGCTGCTGCTGCGCCAGGCCGGCCTCGAGGCCGTCGTGTACGAGCAGGCCGCCGAGCTGCGCGAGGTCGGCGCGGGAATCGTGGTGGGCCCCAACATGGTCCGCCCCCTGGTGAAGGCCGGGCTCGGCGAGCGGCTGGCCTCCTTCGCCGTACCCCTGGAGACCGCCTGGGAGTTCAGGCGCTGGGAGGACGGCCGGGTGCTGTCCTCCCAGCCGATGGGCGAGGAGTGCCGGCGGCTGTACGGCACCGACTGCTACGTCGCGCACCGGGCCGACCTGCTCGACATGCTGCTGGAGGCGCTGCCCGCGGACGCGGTCAGGACCGACCGGCGGCTGGAGTTGCTGCAACAGGACCGCGAGGAGACCGAGCTGGTCTTCACCGACAGCGGGGGTGTGAAGACGACGGTGCTCGCCGACGTGGTGATCGGCGCGGACGGCATCCACTCGGCCGTACGGCCCATGGTCGTCGACGAGGAGCCGCCGCGCTTCTCCGGCCTGTGCGCCTACCGGTGCCTGGTCGACGCCGAGCGGGCACCGGAGCTGGCGCTGCGCCGGGCGCAGACGCTCTGGCTGGGGCCGGGACGCCACTTCGTCCACTACCCCATCAGGGACAAAAAGCTGATCAACATCGTCGCGATCGTGCCCGCGGGCGAGTGGCGCGTCGAGTCGTGGACGGCCGACGGGCGGATCGAGGACCTGGCGCGCGAGTTCGAGACCTGGGACCCCCGGCTGGGACGGCTGATCGCCGCGGCCACCGAGACCAAGCGCTGGGCCCTGTACGACCGCGCTCCCCTGGAGCACTGGACGTCGGGACGGGTCGCCCTTCTCGGTGACGCCGCGCACTCGATGCTGCCCTTCTTCGGCCAGGGCGCCGCCCAGGCGGTCGAGGACGCGGTGGTCCTCACGAGCTGCCTGCGCGACGCCAGCCGCGAGACGGCGGCGAAGGCGCTGGTCCGCTACGAGGAGATCCGCAGGCCCCGGGCCTCGCGGGTGCAGCTGATGAGCCGGGGCCGCGAGGTGCAGAACCACCTGCCCGACGGTCCCGCCCAGCTGGAGCGCGACGCGGCGCTGGCCGGGGGTGACCCGCTCCGGCAGAGCTCCTGGCTCTACGGCCACGACCCCGAGACCGCCATGGCGGGCTGAACGGCGGGCCGGGCGTCCGAGGCCGCGACGGGCGCCCGGTGCGGCGGGACGATCGGGCGGTGCGGCGGGACCGCCCGGCCGTCGGGCAGCAGCTCACCGGTGTCCTCGAAGAGCACCACCCCGTTGCAGAGCAGGCTCCAGCCCTGCTCGGGGTGGGAGGCGATCGGCCGCGCGGCCTCCCTGCCGGGCGCGTACGCCGGGGGACATGGTGTTTCGTGCGGGCACATGGCGTACCTCACTGATCTGCACTGTCTGGTGGTCTGCCTGGGGGACGGCGTTCCGCCGCCGTCTCCCCCGCAGGATGCGCCGCCGGGGGCGCCCTGTCCCGGTACAAATCCGCACAGGGGCCCCCTACGCGGGAGGCACGCGTCCCGCCGGGCCTCACTCGGTCTTGCGAACCCCTCCCAGGAACCGGTGGGCGATCACCACGAGGGCCAGGAAGAGCCCGCTGACCACCTGCTGGAAGGAGGCGTTGAGGTTGCCGACCTGGTTGATCAGGTTCTGGATCACTCCGAGCAGCAGCGCCCCGGCGATCGTGCCGCCGAGGGCCCCGGCTCCCCCGGTGAGCAGGGTGCCGCCGATGACGACGGCGGCGATCACGTCGAGCTCCAGCCCGATGCCGAGGATCGTCACCCCCGACGACAGCCTGGCCGCGTTGAGCGCCCCGGCCAGTCCCGCCAGCAGCCCCGACATGAGGTAGACGGCGACCTTGGTGCGGACGACCGGCACGCCCATGAGACTGGCGGCGTCCTCGCTCCCGCCGATGGCGTAGACGTTCTGCCCGAATCCGGTGCGCTGCAGCAGGACCATCCCCACGCACAGCAGGACGGCGGCGACGAGCACCGGGTAGCCGACGTTCAGGACGGACCCCTGGCCGAGCAGCGCGAAGGACGGGTCCTCGACCAGGTAGGTCGCCGCGCCCTCGTCGGAGATGGCCAGCATCAGCCCCCGCGCGGCCAGGAGCCCGGCCAGGGTGACGATGAACGGCGCCATCCCGGTCCTGGCGATGACCAGCCCGTGGACCAGGCCGAACAGCCCGGACACCGCGAGCGGCAGGGCGAGCGCCACGAGGAGCCCGTACTGGGAGCCGTACGCCGCCAGCACGCCGCCGAGCACGAAGAGCGACCCCACCGACAGGTCGATGCCGCCGGAGATGATGACGAAGGTCATGCCGATCGCGATGATCGCCAGGAACGAGGAGGACGTGGCGATGTTGCCGACGTTCGCCACCGTGGCGAAGGAGTCGAAGGCCAGCGAGCCGGCGACCGCGAGCACGGCGAGCACGATCAGTGCGCCGTGCCTGCGGAAGATCCTCCCCGCGCGCTCGCGGGGGGCCTCGGTCTCCGCCGGAACCGTGGTGAGGGTCATCGGCGCTCCCTGGCGGCGTAGACGGCGGCGAGAATGATCACGGCCTGGGCCATCTGGGTCCAGGACTGCGGCAGGTTGTGCTTGATCAGTGTGGCCTGGAGCAGCTGCATGAGCAGCGCCCCCATCACCGTTCCCAGCACGCGGACCCGGCCGCCGCTCAACGGGGTGCCCCCCACCACCACGGCGGTGATGGCCGACAGCTCCATGAACAGGCCCAGCGAGGTGGGGTCGCTGGCCTGCAGGCGGGAGCTGGCGAGGATCCCGGCGATCGCGGCGAGCACGCCGGAGATGACGTAGACCAGCAGCAGGATGCGCCTGACCGGGAGCCCGGCCAGCTCGCTGGCCACCCGGTTGCCGCCGACGGCGACCACCTGGCGCCCGAAGGTGCTCTTGCGGACGACGAACAGCACGAGGAGGGTCAGCGCCACCGCCACCAGCACGACGTACGGCACGCCGAGCACCGACTCGCTGCCCAGGGCGGTGAGCGTGGGGTTGCCGATCTCCTTCAGCTGCGGCAGCAGAACGTTGGCCAGCCCGCGTATCCCGACCAGCAGTGCCAGCGTCGCCACGATCGGCTGCACCCCGACCACGGCGACGAGCGTGCCGCCGACGGCTCCGACGGCCGCCCCCGCGAGGATCGCCATGAGCATCGCGGGCCAGGCCCCGTAGCCGAGATAGAGGGCGATCACCGACGCCGACAGCGCCATGACGGAGCCGACCGACAGGTCGATGCCCTCGGTGCCGATGACCAGGGCCATGCCCAGGGAGACCACGACGACGGGGGCGACCTGGAGAAGCTGGGTGCGGAAGTTTCCCACCGCCAGGAAGTTGGGGGTGAAGGCGGCGTTGAACAGGACCAGGACGACGACGGCGACGTAGACGCCGTACCGCTGCAGCCACGACAGCAGCTCCGCCCTGCCGGGCAGCGGGCGGGCGGTGACCGTCACGGCCTTCATCGGGGTACCTCCACCGGCCGGGCGATCATGGACATGATCGCCTCCTCGCTCACCTCGGTGCCGTGCAGCTCGCCCTGGACCGCGCCGTCGCGCAGCACCACGACCCGGTCGCAGCCCTCGACGATCTCCTCCAGGTCGGAGGAGATGAGCAGGACGGCCAGGCCGTCCACGGCCAGCTCGTCGATGAGCATCTGCACCTCGGCCTTGGCGCCGACGTCGACGCCGCGGGTGGGCTCGTCCAGCAGCAGCACCTTGGGGCTCATGGCGAGCCAGCGGGCCAGCAGCACCTTCTGCTGGTTGCCGCCGGACAGCTCGCCGACCGGCTGGCCGGGCCCCGCGGCCTTGATCCGCAGCCGTTTCATGAAGGTCTCCACGATCCTGTCGACGCGGCGGTCGGAGACGATGCCCGCCCGCGAGAGCCGGGGCAGCGCGGCCAGCGCGATGTTCTCCCGCACCGACAGGGTCGGCACGATCCCCTCGGCCTTGCGGTCCTCGGGCAGCAGGCTGATGCCGGCGCGGATCGCCGCGGAGACCGAGCCGGTGCGCAGCGGCACGCCCGCCACGACGACCTCCCCGGACTCCACCTTGAGGGCGCCCGCGATCGCCTTGGCGGTCTCGCTGCGGCCGGCGCCGAGCAGCCCGCCCAGGCCGACGACCTCGCCGGGCCGCAGCGCCAGGGAGACGCCGTCGAGCATGTGCCTGCGGGTGAGGCCGGTCGCGGTGAGCACCGGCGGGTCCTGCTCGTCCTGGGCGTGGGAGCCGCTGAACTTGGTGGCGCCCTCGGCCCGCACCTCCGACAGCTTGCGCCCGAGCATGAGCGAGACCAGGCGCAGGCGCTCCAGCTCGGCCATCCTGCCGGTGTGGACCAGCCTGCCGTCGCGCAGCACGGTGACCCGGTCGCAGATCTGGTAGAGCTCGTCCAGCCGGTGGCTGACGTAGATCACCGAGCGGCCCTGGTCGCGCAGCCCCCTGATCACCTCGAAGAGCCTGCCGACCTCGCGCGGCTCCAGCGAGGAGGTGGGCTCGTCCATGATGACGACCTGGGCGTCCACGGAGACGGCGCGGGCCAGGGCGACCATCTGCTGGGTGCCCATGCCCAGGGAGCCGAGGGGGCGGCGGACGTCGACGTCGACGCCGTACCCCTTGAGGATCTCCCTGGCCCGCTCGTGCACGGCCCCGAAGTCGATGAGCCGGAACCGGCCCCTGGGCTCGCGCCCGAGGAACAGGTTGCGCGCCACGCTCATGGAGGGGACCAGGTTGACCTCCTGGTAGATCGTGGAGATGCCGGCCCGCTGCGCGTCGAGCGGGCTGGAGAAGCTCACCACCTCGTCGCGGTATCTCACCTGGCCCGCGTCGGCCTGGTAGACCCCGGTCAGTACTTTGATCAATGTTGACTTGCCCGCGCCGTTCTCTCCCACCAGGGCGTGCACCTCGCCCCTGCCGAGGGTGAACGACACGTGGTCCAGGGCGCGGACGCCGGGAAAGACCTTCAGTACCCCGGCGGCTTCCAGGACTCGGCCGGTCGTGGCCACAGGGCTCCTCTCCTCAGATCTCCCCGATCTCCCCGAGGGGCCCGGGGCGGCGACGCCCCGGGCCGGGTTCGGTGATCGGGTTCAACGGCCGGATCCGGTGATCGGGATCCGGTCACCGGATTCGATGATCGGGTATGGCGGCCGGATCCGGTGATCGGGATCCACCGGCCGGGTTCGGCCGCCGTACCCGCCGACCGTGCCCGGCGAGCCGGTTCGGTGATCAGTAGGCCTCGGAGAGGGAGCTCTCCGCGTTGGCCTTGTCGTACTCGCGGTCGGAGATGATGACCTTCTCGGGGATCGCCTGGCCGTCGAGGAACTTCTGGGCGGTCTCGAAGGCCAGGGCGCCGAAGCGGGGGTTGGACTCGACCACGGCGACCAGCCAGCCGTCGGCGATGGCCTGGACCGCGCCGCGGGTGCCGTCGATGGAGACGATCTGGACGTCGCCCGGCTTCTTGCCCGCGCCTTTGAGCGCCGTGACGGCGCCCAGCGCCATCTCGTCGTTCTCGGCGTAGATGCCGTCGATGTCGGGGTTGGACTGGATGAGCTGCTCGGTGACCTGCTGGCCCTTCTCGCGGGCGAACTCGCCGGTCTGCTCGAAGGTGATCTCGATGTCGGGCGCCACCTCCTTGATGCGGTCCTTGAAGCCGCTGGTCCGCTCGGTGGTGACGTTGTTGCCCGGCGCGCCGAGCAGGATGGCCACCTTGCCCTTGTTGCCCAGCGCCTTGGCCATCTGGTCGGCGGCGCGCTTGCCCTGCTCGACGAAATCGGAGCCGATGAAGGTCAGGTAGTCCTTGCAGGGGGCGGCGTTGATCTTGCGGTCGATCGTGATGATCGGCACCTTCTTGGCGGCGGCCTGCTGCAGGACCGGCTCCCAGCCGTCGGAGTTGAGCGGGGCGATCACCAGCAGCCGCGCGCCCTGGGCGATGAGCTGCTGGACGTCGCTGATCTGCTTGGAGAACTGCGACTGCGCGTTGGTGACCTTGAGGTCGGCGATGCCGAGTTTGGCGGCCTCATCCTTGATCGACTTCGTCTCGGCGATCCGGAAGGGGTTGGCCTCCTTCTCCGACTGGGAGAAGCCGACGACGGCGGTCTTGAGGTCGAACTTCTGGGCACCGAAGGCGCCGATGGTGCACCCGGCACCCGCGTCGGCGGCCGGTGTCTGGACGACCTGGCCGCCCTGGGTGCTCGAACCACTCGGCGCGGCGGTGGTCTCCTCGCCCTTCGCGCAACCTGACGCGACAAGGACGGCGGCGGCCAGCAGCGCGGCGACTCTTCCCGGACGACTCGTGAGCAGGGTCATGGTGCCCTCCTGGACAGGACGATGGAACGTCGATGCGCTCGATGTTCATCCGACCAGGAAACAAAATCGTAAAGAAATGGACATCAGTAGGTCACGATTGATCGCATCCGATCAAATTCGGTCACCAGGTTGTCGGAACCCCAGCCTTTCCCGATCGTCAGATCCGGGCGACGTGGATCCGGACCCCCCGTGAGGTCAGGTCGTCCAGCACCTCGCGGGGCGCCTCGTCGTCGGTGATCAGATGGGTGATCTCCTCGGTCGGCACGGTCTGCACCATCGTGTCGACCCCGACCTTGGTGTGGTCGATCAGCACGACCACCTCCTCCGCCGCCGCGGCCAGGGCCCGGTCGACGCTCGCGACCTGCATGTTGGGCGTGGACAGGCCCCGCTCCGCGGTCAGCCCGTTGCCCGAGATGAAGGCCCTGCGCACCCGCAGCCCGGCCAGGGAGCGCTCGGCGGCGCTGCCGACCAGGGCGTGGATGGAGCCGCGCAGGGTGCCGCCGGTCATGACCACCTCGACCCGGGGCGAGTCGGTGAGCGCCTGCGCGACCAGCAGGGAGTTGGTCACCACGGCCAGCTCCGTCACCCGGGCCAGGCGCCGCGCGAAGTCCTGGGTGGTGGTGCCCGCGCCGACCACGATCGCGTCGCCGTCCTCGACCAGGGAGACCGCGAGGTCGGCGATGGCCCGCTTCTCCGCGGCGGCCGTCTGCATCTTCTGCGAGTACGTCGGCTCGCGGGACAGCTCGCCGGGGAGCGTGGCACCGCCGTGGTGCCGGTTGAGCAGGCCCTCGGCCTCCAGAGCCCGCAGGTCGCGCCGGACCGTCACCTCCGACGACTGCACCGACTGGGCCAGATCCCGAAGGGAGACCGCGCCGTTGGCGCGTACCAGCTCAAGGATGCGCTGACGGCGCTCCGCGGCGAACACGGGACGACGATACTCCGCCTGGCCCGAACTCTCTCCCCCACTTTTCACGACCGACCCAATCTGCTCCGAATCATGTGATCTGAGCCGATCATAATCGGTCGCTGTACGACAACCTGGGCCGGGAACAGGGTTTCCCCGTTCCCGTACGGGTCCCCCGGCCGGGGACGGCCGTCCCGCGAGCCTGACACGCCCGCCCGGACGGTGACGCTCAGGCGGGGCCCGCCGTCGCGCTCGGGGAGGTCTCGCTCATCTGCCGGCCTCGGCGCGCAGCTCGGCGAGCAGCTCGCCCTGATCGGCGAGCAGCTCGGCCAGGATCGATCGCGCCACGGACATCAGGTCGGCCAGGTCCTGGGTGGACAGGGCGTAGACGACGGTGGCGCCGTCACGGGTGGCGGTCACGACTCCCGCGCGGCGCAGCACGGCGAGCTGCTGGGAAAGGTTGGAGGCCTCGACGTCGATGGCGCTCAGGAGGTCGCGCACCGGCAGGGGCCCGTCCTGGAGAAGCTCCAGGACCTGGACGCGGACCGGATGGCCGATGGTGCGGAAGAATTCGGCCTTGGCCTGGTGCAGCGGCACCGGCATGATCACAAGGCCCCGCCGCCGGGACCGCCACCGGCGTATCGTACGTCGACGCCGTGCCGGTCGGCGATGCGCAGCAGGTTTTCCAGCCGCCCGGTCAGGACCTCGATCGCGTGATCGTCGAAGGCCTGGCGCATGAGCTCCAGCTCGCCGTCGACATCGGCGATGCGTGCCCGTAGCTCCGCCGCGAACTCGCTCATGTCCCCCACCTCCCGTGGATCAGGTCACTCCCCGGCGTCTGGTTTATCGGCACACCGTTCCTCATGATGTGGCAAATTGCATAATTCTTCAAATCATAATGACGTTGGCTATGATGGCGAAGGCCGTTTTCCAACAGGGCCCGCGGCCGGTTCGAGCCCGATCGATGACGGATCGACCGCGAAGCGGGATACTTGGTACGGCTACCGCAGGTTGACCTGCGGCGTCAGAGCGCGCCAGCCGGCGATGCGACAGTGACGAGAGGCCGAGCACGGCCTGCGCGAGGGAGTACAGCCAATGGGACGGGGCCGAGCCAAGGCTAAGCAGACGAAGGTTGCTCGCGAGCTGAAGTACAGCAGCCACAGCATGGATCTTGACCGGTTGCGCAAGGAGCTTGGCACCGGTGACGATCCCGCGCCGGAGAGCGAGGCCGACGACCCCACCGGTGAGCCGACCGGCAGATAGCGCCTCGGAGGGGTCACGCACCCCGCCCGGCCGCGAAGTCGGCGGAGCCACGGCTCCGTGGCCTCGCGGCCCTGGTCGCGTGGCCGTGCACGCGGGGGTCCTCCCCGCGCACCGGCCGACCGGCGAGCGTCCGTCTCGGTGTCCGCCGCACGACGGCGAATTCCGCGCAACATCCGGCAACATCATTGAGGAACCCGCCCGGGGCTGTTTACCGTCACGGTTGTACGTACCGCAGCGCGGCGGTCCGCACTCCCGGTCAGCGCGTCGACGGAGAGCTCTGGCGGGTCCCACTCATCCCATGGTGACCGGCTCACCTTCCCCCGCCGGGCATCCGGGATCTGTCAGATCACACGCCGTGGCCCCGGGACGAATCGCCGGATCGCGCGAGGTCGTGCCTCGCGCGGGCGGAAAGTCTCCCCGGGCCACGGCCACCATCCGCCTCACCCGCGGCCCGTCACGCCCAGGTCCGTCACACCCGGGTCCGTCATGCCCACGGCTCGTCACGCCCACGGCCCGCCTCACCCGCAGTCCGTCACGCCTGCGGTCCGTCACACCCGGGTCCGTCACGCGCCCGGCGGTTCCGGCGCTTTCGGACCCGGACCGCGGCACGGGCCGACACATGTCCTAATCTGTCCGGTTATGCTGGCTGGTCCAATGGACACGACCGGATGGAGTTCCCGTTGACGATCTCCTGGCGGGCGGCCGAGGCCGGCGCGCGGGCCGTGTCCGGCGGCGACGGGCCGCGGCACGCGCGGGCCGGTACCTTCCCGCCGGAGGAACAGTGACGAACCGCTACGGGTCCCAGTTCGGGCCCGACATCACCTTCCTCGGCGTCGAGCGGTGCTCGCTGGACGACCCCGAAAGCTACGCGGGCGCCGACGTCGTGATCGTGGGGGCGCCGTTCGACGGCGGCACCTCGCACCGGCCCGGCGCGCGCTTCGGGCCGCAGGCGATCCGGATGACCGACTACCTGCCGCACGACGGGAGCCGCCCCAGCCTGGCGCTGCGCACCGACGGCCTGCGCGACCTGCGTGTCCTGGACGCGGGCGACGTCGAGATGCCGCCCGGCGACATCCTGACCTCGCTGGCCGCCCTGGAGGCCGCCGTGGAGAAGGTCGCCCGCTCGGGGGCCATCCCGGTGATCCTGGGCGGTGACCACTCGGTCGCCTTCCCCGACGCCAAGGGGGTGGCCAACGTCCTCGGGCACGGCCGGATCTCCATGATCCACTTCGATGCCCACGCGGACACCGGCGACATCGAGTTCGGCTCGCTGTGGGGGCACGGGCAGCCGATGCGCAGGCTCATCGAGTCGGGGGCGCTGCGCGGCGATCGGTTCCTGCAGGTCGGCCTGCGCGGCTACTGGCCACCGCCGGAGACGCTGGACTGGATGGCGGAACGGGCGATGCGCTCGTACGAGATGACCGAGATCGTGCACCGCGGCCTGGAGGAGTGCCTGACCGAGGCCTTCGCCATCGCCGTCGACGAGTGCGACGGCGTCTTCCTGTCCGTCGACATCGACGTGTGCGACCCGGGCCACGCGCCGGGCACGGGCACGCCGGAGCCCGGCGGGATCACCGCGCGCCAGCTCCTGGACTCCGTACGGCGCATCTGCCTGGAGCTGCCGGTCGTCGGCGTCGACGTCGTGGAGGTCAGCCCGCCCTACGACCACGCCGACATCACCGCCGCGCTGGCCAACCGGGTGGTCCTCGAGGCGTTGAGCGCCATCGCCCGGCGGCGGCGCGACGCCCGGGACGGGACCGCGTGGAACCCGCTGCTGCCGCTGCTGGCCGAGCGCCCGGACGGCGGGGCCGGACGTTCCGACCGGCCGGACCGCTGACCCGGCCGCCCGCTTCTGCGGCGGGCGCGGGATCTAGCGGGTTCTCGGGCGATTGCCCCACTTGGGCTTGCGGAACAGGTCGCGGCGCTCCAGCAGGTAGACGAGCTTCGAGGCCGCGGTCCTGACGGCCTCCTCGTGGCGGTGGCGCTTCTGCGGGACGACGGCGCTCCAGCGTTCGAGCAGGAGGGCGATCTCCTCGGCGAGCTCGCCGATCACCCGGTAGCGGGTGCTGAAGGCGTAGAGGTCACCGTGCACCTCGTCCACGAGCTCCTCGTCGACCCGGTGGGCGAGCGGCCTGACCCTCCTGAGGATCCCGGCCTCCATCGCCGGGGTGACCGGTGCCCGCCGGGCGTCGCCCTCGGGCACCATGATGAGGGCGCGGACCCGCGCGACGGCGAGGGCGCGCTCGGCCTGCGGGGTCGCGGGGTGCTCGGCGAGGTCCAGGAGGCGGCGGAGGGTCTCCTGCGTCTTGTCGTCGAACATGGAAAACCCGTTCCGCCTTCGCGTCCCCGTTGTCGCCGGACCGGGAGGGAAGGTCTCGGCGTCGGCACCCGCGCATGTCGCGCACGTGCGATCACATGCTATTCGACCCGATGGGCGGGGAGGCATACCGGTGTGACCCGTGAGCGCGGGGTGAATTTGGATATGCCCGGTGGGTGCGAACGGCCGCTGCTCCGGGTCTCGCGCCCCCGGCCACGCGGGATGCCGAGGGCGTCGTCGCACACCCGGACCGGGGCGGATGACCAGACGATGGTAGGCGCAGCGGGGTCACGTTTCCCGTCTTCCGTCGAATCCGGTATTCGACGGCCTCCTCACTCGGCTTTTTGCACGAATAGCCTCACTTCTCCGTTTTTCTGCGAATACAGTCCAGCTTTGTCGGACGGCGCCCCCTTCGCGGAAGGGTGGAAGAGAGTGAACGGGGTGGCTCACAGCCATGGATCCGATCGGTGACGATCTGCTCAAAACCATCAAGCCCGAGCTCGGGTACCGGGAGGGGTCCGGCCAGCACAGCAAGTTCGGCGAGTGGTACGCGGTCAACGTGGCCCAGGACCCGCAGTACAGGACGGCCCCCTGGTGCGCGATGTTCATCGCCTGGGCCGCCGAGAAGGCGGGCGTGCAGGAGTACGTCGGGCAGTTCGCCTGGACCCCGTCGCAGGCCCGCTGGTTCGAGACCAACGACGCGTGGACGCGGACGCCGGAGCCGGGGGCCCTGGTCTTCTTCGACTGGTCCGGCGGCAAGGACATCAAGGGGATCGACCACGTCGGCGTCGTGGAGAGTGTGAACGGTGGAACGATCCACACCATCGAGGGAAACGTCGACCGGATCTGGCTGAAGCGCAAGACCCGTGACCAGAGCAAGGTCGTCGGCTACGGGCTGCCGCGCAAGGTCAAGGAGAAACTGACGGGCGCCCCGGGCGAGGACGACGCCGCCCCGCAGGCCGCCGGGCGGATCGAGATCCGTCCCGCGCTCGCCCCGGGCGCGACGGTCCCGTCCGACACGCCTGGAACGCTCCCCGTCTCCGTGGAGACCGCCGCGATCGCCGGGCTGCTGGCCTTCATCCTCGGCACGACCTTCGTCCTGTCCCGGCTGCGCCCCCGCGTCTCGGCGGGACGGCACCGCAGGAGGAACGGGCGCCGGGAACGGGCCGACCTGTGGACCGGCGTGACGCGTCCGGTCGTGGAGACGCTCCCCCGCACACAGACGCCCCCGGCCTGGCAGGCGCTCCCCCGGACCGTGGCGCTCCGTCCGGGCGGGCGGGGCCGGCCGGACGCCGCGCCCCGGAGCCGCGAGACGCTCCGCGTGAGCAGGCCGAGCTGGGCGTGCGAGCCGTACCGGGCGGGCCTCGAAAGGCACCCCGACGGCACCGGGATCCCCGGCCGTACCGGCGCCCGGCCCGCCCCCGGGCCGGACCTCGACGGGAAGGCGCCGCGCGGCACGCGCGAGGGCGAGGAGGCCCGCGCCGCGTGACCGTACCGGCTAAATATGACGAGAACAGGACAGAACGGAGATCGTGCCGGGTTGCCTAATAAGGTTAGGCAAAGCTAAGTTGCGGGGGAAGACATTCCCCAGCGAAGGCGGCACGATGACAGCGGGCGGCGAGCAGACCCTGGAGCGCGCGGCGGAGGTTCCGGCCTATCGCGGCCACCGGGTGGAGGTCCTGCGGACGGCGCGGCTCAGCCCGAGCTTCGTCCGGGTCACCTTCGGCGGCGAGGATCTGGCGGGCTTCGCCGACAAGGGTTTCGACCAGCGGATCAAGGTGATCCTCCCGCTTCCCGACGGGAGCATCACCCCCCTGGGCGACGGCGCCGACTGGTACCAGCGGTGGCGGGCGCTCCCCGAGGAGCTGCGCAACCCGATCCGCACCTACACCGCGCGTGCCGTGCGGCCCGAGTTGCGCGAGCTCGACGTCGACTTCGTCCTGCACGGCGAGAGCGGCCCCGCCTCCCGGTGGGCGACCCGCGTCGCCCCCGGTGACCGGGTCGTGGTGGTCGGCCCCAACGCCGCACACCCCGGCCCCACCGGAGGCCA
Organism: Streptosporangium sp. G11; assembly: GCF_051192615.1. Taxonomy (NCBI): domain Bacteria; kingdom Bacillati; phylum Actinomycetota; class Actinomycetes; order Streptosporangiales; family Streptosporangiaceae; genus Streptosporangium; species Streptosporangium sp. G11. The sequence goes on from NZ_JBPJUQ010000045.1 coordinate 15,377, forward strand.
GGAGTGGGCCCCGCCCGCCGGGGCGTCGCACCTGCTGCTGGCCGGGGACGAGACGGCCGTGCCCGCCATCGCCACGATCGTCGAGTCGCTCTCCGGCTCCGTGCGCGCCACCGCGCTGCTGGAGGTCCCCGAGGCCGCCGACGCGCTCCCGCTCGACGTCCGCCCGGGAGTGCGGGTCACCTGGCTGCCCCGCGAGGGAGGCCGCCACGGCGACCTGCTCATCCCGGCCGTACGCGACGTCCTGGGCGCGCTCACCGATGAGCGCGCCGGCGCCGGCGCCGCGGGCCCGCTGGAGGACGTCGACGTCGACGCGGAGATCCTCTGGGAGGTCCCCGAGTCCTCGGCGGGCGACGGCCTGTACGCCTGGCTGGCGGGCGAGGCGGGCATGGTCAAGCTGCTCCGCCGCCACCTGGTGCAGGAGGCGGGCGTCGACCGCTCCTCGGTGGCCTTCATGGGCTACTGGCGGCTGGGACGCTCGGAGAGCGCCTGAGCGGGGTCCCCGGCAGGCACACCGCGCCCGGTGACGCGGCCTCACCGGGCGGTCTTTGCCTCCGGCGGCGGGAAACCTGCCGACTTCTTGGTACGGGACCGAACCGGGCGATCGCCGGAAGAACGTAGCTTGAGGGCGTAAGGTGCCCGGCTCGCGACGGGAGAAGGCCGACATGACAGCAGCGGAGTCCGCTCGTCAGGACCCGGCGGGCGCCCCCGGATACCGGCCCATCGCCGACCACGGGCTGATCGGCGACCTGCACACCGCGGCGCTGGTGGACACGGGCGGCACGATCGTCTGGTACTGCTGCCCGCGTTTCGACGCGCCCAGCGTGTTCGGCTCGATCCTGGACGCGGACCGGGGCGGATCGTTCGAGCTGGGCACGGACGCCCCGGCGACGACCAGGCAGTTCTACTTCCCCGACACCAACGTGCTGATCACCCGTTTCTCCTCCGCCGACGGGGTGGGCGAGGTCCAGGACTTCATGCCGATCGTCGGCGACACACGCGACGGCGCCCGGCACCGGCTGATCCGGCGGGTGAAGTGCGTCCGCGGGTCACTGCCGTTCCGGGCGCGGGTGGCTCCGCGGTTCGACTACGCCAGGCAGCCCCACGTCCTGAGCATGCGCCGGGGCCGGGCGGTCTTCAAGTCGCCGTCGCTGTCCCTGACCCTGTCGTCCAGCACCACCCTGGAGGCGGACGGCCAGGACGTGCGCTCGGAGTTCAAGCTCAACGAGGGCGAGTGCGCGGTGTTCGCCCTCGACAGGTTCGGCGACGACGTGGCGCTGCGCTCGTGCCCGATCGAGGAGGCCGAGGAGGAGTTCGCCGCGACCGTCGCGTACTGGCGCCGCTGGCTGTCCTCGTCGAAGTACCGGGGCCGGTGGCGGGAGATGGTCCACAGGTCCGCGCTGACGCTGAAGCTCCTCACGTACGCGCCGACCGGCGGGATCGTGGCCGCCGTGACGACCAGCCTGCCCGAGCAGGTCGGCGGGGAGCGCAACTGGGACTACCGGTACGTGTGGATCCGCGACTCGGCGTTCTGCGTGTACGCGCTGCTGCGGCTGGGCTTCGGCGAGGAGGCCGAGGCGTTCATGGGCTTCTTGTCCCGGCACGTCAGCCGCGAAGACGGCTGCACCTCCGGCCCCCTGCAGATCATGTACGGCATCGACGGGCGCATCGAACTGCCCGAGATCGAGCTGCCCCACCTTGAGGGCTACCGGGGATCGGCCCCGGTGCGCGTCGGGAACGCCGCCGTGGACCAGCTCCAGCTGGACATCTACGGCGCTCTCCTCGACTCCGTTTACCTCTACGACAAGTGGCACCGGCCGATCTCCAGCGGCCTGTGGGACGACGTCCACATCCTGGTGGACTGGGTCTGCGACAACTGGGACCAGCCCGACGAGGGCGTGTGGGAGACGCGCGGCGGGCGCAAGGACTTCGTCTACTCGCGGCTGATGTGCTGGGTGGCGATCGAACGGGCCATGCGGATGGCCGCCCACCGCGGGCTGCCCGCCGACACTCCGCGCTGGCAGCTGGCCCGCGACGCGATCTACCGCCAGATCATGCGGCGCGGCTGGTCGGAGGAGCTGCAGGCGTTCGTCCAGCACTTCGACGACGACGTCCTCGACTCCTCGGTGCTGATGATGCCGATGGCGAAGTTCATCTCCCCCACCGACCCGAAGTGGCTGTCGACCCTCGACGCGCTCGGCGCGAACCTGGTGTCCGACTCGCTGGTCTACCGCTACGACCCCGCGGTCAGCCCGGACGGGCTGCGCGGGGACGAGGGCACGTTCTCGATCTGCTCGTTCTGGTACGTCGAGGGTCTCACCCGGGCCGGGCGCCTGGACGAGGCGCGGCTGGCGTTCGAGAAGATGCTCACCTACGCCAACCACCTCGGCCTGTACGCCGAGGAGATCGGGCAGACCGGCGAGCAGCTCGGCAACTTCCCGCAGGCCTTCACCCACCTCGCGCTGATCAGCGCCGCGTTCAACCTCGACCAAGCCCTGGGCTGACGCCCGTGCTGGCGCGAGGGCCCCGGACGGCAGGCCGTCCGGGGCCGTGGAAGGAGCCGGAACCGGTGGGTCAGGCGCCGTCCTCCAGGTCTCCCTCGGCCTTGAGGTAGACCTCCTGGAGGTCGCGCAGGATGGCGGGGTCGGGGTGCTCCCACATGCCCCGGTTGGCCGCCTCCAGCAACCGCTCGGCGATCCCGTGCAGCGCCCATGGGTTGGACCGGGCCATGAAGGCCTGGTTCTCCGGGTCCAGCACGTAGGTCGCGGCCAGCTTGTCGTACATCCAGTCGGCGACGACGCCGGTGGTGGCGTCGTAGCCGAACAGGTAGTCGACGGTGGCGGCCAGCTCGAAGGCGCCCTTGTAGCCGTGCCTGCGCATGGCGGCCAGCCAGCGGGGGTTGACCACCCTGGCGCGGAAGATCCTGGACGTCTCCTCGGAGAGCGTCCGGGTGCGGACCGCGTCCGGCCTGGTGCTGTCGCCGATGTAGGCGGCCGGGGCCTTCCCGGTGAGCGCCCGCACGGTGGCGATCATGCCGCCGTGGTACTGGAAGTAGTCGTCGGAGTCGGCGATGTCGTGCTCGCGGGTGTCGACGTTCTTGGCCGCCACGGCGATCCTGCGGTAGGCCGTCTCCATGTCCTGCCTGGCGGGAACCCCGTCGACGCCCCGGCCGTAGGCGAAGCCGCCCCAGACCGCGTACACCTCGGCCAGGTCGGCGTCGTCGCGCCAGTTGCGGCTGTCGATCAGCGGCAGCAGCCCGGCCCCGTAAGCTCCCGGCCGGGAGCCGAAGATCCGCATGGTGGCCCTGCGCTCGTCGCCGTGCTCGGCCTGGTCGGCCAGCACGTGCGCCCGCACGTAGTTGAGCTCCTCGGGCTCCTCCAGCCCGGCCGCCAGCCGTACGGCGTCGTCCAGCATGGCCACGACGTGCGGGAAGGCGTCGCGGAAGAAACCGCTGATCCTGATGGTGACGTCCACGCGCGGGCGGCCCAGCTCGGCGGCGGGGATGGGCTCCAGGCCGGTGACGCGGCGCGAGGCCTCGTCCCAGACCGGCCGCACGCCGAGCAGCGCCAGCACCTCGGCGACGTCGTCCCCGGCGGTGCGCATGGCGCTGGTCCCCCAGACCGACAGCCCGACCGAACGCGGCCAGTCACCGGTGTCGGCGCGGTAGCGCTCCAGCAGGGAGTCGGCCATCGCCTGGCCGGTCTCCCACGCCAGCCTGCTCGGCACGGCCTTGGGATCGACCGAGTAGAAGTTGCGTCCGGTGGGGAGCACGTTGATCAGCCCGCGCAGCGGAGACCCGCTCGGCCCCGCCGGGACGTAGCCGCCGTCGAGGGCGTGCAGGATCGCGTCGATCTCGTCGGTGGTGCGCGCCAGCCTGGGCACGACCTCGACGGCGGCGAACCGCAGGATGCGCTCCACCGTCTCCAGGTCAGCGCCGACGGCGCCGCGCGCACCGGCCGGGGCGTCCGGTCCGGTGTCCCCGGCCCGGGGCTCCGCCCGGCCCAGGACCTCGGCGGTCACCTCCCCGGCCGCCGACGGGTCCCAGCCGCGGTGCTCCATGGCCTCGACCAGGGCACGGGCCAGGGTCTCGGCCTCGTCGACGCCGATCCGTCCCGCGCTGCCGTCCTCGGCCAGGCCCAGGGCCTCGCGCAGCCCGACGAGCGCCTCGCTGCCCGCCCACATCTGCCGGGCGCGGAGCATGGCCAGCACCAGGTCGACGCGCGGCTGCCCCTCGGGAGCGACTCCCAGCACGTGCAGGCCGTCGCGGATCTGGACGTCCTTGACCTCGCACAGCCAGCCGTCGATGTGCAGCAGGAAGTCGTCGAACTCGGCGTCGTGGGGGCGGTCGGCGACGCCGAGGTCGTGGTCGAGCCTGGCGGCCTGGATGAGCGTCCAGATCTGGGCGCGGATCGCGGGCAGCTTGGCCGGGTCCATCGCCGCGATGGAGGCGTGCTCGTCGAGGAGCTGCTCCAGCCTGGCCATGTCCCCGTAGCTGTCGGCGCGGGCCATCGGCGGGACGAGGTGGTCGACCAGGGTGGCGTGGGCACGGCGCTTGGCCTGGGTGCCCTCGCCGGGGTCGTTGACGAGGAACGGGTAGATGAGCGGCAGGTCGCCGAGCGCGGCGTCCGGGCCGCAGGAGGCCGACAGGCCCGCGGACTTGCCGGGCAGCCACTCCAGGTTGCCGTGCTTGCCCACGTGGACCACGGCGTGCGCGCCGAAGCCGTCGGCCAGCCAGCGGTAGGCGGCCAGGTAGTGGTGGCTGGGCGGCAGGTCGGGGTCGTGGTAGATCGCGATGGGGTTCTCGCCGAAGCCGCGCGGCGGCTGCACCATGACCACCACGTTGCCGGAGCGCAGCGCGGCCAGCACGATCTCGCCCTCCGGGTCGCGCGACCTGTCCACGAACAGCTCGCCGGGCGCCGGGCCCCAGTGCTCCTCCATCCGCGTGCGCAGGTCCGCCGGGAGGGTGGCGTACCACTCGGCGTACCGGCCCGCCGCGATGCGCACCGGGTTTCCGGCGAGCTGCTCCTCGGTGAGCCAGTCCTGGTCCTGCCCGCCCGCGGCGATCAGCGCGTGGATGAGCGCGTCGCCGTCCTGCCCGGTCACCCCGGGCAGCTCGCCCTCGGCGCCGATGTCGTAGCCGCGCTCGCGGAGCGCGGCCAGCAGCCGCACCAGGCTGGCCGGGGTGTCCAGGCCGACGGCGTTGCCGATGCGGGCGTGCTTGGTGGGGTAGGCCGACAGCATCAGCACCAGCCGCCGCTCGGCGGGCGGGATGTGCCGCAGCGCGGCGTGGCGCACGGCGATGCCCGCCACGCGCGAGGCCCGCTCGGGGTCGGCCACGTAGACGGTCAGCCCGTCCTCGTCGATCTCCTTGAAGGAGAACGGCACCGTGATGATCCGCCCGTCGAACTCGGGGATCGCGACCTGGGTGGCGGCGTCCAGCGGGGACAGGCCGTCGTCGTTGTCCTCCCAGGAGGCCCGGCTGCTCGTCAGGCACAGGCCCTGCAGGATCGGCACGTCCAGCTCGGCGAGCGCGCCGACGTCCCAGGCCTCGTCGTCCCCGCCCGCCGACGCGGTCGCCGGGCGGGTGCCTCCCGCGGCGAGTACGGTCACCACCAGGGCGTCCACCGTGCGCAGGACCTCCACCAGGCCGGGCTCGGCGGTGCGCAGGGAGGCGCAGTACACCGGCAGTGCCCGCGCGCCCGCGTCCTCGATCGCCGAGCAGAGCGCCTCGACGAAGGCGGTGTTCCCCGCCACGTGGTGGGCCCGGTAGTAGAGCACCCCGACGACGGGCCCGTCCTGGTCGCGCGCCTCGCGCTCCAGCGTCCCCCACGTGGGGGTGGGCTCGGGCGCGGCGAACCCGTGGCCGGTGAGCAGCAGCGTGTCGGACAGGAAGTGGTGCAGCTCGGTCAGGTTGGCCGGGCCGCCGTGGGCGAGGTAGGCGTGCGCCTCGGCGCAGACCCCGCCCGGCACGGTGGACAGCTCCATCAGCTCGGCGTCCGGCGCCTGCTCGCCGCCGAGGACGACGACGGGCCTGGGCCCGGCGAGCAGGGCGTCCAGGCCCTCCTCCCAGGCGCGGCGCCCGCCGAGCAGGCGGACCACGACCAGGTCGGCGCCCTCCAGCAGTGGCGGGAGGTCGGCGGCGGCGAGCCTGGCGGGGTTGCCGAGCCGGTAGTCGGCGCCGCTCGCGCGAGCGCTCAGCAGGTCGGTGTCGGAGGTCGAGAGCAGGAGGATCACACGCCACACTCCAGGAGAGGCAGGGCGGTACGGCCCAGGGGTGCCACGGCGTGGCGGGGGAACGGCGATGCCACGGCGTAGCGGGAAAACGGCGATGCCACGGCATGGCGGGGGAACGGCGAAAAGCGCACGGAGCTTCCTCCCTCGGGGTCCTCGCCCCGGGTCGTCGTCGGCCGCGACGGCTGGAGTCTCCTGGCTCCCGGATCGGTGCTCACCCCGGCCTTCCCGTCCGTCGTCGGACAGTGGCCCGGGTGGGGTTCGCTCCCCGGTTACAGTGGCGGGACCGCGCCGGAATCACACCGGCTTCCTCCCTTTGCCGTCGCCACCGATGACACTACGGCAGTCCGGTTCGTTGCAAGAAACTGGCGTTAACATCCTCTGAGTGTTCATTGCCGACTTTTCCGGACGATCGCGACTCGACGCGTGCCCCGGGGCGCTTCAGGTCCATGCCGCCGCGGACGGCGGCCTGGCCCGCGTCCGCGTGCCCGGAGGCCGTCTGACCCCCTTCCAGCTGCGCGAGCTCGCCGACGCCGCCTCCGCGTACGGCGGCGGCGTCATCGAGCTGACCTCCCGCGCGAACGTCCAGGTACGCGGCCTCGGCCCGGAGAGTCCTGACAGCGGTACGGGGAGCGGATTCGCCGCGCGGATGGCGGAGGCGGGCCTGCTGCCCTCGGCGACGCACGAGCGGGTACGCAACATCCTCGCCTCCCCGCTGACCGGGCTGGACGGGCTGACCGGGCTGGACGTCGCGGGCGGCACGGGCGGCACGGGCCGTACGAACCACGCGGGCGGCGGGATCGCCGACGTCACCCCGCTGATCGGCGAGCTGGACCGGCGGCTGTGCGCCCGGCCCGCCCTCGCCGCCCTGCCCGGACGGTTCATGTTCGCCCTCGACGACGGCCGGGGGGACGTGGCCGGTCTGGGGGCGGACGCCGGGATCCTGCCGACGGGACCGGACGAGGCCGCGCTGATCCTCGCCGGGACCGACAGCGGGCTGCGCGTCCCACTGGGCGGAGCCGTGACCGCCCTGCTCGCCGCCGCCGAGGCGTTCCTCGACGAGCTGTCCACCCGGGACGTCACCGCGTGGCGGATCTCCGAACTTCCCGACGGCCCCTCCCTGATCGCCGTCCGCGTGCGAACCGCCCTGGGGATCTCCGGTACGGCGCCCTTCGAACCGGTGAGACCGCGAGCGGCGACCCTCGGGCCGGTCGGGGTCGTCGGGAGCGCGGACGTGACCGGAGTCGGAGCCGGGATCGAGGGAAACCCCGGAGGCGGCGGCAGGGGTGGCACCGGGGGCGGAGACGCGCGGGTCGCGCTCGGGGTGGCGGTCCCGCTGGGGCGGCTGACCTCCGCGTCGGCACGACTGCTCGCGGACGCCGCCTCGGGCGGGGAGATCCGGCTCACGCCGTGGCGGGGCGTGGTCCTGCCCGGCCTGGACGGCGCCGAGGTCGCGGGCACCGCCGCCCGGCTGGAGGCCGCCGGGCTGATCGTCGACCCCGGCTCCCCGTGGATCGGCGTGACGGCCTGCACCGGCCGCCCAGGCTGCGCCAAGTCCCTGGCCGACGTCCAGGCCGACGCGGCCACCGCCATCGGCATGGCCCAGCCGTCCGCCGCCCCGCCGTCCGGTGGCAGACCGCCCAGGGGCGAGCCGCCCGAGGACAGGTCGTCCAAGAGCGAGCCGTCCAAAGGTGAGCCGCCCGAGGTCAGGTCGTCCAGGGGTGAGCCGTCCAAGGACAGGTCGTTCAGGAGCGAGCCGTCCGAGGGGGGACCGCCTGTGGCCCCGCCGTCCGCGATCGGGCCGGGCACCGATACGCTCCCCGTGCACTGGGCGGGCTGCGCCAGGCGCTGCGGTCGCCCGAGAGGCCGGGTCGCGGACGTGGTCGCCACCGGCGACGGCTACCGCCTGGAACTGGACGGCACCGGCCTGACCTGCTCCGGCATCGAGGAGACCGCGGCCGCGGTGGCGGCCGCCAGAGGGGAACTGTGATCGACTACGTCCGCGACGGCGCGGAGATCTACCGCCGCTCCTTCGCCACCATCCGCGCGGAAGCCGACCTGGACGGCCTGCCCGCCGACGTCGCCCGGGTCGCGGTCCGCATGATCCACGCCTGCGGGATGGTCGACCTGGTGGGCGATCTGCGCTGGTCGCCCGGTGTCGTGGCCTCGGCGCGCGAGGCGCTCCGCGCGGGCGCGCCGGTGCTCTGCGACGCCATGATGGTCGCCTCCGGGGTGACCCGGCGCCGCCTGCCCGCGGGTAACGAGGTGGTCTGCACCCTCGGTGACCCCCGGGTGCCGGAACTCGCCGCGGAGCTGGGCACCACCCGCAGCGCCGCCGCGCTGGAGCTGTGGCGCGACAGGCTCCAGGGCTCGGTGGTCGCGATCGGCAACGCGCCGACCGCGCTGTTCCGGCTGCTGGAGATGGTCGAGGAGGGCGCGGGCCGCCCGGCCGCCGTGATCGGCGTCCCGGTCGGCTTCATCGGCGCCGCCGAGTCCAAGGAGGCCCTCGCCGAACACCCGGCGAACCTGGAGTACCTGGTCGTGAACGGACGCCGGGGCGGAAGCGCGATGACCGCCGCCGCGGTCAACGCGATGGCGAGCGAGGAAGAGTGAGCGACGACGTGACCGCACGCGTGACCGGACGACTGTGGGGCGTGGGCCTGGGACCCGGCGACCCCGAACTGGTGACCGTCAAGGCCGCCCGCCTGATCGGCCAGGCGGATGTGATCGCCTTCCACAGCGCCCGCCACGGCCGGAGCATCGCCCGCTCGGTGGCCGCCCCCTACCTGCGGGAGGGCCAGGTCGAGGAGGCGCTCATCTACCCGCTCACCACCGAGACCACCGACCACCCGGGGGGCTACCAGGGGGCGATCGACGACTTCTACGCCGCCTGCGCGGTGCGGCTGGCGGCCCATCTGGACGCCGGGCGCGACGTGGTGGTGCTGTGCGAGGGCGACCCGCTCTTCTACGGCTCGTACATGCACATGCACAAGCGCCTGTCGCACCGCTACGTCACCGAGGTCGTGCCGGGCGTGACGTCGGTGAGCGGCGCCTCGGCGGTCCTGGGGCGCCCGCTGGTCGAGCGGGACGAGATTCTGACCGTGCTGCCCGGCACGCTCCCGGCCGAGGTGCTCGCCGAGCGCCTGGCGGCCACCGACTCGGCCGCGGTGCTGAAGCTCGGCCGTACGTTCACCAAGGTCCGCGACGCGCTGGCCGAGGCCGGGCGTCTTGACGAGGCCTGGTACGTCGAGCGCGCCACCACCGGGCAGCAGCGCCTGGCCCCCCTCGCCGAGGTCGACCCCGCCGACGTCCCGTACTTCTCCCTGGCGCTGATCCCGAGCCCCGTCAACGCGGCGGGTCCCGCGCCCGCCGCCGAACCCGGGACCGGGACCGGGGCCGGGGCCCAGGGTGAGGTGAGGGCACGCGGCGAGGTGGTCGTGGTGGGGCTCGGTCCCGCCGGGCGGCCGTGGCTGACGCCGGAGGCGCAGGAGGCGCTGGCCGGTGTCGACGAACTCGTCGGGTACGGCCCCTACCTGGACCGCGTCCCGCCCAACGCGCGCCAGCGCCGCCACCCCACCGACAACCGGGTGGAGGCCGAACGGGCCGCGCACGCGCTGGAGCTGGCCGCGGCCGGATCGAGGGTGGCCGTGGTGTCCTCGGGCGACCCGGGGGTGTTCGCGATGGCCAGCGCGGTGCTGGAGGTGGCGTGCGAGCCGAGGTTCGCGGACGTGCCGGTACGGGTGCTGCCCGGCCTGACCGCGGCGCACGCGGTGGCGAGCAGGGCCGGTGCGCCCCTCGGCCACGACTACTGCGTGCTGTCGCTGTCGGACCTGCTCAAGCCCTGGGAGGTGGTCGCCGAGCGGATCAGCGCCGCGGCCAAGGCCGACCTCGTCCTGGCGATCTACAACCCGGCCTCGAAGAGCCGCACCTGGCAGGTGGCCGCCGCGCGGGACCTGCTGCTGGAGCACCGGGCGCCGGAGACCCCCGTGGTCGTCGGCCGCGACGTCGGCGGGGCACGGGAGAGCATGACCGTCACCACCCTCGGCGACCTGGATCCCGACGCGATCGACATGCGCTGCCTGCTGCTGGTGGGCTCGTCCACCACGCGGGTGGCCGAGCGGGGTGACGGCAGCCGGGTGGTGTTCACTCCCCGGCGCTACCCCGCGTAACGTGCCGGGCCGGGGGTGGCACTGTTGTCGGGGGGCCGATCCGGCACCGCTGTTCCGCGCAACGCGTCGGGCCGGAGGTTGCACGGCCGCGGGGGACCGGTCCGGGCCGGGCGCGAGCATGGCGGCCGGTCCGGGCCTGGCGCGCGAGCATGAGGGGCTGCTCCAGGCCTGGCGCGCGAGCATGAGGACCGCTCCAGGCCTGGCGCGCGAGCATGGCGGCGCGGTGCGCCTGCCACGTGCCGGCCGCCGCCCGCCCGCGTGCCTCGGTCGTTGCCCGCGGGCCTCAGTCGTCGAGGAGCCGCCACGTGGTGAGGGCGAGTCCGGCCCGTACCAGCCCGGCGGGCTCGGTGAGCTCGACGCCCAGGTTCTTGCCGATCTGTTCGAGCCGGCGGGAAACACTGCTGTGGTGCAGGTGAAGGAGGTCGGCGGCCCGGCGTAGGGAACCGGTGGCGCAGTAGGCGTCCAGAGTGTCCAGGTCCTCCGGGTTGCCTGCCATTCGGGCGATCGCGGCCACGTCGGCGTTGTCCCGCGCGGTGTCCCGGGGTATCTCAGCGAGCAGCGCCAGCACGCCCAGGTCGTCATGGTGGACGACCGGCCGGCGCGCGGTGGTGAAGCGGAGGGCGGTGCGGGCCTCCCGCCAGGATCGGTCGGGGCTCTCCGCGGCGCCGATGCCCGCGCGAACGCCCGCCGGAAACCTGGACGGGTCCATGGTGGTGGCCAGGATGACGCCCACGTCGGCGACCGGTGCCGCCTTCACCGGGCGGGTCGGGCAGACCAGGCCGCCGACCTGGTCGAGCGGGCGCCGCGACCGTACGGCGATGACGCGGATCGGCAGGTCGGCGGCGAAGCCCAGGAGCCGGAGGGCCCGTGCCCTGGCCGCCTCGTCGCTGTCGGAGCTGATCACCAGCTCGACGAGCGCGGGGTCGGCCATGGTGGTGCGGGCCGGGCCGTACCTCTCGACGACCGCCGTGGCGGCGATGGCGAGCCGGTCCAGCAGCAGTTCGTCGAGCGGGCCGGGCGGGCCGGGGCGTTCCAGCCACACCGTGCCGACCTCCTCGGCGTCGAGGGTGATCGGCGTCGTGGTGGACACGGGGAGCGCCGGGGCGGACGCCTCCCCGCCGCCGGGCGACATGCGGATCACCCGGCCCGTGCCGTGCAGCCGGATCCCGGCCACGCACTCGGCCAGGCCCGCCGAGGCCCGCGCGAGCGCCGGAAGATCCACCCGCCGGCGCATCAGGGTGTCGTAGAACATCACGACGCGGAGCGCGCCCCCGGCCTCCGCGTCCAGCTGCGACAGCCGTGCGGCCAATGCCTCCATGCCGGAAGGATATGCGGCGATCGTCGCGCGGCAGGGGTGGAATACCCGACGAGTGGCGGATGATCCCCGGGATACAAATTGCGAGGATCTCGGTTATGGACCCAGAGCTGGAAGCATTCATCCCGTTGTTCCCCCGGGCAGACCTGACCGATCCGGTCATCGAGCGCAAGAGCTTCGCCGAGCTGGCCACCGCGATACCGGTACCCGACATCGCGGACATGGAGATCGAGGACCGCACGGTGCCCGCCGATCCGGAGGTGACGGTGCGGATCTACCGCCCGCACCGGACGCGGGGCGCCGTCGTCTGGTCGCACGGCGGTGGATTCGTCATGGGTGACGTGGACACCGAGCACCCGTGGGCCATCCGGCTCGCGGACGCCTCTGGCGCGATGGTGATCTCGGTGGGTTACCGTCTCGCCCCCGAGCACCGGTTCCCGGCCGCCCTGGACGACGTCTACGCCGTAGTGGCCTGGGCGGCCGAGCACGCGGCCGAGCTGGGCATCGACCCGGAGCGGATCGCGGTCGGAGGTCACAGCGCCGGCGCGGGGATCGCGGCCGCGGTGGCGTTGCGAGCGCGTGACCGGCAGGGGCCGCGGATCCGTTTCCAGCTGCTCAACCAGCCCAGCCTCGACGACCGGCAGGAGACGTGGTCGGCCCGGAACTTCACCGACACGCCCTGGATGAACCGCGACAAGGTCACCGCGGCCTGGCGGCACTACCTGGGCTCCACGCCCGCCTCACCGCACGCCGCCCCGGCGCGGGCCGCCGACCTGTCCGGCCTGCCACCCGCCTACATCGCCACCGCGGAGCTCTGCCCGAACCGCGACGAGGACATCGGCTACGCGCTGCGCCTGCTGGAGGCGGGCGTGTCGGTCGAGCTGCACCAGTGGCCCGGCACCTTCCACGGGTCGCAGGCGATCCTGTCCGCCGAGGTGTCGCAGCGGCAGATCGCCGAGCTCGCCGCGGCCCTGCGCCGCGCCCTGGCCGAGTGAGGCCGGCCCCATCATCCACCGCCGACTCGGTCACGGGCCTGGTCACGTGGCCGGTCACGTGACCAGGCACGGGCCCCGTTACGTGACCAGGCACGGGCCCCGTTACGTGACCAGGCACGGGCCCGGTCACGACGAGATCGACGAAGACGGGAGAGCGATGAACGCCACCGACATCGCCGAGGCGAGGGAGCGGTCCGCACCACCACCGGACACCGATCACGCGGCGGAACAGGGCCCGGCGGGGCTGCTGCGGCCCTATCGACGGGGCCTCGCCGCCGTCGCCGTCCTGCAGATCGTCGGCGCCGTCGCGGGGCTGGCGCCGCTGCTGGCGGTCGCCGAACTGGGCCGTGCCCTGCTGTCACCCGGCCCGATCGACCACGGTCATGTCCGGGGCGTCGTGATCGCGGGGGCGGCCGGCCTGCTCGTCCGGCTGCTGTTCACGGCCGCGTCGTCCGGGATCGGGCACGTCCTCGACGACCAGGTGCAGCTGTCGTTCCGCCGGCGGCTGGCCGCGTGGCTGGGGCGCGTGCCGATCGGCTGGCTCTCCCGGCGCCGGACCGGTGAGCTGGCGAAGGTGGTGGGGCGGGACGTGAGCGCCGTGCACCCGCTCATCGCCCACGCCCCCGGCGAGCTCGTCTCCGCGTTCGTGGTGCCGCTGGTGTCGCTGGTCTACCTGTTCGCCGTCGACTGGCGGCTCACGCTGATCACGATGATCCCGGTGGCGCTGGCCGTGGCGCTGGTCCCGCTGATGATGACCCCGAGCCGCCTGCGCGAGCAGGAGGCGCTCGACGGGGCGATGGGACGGATCTCGAATGCGGCCGTCGAGTTCGTGCAGGGGATCTCGGTCGTCAAGGCGTTCGGCGGGGGCGAGCGCGCCCACCGCGAGTTCCTCACGGCCACGGACGAGTTCGCCGGCACCTTCTCCCGCTGGGTGCTCGGCATCTCCGGGATCGCCGCGGGGATGGCGCTGGCGCTGTCGCCGCCGTTCGTGCTGCTGGTCGTGCTGACCGGCGGTACGGCACTGATCACGACCGGTTCCATGACCCCGGCGGATCTGCTCCCCTTCCTGCTGCTGGGTCTGGGACTGACCGCTCCGGTGGCGGCTCTCGGCCACGGCTTCGACGACCTGCAGGCCGCCCGGCGCGCGATGGGACGGATCCGGGACGTGCTCGCGGTGCCGTCACTGCCGGAGCCCGCGCGCCCGGTCGCGCCGCGGGGACACCGGGTGGAACTACGTGACGTCCGGTTCGGCTACGAAGCCGGTCACGAGGTGCTGCGCGGGATCGACCTGGTACTCGAACCGGGGACGGTCACCGCGATCGTGGGGCCGTCGGGAAGCGGGAAGTCCACGCTGGTCCGGCTGTTGCCTCGCTTCTTCGACCCGACCCACGGCTCGGTCCTCCTGGGCGGCGTCGATCTCCGGGAGCTCGGCGACCGGGAGCTCCACCGGATGGTCTCCTTCGTCTTCCAGGACGTTCGCCTGCTGCGCGCGTCGGTCGCGGACAACATCGCGCTGGCGGTACCGCACGCCGACCTCGACGACGTGGTCCGGGCCGCCCGGCTGGCGAACATCCACGAACGGATCCTCGAACTGCCGCGCGGATACGAGTCGGTGATCGGCGAGGATGCCAGGCTGTCGGGTGGAGAGGCACAGCGGATCTCGATCGCCCGCGCACTGCTCGCCGCCGCGCCCGTCCTGGTGCTCGACGAGGCGACCGCCTTCGCCGACCCGCGGACCGAACAGGCGGTACGCGGCGCCCTGGCGACACCGGCGGGCGACCGGACGGTCCTGGTCATCGCCCACCGCCTGGAGACGGTCGCCGACGCCGACACCGTCGTGGTCCTGGAGGACGGCGCGATCGTCGAGCGCGGCAGGCCCGCCGAGCTGCTGGAACGGAACGGAAAATTCGCCGCGTTCTGGCGAGCCCACCCGTCGACCCACCCGTCGACCTATCCGTCGGCCATCGCCGATGGGGCCGAATCCCCCGCCGGCGCACCACGAGGAGGCGAGCCCCGATGATCCGAACGCTGCTGCGGCTGCTGGGACCCGAGTACGCCCGGCCGATGCGCCGCACCGCGGCCCTGATGACGGTGACCGCGATAGCCGAGGGCCTGTCCTACGCGCTCATGGTCCCGGTGCTGCGGGCGCTGTTCGGCGGCGGGCCCGCGGACGCCCGGCCCTGGCTGATCGCGTTCGGGGCCGCGGTCGCGGCCTACGCGGTGCTGCGCTATCGCAGCGACCTGTCCGGTTTCCGCGTCGGGACCGCGCTGCTGCGCGGCGTGTACCACCGCTTCGGCGACCATCTGGCCCGGCTGCCCCTCGGCTGGTTCACCGCCCGTCGCGTCGGTGAGGTGTCGGTCCTGGCCGGCGAGGGCGTCCTGCAGGCGATGGGCGTGGCGGCGCACCTGCTGGCACCGCTCATCTCCGCCTGCGTGACCCCGCTGACGATCGTGGTCGTGATACTCGCCTTCGACCGGCACATGGGGGTGGCCGCGCTGGCCGCCGTACCGGTCGTGGCGGCGATCCAGGTCTGGACGGGACGCTCGACGGCCGCCGGGGACGCGGAGCGCGCCGAACGCGGCGACGAGGCCACCGGGAGGGTCATCGAATACCTCCAGGCCCAGCCGGTGCTGCGCGCCGGGGGCCGGACCGCCGAGCACTTCCGGTCGCTCGACGACGCGCTGTCCGGTCTCCAGCGGGCGTCTCGCCGCTCCACGCTGTCGGCGCTGCCCGGCGTGCTGGGCCTGACACTCACGGTGCAGGCGATGTTCACCGTACTGCTGATCCTGGGCGCCTACCTCGCGCTCGGCGGGATCGTCGGTGCGGCGGAGGTCCTGGCGATCCTGGTGCTCGCCGCCCGCTGCGCCGATCCGCTGCTGTCGCTGTCGGACATCGGCGGCAGGCTGCGCGGCGCGCGCTTCGAGCTGGCGAGACTCGACGCGGTGTTGCGCACCGAGCCGCTGCCGCAGGCTCGCGAACCGATCGAGCCGGTACGCCATGACCTGGAGTTCGCGTCCGTCACCTTCCGGCAGGGCGGCCGCACGGTGATCGACGACCTCTCGCTGTCCGTGCCCGCGGGACAGCGGCTCGCCGTCGTCGGGCCGTCGGGCGCGGGCAAGAGCACGCTGCTGCAGTTGCTCGCGCGGTTCCACGACGTGGACGAGGGCGCGGTGCGCGTGGGAGGTGTGGACGTGCGCGCGATCCGTACCGAGGCGCTGATGGCGCGGATCGCCATCGTCTTCCAGGACGTCTACCTCTTCGACGGCACGATCGAGGACAACGTGCGTCTCGGCCGTCCCGGCGCCGGCGAGGCCGAGGTACGGGCGGCGGCGACCGCGGCGCGGCTGGACGAGGTGATCGAGCGCCTGCCCGGCGGGTGGGCGACGAACGTCGGCGAGGGCGGCGCGCTGCTGTCGGGTGGTGAGCGCCAGCGCGTCTCGATCGCGCGGGCGCTGCTGAAGGACGCGCCCATCGTGCTGCTGGACGAGGTGACCTCCGCCCTGGACCCGCTGAACGAGACTGCCGTCCACGAGGGCATCGAGCGCCTGATGGCGGGCCGGACGGTGGTGACGGTGGCGCATCGGATGCGGACCGTCCAGCGCGCCGACCGCGTCGTCTTCCTGGACGGCGGCCGGATCGTGGAGGAGGGCGGCCACGACGACCTGCTGCGCCGAGGTGGCCGCTACGCCGATTTCTGGGAGATCTCCACGACATCGGCACGTGCTCGCTGACGCGTTCCGTGGCCGATCCCGTCGCCCCGACCCTGGGGCCGGTCCCGTCACGCGGGGCCGGGACCGGCCACGGTCTCCAGCCAGGCGAGCGCGGCCTCGACGGTCTCGACCGAGGTCACTCCCCCAGGCGGCGGCGGGCGGCGCACGATCACGACCGGGAGGCCGAGCTCGCGGGCGGCCAGCAGCTTCGCGGTGGTCATCTCACCGCCGCTGTCCTTGGTGACCAGCACCTCCACCCGGTGCTCGCGCATCAGGGCCAGCTCGCCGTCCACCGTGAACGGCCCCCGGCTGAGCAGCACCTTCAGGTGTCGCGGGACGACCGGCCCCGGCATGTCCACCGAGCGGGCCAGGAACCACTGGCCGTCGAGCCCGGCGAAGACCGGCAGGCTGCGGCGTCCCGTGGTCAGGAACACCCGCTCCCCCAGCGAGGGCAGCAGCTCGGCGGCGGCCTCCAGGGAGGGCACCCAGCGCCAGTCGTCGCCGGGAGCCGCCTGCCAGCCGGGGCGCCGCAGGATCAGCAGCGGCAGGCCGGTCCGGCGCGCCGCCTCGACCGCTGAGGCGGTCATCCTGGCCGCGAACGGGTGCGTGGCGTCCACGACGGTGTGGGCGCCGTGCTTCGTCAGCCACGCCGCGAGCCCGTCGGCACCGCCGAAACCGCCCTCGCGCACCTCCCCCACCGGCAGCTTCGGGTCGCGCACCCGGCCCGCCAGTGACGAGACCACGTGCGTCTCCGCCCGCCCGGCGAGCGCGGCGGCCAGCCGCCTGGCCTCGTCGGTGCCGCCCAGTATCAGGACGTTCAGCACGCCGTCACCTCGGAACTCGGGGTCAGTCACGGCAGCGGGCGGCCGAGTACAGGTGGCTGTCGGGAAACTCCGAGGCGGTCAGCACGCGGCCGACGACGATCACCGCGGTACGGAGGATGCCCGCGTCGCGGACCTGCCCGGCGATGTCGGCCAGGGTGCCGCGCAGGATCACCTCGTCGTCGCGGCTGGCCCTGGCCACCACGGCCACCGGGCAGTCGGCGCCGTAGTTGGGGACGAGCTCCGCCGCGACGGCCTCGATGCGCTGCACCGCCAGGTGCAGGACCATCGTGGCCCGGCTGCGGCCGAGCGTGCCGAGGTCCTCGCCCTCGGGCATGGGAGTGGCGCGCACCGAGGTCCGGGTCAGCACGATCGTCTGCCCCACCCCCGGCACGGTGAGCTCGCGCCGCAGCGACGCCGCGGCGGCGGCGAAGGCGGGCACGCCGGGAATCACCTCGTACGGCACCCCCTCGGCGTCCAGCCTGCGCATCTGCTCGGCCATCGCGCTGAACACCGACGGGTCGCCGGAGTGCAGCCTGGCCACGTCGTGTCCGGCCCCGTGGGCGGTGACCATCTCCGCGACGATCTCCTCCAGGGCCATCCTCGCGGTGTCGACCAGCCGCGCGCCCGGCGGGCATGACTCCAGCAGCTCGGGCGGGACCAGCGACCCGGCGTACAGGCACACCGGCGCGGACGCGATCGCCCGCTGGCCCCGCACGGTGATGAGATCCGCGGCGCCCGGCCCGGCTCCGATGAAACGTACCGTCATCGCTTTCCCTCCGAGGCGGGCGGCTTGACCGCGGTCCAGATCGTGACGGGCATCATGGGCCGCCAGCCGGTGAAACCGCCGACCGGGGAGGCCCTGCTGACCGCGAGCCGGACCATGCCTCCGCCGAGCCTGCCGTGCCAGAGGGCCAGGACCGCCTCGGACTCGACGGTCACCGCGTTGGCCACCAGCCTGCCCCCCGGCCGCAGCGCCTCCCAGCACGCCTCGACCATCCCTGGAACGGTCACCCCGCCGCCGATGAAGACGGCGTCGGGCGGCTCCAGCCCGGCGAGCGCGGCGGGCGCGGCACCGGTCACCACGTCGAGACCGGGGACGCCCAGCGCCGCGGCGTTGCGGGCGACCGCGGCCGCCCGTTCCGGGTGGGACTCCACCGCGACGGCTCGGTTGTCCGGGTGCGCGCGCATCCACTCGATGCCGATGCTGCCCGCGCCCGCGCCGACGTCCCACAGCAGTTCCCCGGGGACGGGCGCCAGCCGGGACATGGTGACCGCGCGCACCTCGCTCTTGGTGAGCTGCCCGTCGTGCTCGAACGCCTCGTCGGGCAGGCCGGGGAGGCGGGGCAGCGGAACGGTCCCGGCGTCGGCGCGGCACTCCACGGCGACGACGTTGAGGTCGTGGGTCGCGGGCAGGGACCAGGTGGCGGCCGTGCCGGAGACCACGCGCTCCCCGGCGCCGCCCAGCCGTTCCAGGACCGTCATCGGGCTCGCGCCGTAACCTCGGGCGGCGAGCAGCCCGGCGACCCTGGCCGGGGTACGGCCGTCGGCGCTGAGGACCAGGACCCGGCGGCCGTCGTGGACGGCCGGATGCAGCACCTCGGCCGGGCGCGCCACGAGGCTGACCACCTCGACCCGGTCGGCCGCCCACCCGAGCCTGGCGCAGGCCAGGGAGACCGACGACGGATGCGGCAGGACCCGGACCCGGTCGGCACCGAGCAGCCGCACCAGGGTCGTGCCGATGCCGTGGAACATGGGGTCGCCACTGGCCAGCACGCACACCCTGCGTCGCCGGTGGGAGGCGATGAGCGCGGGCAGGGCCGGGAGCAGCGGAGAGGGCCAGACGACGCGCTCGGCACCGGGCTCCCTACCGTGCTCGGCCCCGGACTCGGGCTCGGACTCGGGCTCGGACTCGGGCTCGGACCCGGGTTTCGGGATGAGCTCCAGTTGCCGGGCGCCGCCCATCAGGACCTCGGCGGCGCGCAGCTCGCGCCGCGCCGCCTCGGAGAGACCCGCCCAGCCGTCGTCTCCGATGCCGACGACGACGACGGCGGGGTCGGCGACGGAACCGGTGACGAGGTCAGGGGGCGCGAGGTCAGGGACGGCGGGGTCAGACATTGCCCAGCACCCGGGTAAGACGGATCTCGACCACGACGCGGGCGGGGTTCTCCCGGGGCGCGCGGTAGCGCTCGGCGTAGCGGCGCTCGGCGTCGGCGACCGATTCGGGGTCGGTACGGATCACCGCGCGCCCCTCCAGGGTCGACCAGCGGCGCCCGTCCACCTGGCAGACCGCGACGGCCGCCCCCTCGTCCCCCGCCGCGAGCACGTGGCGGACCTTGTGCGAGCCCCCCGAGGTGATCACCCTGGCGATTCCCGAGTCGGCATCCAGCGTCACCCCCACCGGGACGACGTGCGGCGTGCCGTCGGCGCGCACGGTGGTCATCGTGCACAGGTGCCGCTCCCGCCAGAACGCGCGGAGCTCCTCCCCGAGATCCTTCAACAGCCAGCCCTTCCCCGATGCCGTTCTACCGGGCGACATGGTAGTCCCGAGCCGGACCCGGCGGCGGACCGCGTCCACCACCGGGCCCGGTCGCCGGCCGGGGCCCCGCCGCCGCTCCCGCCCGGCCGAAGCGGCACCGAACCTGCCGTAGCCGATACCGGACCGGCACCGAACCTGCCGTGACCGGCACCAGACTGACACCGAACCGGCGCTGACCGGCACCAACCGACACCGAATCGGCACTGGCTTGAGCGGCGCCGTCGGCCCGTCGCCGTCGACCGGTACCGGTCAGTCCTCCTCGGCAGGCCGGTCGCGCTCCTCCTCGTAGGCCCGCAGGACCTCCTCGCGCCGCTCCGCCGGGAGCCGGTCGATGTAGAGGCGGCCGTCGAGGTGGTCCGTCTCGTGCTGCAGGCACCGGGCGAGCAGTCCGGTGCCCTCGACCGTCAGGGGTGCCCCGGCCAGGTCGAAGCCGTGCACGACCGCCCGGTCGGGCCTGGCGAGCGACCCCCGCTGTCCCGGTACCGACAGGCAGCCCTCGTCGTACTCCGCCAGGGTGCGCTCGGTGGCCTCGGGCAGCACCAGGACCGGGTTGACCACGACGCCCTTGCGGTACTCCTCGGTGTCGTCCGGGCAGTCGTAGACGAACACGCGCAGGGGGACGCCGATCTGGTTGGCCGCGAGCCCCACACCGTCGGCGGCGTACATGCTGGCGAACATGTCGTGCACCAGCGTGGCCAGGTTCTCGTCGAAACGGGTGACCGGCTCGCAGGGCCGGTGCAGCACCGGGTCGCCGACATGACGGATGGGCGTGGGCCTGCCCTCGCCGCTCGTCTCCACCCCTCAGCCTCCGGCGTTGAAGATGACGTCGTCAGGCGTGACCCTCACGGTGACGCGCCTCTCGTCCGGGGTCCGGAAAGGATAGGTCTCCACTCCGAGATACTTCTTCGTCAGGTGGTCGATGACCTCGTCCGCGCCCTCCAGTTCCATCCGGGCCGTGCCAGAGACGCTGACCAGGTGGAAGGCGTCCTTGGGATCGAGGACGCTCACCGACACACGCGGGTCCTCGCGCAGATGGCGCTCCTTGGCCCGGCCGACGGCCGTGTTGAAGACGACGTCGTCTCCGTCGACGTCGACCCACACGACGGTGCTGTGCAACGAGCCGTCCGGCCTGACGGTGGTCACCCAGGCGTGCACGGGCTGCCTGAGCAGTTCCTTGGCGTTTTCAGTGAGTTTTGCCATGGGACCTCCACGTTACGAACGGCGCCTATGAGGTAATCGAACATCACGCACGCGTGATCGCTTTCACCGCCCCCCAGGGAAATCGCCAGGGCGCGAAACCGGGTCCGCGTCCAGCCAGAAGCCGACCGAGGCCTCTCCCGATTACCGAATGTTGACTCTCCGTCACCCTGCGTGTTACCACTTGATCCGGCATTCCGGTGGCGACCTAAGGGGATCGATGTCGTTTCTCGACCGGTACGAGTCGGCGGCGGAGAAACGGCGGCCCGCCCTGGTCGTCTCATGGATCCGCACCGAGTGGCGGGCCTTCTTCGCCGAGCTGCGGGAATGCCGGCCGATCATGCACACACCGCTGCTCACCCTGGTGACCCGCTTCCCCGACGTCATCGAGGTGCTGTCGCGCGAGCGCGTCTTCACCGTCCGGCTCTACGCCCCGCGCATGGACCCGTTCCTGGGCGGCGGCTTCATGCTGTCGCAGGACGACACGCCGCTGCACTGGGCGGAGAAGGGCCTCATGCAGAGCGTGCTGCCCGTCCAGGACGTGGCCCGGGTCCGCCGCATGGCCGCCGCCTTCGCCGACGAGGCGCTGGACGACGCCCGGCCCGGGGGGCGGATCGAGGCGGTCGCGGAGCTGGCTCGCCACGTCCAGCTGCGCGTCTGCCGCGAATACTTCGGGCTGGCGGGCATCGGGCTCGACGAGCTGTCCGCGTGGTCGCGGGCGGCCCAGACCGACATCTTCAAGAACCTGCACGGCGACCCCGCGGTCCACGCCGCCTCGCTGGACGCCGGCGCCCGGCTCCGCGACCGTCTCCACGACCTGGTCGACGACCGGCGGGCCCGCCTCGGCTGCGGCGGTACCGTCCCCGACGACGTGCTGACCCGCCTGCTGCGCGGCCAGCCGCCGGAGGAGATCGCCTTCTGCGACCGGCGCGTGCTGGCCAACATGGCCGGTCTGCTCGTCGGGTCGGTGGAGAACACCGCGCAGGCCGTGGCCGGAGCGGTCGAGGAGCTCCTGTCGCGCGACGAGGTGGGGAGGGCCGCCGTCGCCGCGGCGTCGGAGGCGGATCCGGCGCGCTTCGACGCCCATGTCTGGGAGGCCCTGCGGTTCGCCCCGCCCAACCGGATGATCTTCCGCCTGTGCGAGAGCGACCATGTTCTGGCGGCGGGCACCCCGCGCGCGACACTCATCCCCGCGGGCACGCTGGTCTTCGCCTGCACCGCCTCGGCGATGTTCGACGCGGACGCCGTACCCGAGCCCGACGCCTTCCGCGTCGACCGGCCCTCCCACAGCGGCCTGCATTTCGGCTACGGCCCGCACCTCTGCCTGGGACGGCACCTGGGCGCCGCGATCGTCCCCGAGGTGGTGCGGCGCGTCCTGCTGCGTCCCCGGGTGCGCAGGCTCCCCCGGACCGGCGGCGGGATTTGCTTCGGCGAGGATTCCTTTCCCGCCCATCCGCCCGCCCGGTCGGCGCACCCCCGGCAGGCGGCATCCTGGTAGGCATGAGTTATCGCATATGCGTGGTGTGCATGGGGAACATCTGCCGCTCCCCCATGGCCGAGGTCGTGCTGAGGAAGACCCTCGACGACCACGGTCTCGGTGATCTCGTCACGGTCGACAGCGCGGGCACCGGCGGCTGGCACCAGGGCGGTCCGATGGACGCGCGGGCCGCCGAGATGCTCTCCGACCACGGTTACGACGGCTCGGAGCACCGGGCCCGGCAGTTCCTGCGCGGCTGGTACGACCGGGTCGACCTGGTGCTGGCCATGGACGCCCACAACCTCGACGCCCTGCGACGCCTCGCCCCCGACGGCGCGGACGTGCGCCTGTTCCGCTCCTTCGACCCCGCCGCCCCCGAGGGCGCCGAGGTGCCCGACCCCTACTACGGCGAGCGCGAGGGCTTCGCCGAGGTGCTGGAGATGGTCGAGGCCGCCTCCGAGGGTCTGGCCAAGCACCTGGCGGCCACCCTCAGGTGAGGTCCCGTCCCACGCCTTTGTGAACCCTGCTCTTTCTACGGGGAAATCTCGTCCGCGCCATCGCCTTTACAACGTAGATCACAAACCGGCTACCGGGTCAAACGTCCCTGCGGGCGAGCGCGACGGCCGCCGCGCCGAGGGCGACGACTCAGCACGCCCGGGTCACCGAGCAGCGCCGCCGCGATTCCCAGCCGCTGCCGCATTCCGAGTGAGAGGTCACCGGTCCGCCGGCGGGAACGGTGGATCAGCTCTCCGTCAGTGTGGCGGCGCGGTCGCCGATGATGTCGAGGGTGAGGAGGGCGAGGTTGGCGGCGAGGGCGGCGCCGATGATCGTGGTCGTCGCGCCGGGGAGGCCATCGGCGGCGGAGAACCCCAGCCAGGCTCCGGCGAGTGCCGCGGCCGGTGCGGCGGCCAGGCCCCGGTGCCGGTGCCGAGAGGTCCGGTCGCGGCGGGTCCAGGCGCAGTAGGCGCCGTAGCCGATGGCGGCGCCGACGGGCGGTACGGTGACGAGCGGGTCGCCGAGGTAGGTCGCCGGCCACAGGATCGACACGGTCAGCACGGCCAGGGACCAGCCGCCGAGGCCGAGGATCACCGGGGTCAGGACGCGCAGCCAGATGCCGGCTCTGGGTCCGAAGCCACCGCGGCGGCGTACCCGGCGGGTCATCCCGGCGAGCAGGGCGGCGGCGGCCAGCGTGAGGCCGGTCAGGACGCCTGCGAGGATCTTGGCGATGTTCGGCATGCTGAGCGCGCCGGCCTGGAAGTCGACCTTGTGGGTGGTGTATCCGGAGGTGTCGACCCGGCCGTGGTCGAAGAAGGCGGTCAGCAGTCGCCGGTTGGCCTCGGGCTGATAGCGCCAGAAGTCGGTGGTGTGCCCGAGTTCGGCCAGGATCACCTGGTGGCCGTTGGGCAATGCGGGCAGCAGTTCCCTGGTGGCCGGTTCGGCGGGTGTGGTGAAGTCGACGGTGCCGCTGATCAGGAGCGTTTCGACGTCGGTCGGGCGCGTCCGCTGGTATCCGCGGGTATCGGGGCTGGACGGCCACGCCTTGGTGAGGCCACCGCCGGCCCACAGCAGATCCGCGCCGGCGTTGCCGAGGATCGAGCCCGGGTCGCCCCCTCCGGCGTAGTAGCGGTCGACCGGCGCAGCGTCGATCATGGTGGTCGCGGCGGATTCTCCCCAGACGAAGGACGTCGGGATGGTCAGGTCGGCGAGAAGGGAGATGGCCCAGAGCCCGCTGGGATCGCCGTCGGCGGCGGCCAGCCAGGCGTCGAGCATCGCGGGCGCGTTGAGCGGCGCGGCGAATCGTGTGGAGTTGACCAGTCCGATCAGCGTCGCGGCGCGGACGTTGCCGCTTTTGATGGCCAGGGGTCCCCACCGGTCGGGCAGGTGGGCGGCGGTCGCCTTCATGGAGGCGGCGAGGTCTTCGGTGCGTGCGGCGCATGCGTGGTCCTGGGCGCACAGTCGGGCATATCGGGCGAGTTGGTCGTCCGTGATGGCGGGGTCCCAGAGGAAGTGGCCGGGCGGGTTCACGCCGGTCATCACCGACCGGTGGATGGACCGCGGATGGCGCCAGGCGTAGATCATGGCGGTGCGGGTTCCGACGCTCTGGCTGATCAGGTTGATCCGCCGGTAGCCCAGTGCGCCGCGGACGGCCTCCAGGTCCTCGACGCGCTGGGGTAGCGAGTAGCCGTCGAGGTCGGTGCCGTCCTCGGTCAGGCGTCTGGCACAGTCGGCGTAGGCCTGGGAGGTGCGGCGCGTTGTGTCGGGTCCGGCGAGGTCGGCGGAGTGCCGCATCGCCGTGGTCACCTCAGGACAGTCAAGGACGACGGAACCGTCGATGCCGCGGTAGCCGACCAGGACGATGTCGTGCCGGTCGGAGAGGCGGGCGGCTTCCTTGAAGGTCATGTTCGTCTGACCGGGCCCGCCCCCGAGACGGAAGATCGGCTCGGCCGGGTCGGGGCCGGTGGCCCGGATGCGTTTCACGGGCAGCGTGATCGGCCGGGAGCCGGGAACGTCGTGGTTCTCGGGGACGGTCAGGGTGCCGCAGTCCGCCGGGAGGGCTCCGGTTTCGGTCTCGTACGTGCAGGGGTTCAGGGTCAGTGTGCCGACCTTGGCCGCGGGGAACGCCGCCGGTGTCGTCGTATCCCGTACGCCCAGGTAGCCGAGGGCGAGGATGGTGAGGGTCATGGCCGCCAGGGCAATGATTCTGGCGGGGGTCGATCCCGAGGTGTCCATGCTGACGTCTCCTGTGTGTCAGGAGCGAGTCTGGTGCGAACGGGTTGGCGGCTCGCTGACGCCTGCCGGTGTATCGGAGGTAAGGGCAGCCCTACCCGCGTAACCGCTCAAGAGCGAGAACCTGGACAAGGAGTCGATGATTGCGATCGACATCGTGATCATCAGGATGCGGGCGAGGTCTTCCGCACCGCCTTCGAAAAGGTGGCCGGTAGCCCGATCCAAGACGTACAGACTGGAGATCCGAGCCTCCGGCGGGGGCACTCCGCTCCGGGATGTGAGAGGAGCGCGACGCGCGGGTGGCGAAGTGGCTGAGGTAGGCGCCTGCTCATCCCGTCCACCGCGACGGTCGCGCCGTGGCGTTTGGTCAACTCCCTGACCTCGATCATGCCGTCGAGGTTCTCGCGGGGCGGGACTCGGGCGCGTCGGGCCACGGCGGGCACTTCGCGGTCAGCCTCGGGTCCGACGGAGAGGGCCGAGGCACGGGAGGGTCGGCCCCGGGGATGACGTCCCCTGGGAGGAGGCGGGGGCACGACCCCGGCGGATACGGTTTCACCGTGGACCTCACCGTGGACGACTCGCTCTTCCCACGGCACTGGAGCCGCGACCGGCTCGTCCGCCTCGACGCCCTGGCGGCGGTGGGGTACGCGGTCGCGCTGCTGCTGTTCGGGGCCGGGCGCCTGGACCCGGCGGTGCCCGCGTGGGCGGAGTCGCTGCTCCTGGCCGGGGTCGTCCTGCCGCTCGCGGTGCGGCGGCTGTGGCCGCTCACCGTCTTCTGCGTCGTCCTCGCGATGTCGCTGGTGTCCGTCGTCCTCCTCGGCACGGTGCACGACAGATTCGCGGCGGCGGCCTTCGCGATCTACATGGTGGCGCTCACCCGGCCCCGGCCCCGGGGGGAACCCACGATCGCGATCGGCGTCTGCAGCGCGGTGGCCGTCCTGCTGCTGTCGGCGACGGGCACCCCCGCCCCCGTGCCCGGCGTCATCGGGCCGCTGCTGCTGGGGGTGGCGTTCATGGGCGGCGCCTGGATCGTGGGCCGCGCCGTGCGCGAGCGACGGGCCTACACCGCGCGGGCGGCCGAGCAGCTCGCGGGCCGGGCGGTGGCCGAGGAACGGCTGCGGATCGCCCGCGAACTGCACGACGTGGTGGCGCACAGCATGAGCCTGATCGCGGTCAAGGCGGGCATCGCCAACCACGTCGCCGCGGTGCGGCCCGAGGAGGCCGCGGACGCGCTGCGCGTCATCGAGACCACGAGCAGGGGCGCGCTGGCCGAGATGCGCCAGCTGCTGGGAGTGCTCCGCTCCGCGCCCGCCCTCGACCGTGACCTCGACCTCGACCTCGATCGTGACCCCGCCCCCGACTCCGACCGCGATCACGCCCGTGATCCCGCCCGTGACGCGCCACCCTCCCTCGCCCCCTCCCCCGGCCTCGCGGGCCTCACCGGCCTCGCGGAGCGGGCGTCGACGGCCGGGGTACGCGTCGAGCTGGACGTCCGGGCGGCCGGCCTTCCCGAGGGGGTGGAGCTGTCGGTCTACCGGATCGTCCAGGAGGCGCTGACCAACGTCGTCAGGCACGCCGCCCCCGCCCGGTGCCGGGTCTCGGTCGAGGCGTCGGACGGCGAGGTCAGGGTCGAGGTCTCCGACGACGGGCCCGGCAGACGGGTGCCGCCGGGCGGGCCGGGACACGGGCTGATCGGGATGCGCGAGAGGGTGGTCATGTACGGCGGGAGCCTCACGGCCGGGCGCCGCCCGGAGGGCGGATTCGGGATTTCGGCCCGCATACCGTACGAGAAGACGCGCATGCCGTACGAGGAGACACGCGTGCCCTACGGGAAGACGCGCGTCCCACACGGAGAGACGGCCGCGTCACACGCGGAGACACACATGCCGTACGAGGAGACGCACATGCCGTCCGGGGAGACGCGCTCGTCTCGCGGGGAAACGCACATGCCGTACGAGGAGACGCGTGTGCCGTACGAGGAGGCCCCGTGATCCGGGTGCTCGTGGCCGACGACCAGGCGCTGCTGCGCGGGAGCTTCCGGGTGCTGGTGGACACCGCGCCCGACCTGGTGGCGGTCGGCGAGGCAGGGACGGGCGCCGAGGCGGTGGAGCTGGCGCGCGGCGCGTCACCGGACGTGGTGCTCATGGACGTGCGGATGCCGGAGATGGACGGCATCGAGGCGACCCGCCGCATCTGCGGGCCCGGGGGCGTCCCGGGGGTGCGGGTGCTTATGCTCACCACGTTCGACCTGGACGAGTACGTCTACGCGGCGCTGCGGGCCGGGGCCAGCGGCTTCCTGCTCAAGGACACCCCGCCGGGCGACCTGCTGGCCGCGATCCGGGTGGTGGCCTCGGGCGAGGCGCTGCTCGCCCCGACGGTGACGCGCAGGCTCATCGCCGAGTTCTCCCGGCGCCCCGAACCGGCGCGCCCACCGGTCCGCGGGCTCGACGGGATCACCGGGCGGGAGCTCGACGTGCTGGCGCTCATCGCCAAGGGGTTTTCCAACACGGAGATCGCCGGTCACCTGACCCTGAGCCTGGCGACGGTGAAGACGCACGTGGGCCGCCTGCTCGGCAAGCTCGGTGCCCGTGACCGGGCCCAGCTCGTCGTCGTCGCCTACGAGACGGGCCTGGTCACGGCGGCGCGTCCGCCCCGCTAGGCCGGGCCTCGCGGTCCCGCCGTGACGTCCCCTCCCGGGCAGCGGACCGGCCTGCCCGCCCGGCGCCCCCGCCGCGCCGAGGCGGCGTCGCGGAGGGGCCGGGCGCGGCGGAGCGCGGGCCGGGGCGGGCCGGTCAGCGGGGCTCGCCGGTTCCGGTCGCGCGTTCCAGGACCTCCAGGACGGTCCCGGCGAGCAGTGCGATCTTGTAGTGGTTACGGGCCGCCGGAGCGCACCGGGCCGTGGCCAGCCCGGCGGCCCGGTCGAGGGGTTCGCCCGCCAGGAGCGCCTCCTCGACCTCGGGCAGGCGTACGGGGACGCGGGCCACGCCCCCCGCGGCCACCCTGGCGAAGGTG
This sequence comes from Streptosporangium sp. G11, assembly GCF_051192615.1. Taxonomy (NCBI): domain Bacteria; kingdom Bacillati; phylum Actinomycetota; class Actinomycetes; order Streptosporangiales; family Streptosporangiaceae; genus Streptosporangium; species Streptosporangium sp. G11. Next base: position 43,568 of record NZ_JBPJUQ010000045.1, read on the forward strand.
ATCCTCCCGCCCTCGGTGACCAGCCGCGCCGCCGCCTCCACCAGCGGCCACTCCGCCTCGGACCTGCCGATCGCCCGGTGGTAGGCGGCCCGCTCCCCCGGCACGGGCGGCGGCAGGACGACGGAGGCGAGGATCTCCCCCGGGGGCAGCAGGTGGTCGCGGGAGGGGTCGGAGCCGTCCCCGTACAGGTCGGCGACGGGGAACGGTTCCCCGCCGCGCACCTCGACGGAGGCGTCGCAGGCGAGCAGGGCCACCGCGAGCGACGACGGGTGTGGCGCGACGCACGGGCCGGTGTCGAGGATCGCGGCGTTCGGGGCGAGCCCGGCGCGAGCCGGGCAGTGGTCGCCACCGTTCTGGTGGCAGGAGAAGGCCGGGTTGCGGAAGTACGCGCAGCGGTTGCGCTGCAACAGGTTGCCCCCGACGGTGGCCACCTCCCGGATCTGGGGCGTGGCCAGGCCCGCCGCCGTCAGCGCCAGGCAGGGGTGGGCGGCGGCCAGGCGCGCGTCGCGGGCCACCCGCGCGACCGTGGTCAGCGCGCCGATCCTGACGGAGCCGTCCGGCTGCCAGGTGACGCCGGACAGATCGGACAGGCCGCGCAGGTCCACGTGCGGCCCCGCCGCGCGGCGGCCCATCAGGTCGGTGCCTCCGGCGCGGAACTCGCCCCCGCGCCGCACGGCCTCGCCGAGATCGGTGAGTACGGTCATCGAACACCTTCCAGTGTGGGGAACCGCGGAGAGAAGGTCATCGGGTGATCCCCTCGAGGAGCCGGTCGGGGCGGATGGGTAGGTCGTGGGGGCGCCAGCCGGTGGCGTTGTGGACGGCGTTGCCCACCGAGGCGGCCACGCCGACCGTGGAGATCTCCCCGACCCCGACGCCGTGGCCGTTGACGTGGTCCCACCCGTCCCGGTGGAAGTGCACGGTGATCTCGGGGGTGTCGCCGATGCCGGGGATGCGGTAGTCGTCGAGGTTGGCGGTCAGCACGGTTCCCGTCACCGGGTCGACCAGGCGCTCCTCGTACAGGGCGTAGCCGATGCCCTGCACGACGCCGCCCTCGCACTGGCTGCGCGCCAGCCGCTCGGCGTAGATGTGACCCACCGCGATCCCGGCCCACACCCGAAGCGGCCTGACGGCGCCCAGGCGGGTGTCGACCTCGACCTCGGTGACGTGGACGGAACCGCTGAACCCTCGGCCGATCGCCATGCCGCCCACCGGGAACGGGGTGACGTAGCCGCGCCGGTCGCGGCGGCGCCCGCCGACGACCTTGGCGCCGTCGGTCACGCCCAGCTTCCGCAGGCGCCGCGCGGCGTCGCGCGCGGCGGGGGCGACCGAGGTCGTGGTGCGGCTGCCGATCGAGGGCGGCCCGTACACGGTGCCCGTCCTGCCGATCTCGACGCGGACGCGCTCGGCGGGCAGGCCGAGTTCCTCGCACACGACGTCGGTGATGACGGTGCGGATACCGGTCCCGATGTCCTGGGTCACGGTGCGGGCCACGACCACGTCACCCTCGACGCGCAGTTCCACCTCCGTGGCGGGGTCGAGCATGTAGGCCCAGTTGGCGGCGGCCACCCCGACGCCCCGGCGGAAGCGGCCCGTCTGGGAGCCGGTCCGCGGCCTGGTCGTCCACTCGGGCAGGGCAGCGGCCAGGTCGTAGAGGGCGTGCCGTTTGCGGTTGCCGTCCCATCGGCGGCGCAGCGCGATCGGGTCCTCGCCCCGGCGGTGGGCCGCCTCGTCCACGGCCTGCTCCAGCGCCCAGAGCATGGGCGGCGCCCCCGGTCCGCGGAACGGGGTGCCCGGCGGCTCATTGGTCACGACGTCGTAGTCGCGGAGCCGCCGGGGCGCGGTGCCGTACATGAGGCGGGCCATCACCGCGACGGCCGACCCGATGGCCACGCCGCCGCGCCCGTGGACGTCCATGGTGAGGGCGGCGAGGTCGCCCCGGTCGTCGGTGAGCAGTTCGAGGACGGTGCGGGTGCCGGGGCGGTTGCCCGCGTCGGTGAGCTCTTCGGCGCGGCCGAGCACCACGCGCACCGGCGCGCCGCAGGCCCTCGCGAGCTCGACGGCGGCGATCGTCTCGGCGGTGACGCCGCTCTTGGCCCCGAAGCCGCCGCCGACGTGGTCGGCGACGACGTGCACCCGCTCGACGGGCAGGTTCCACCGCTTGGCGGCCTTCTCGGCGGCCACGCCCACGGTCTGGGTGGACAGGTGCAGGTGGAGGTCGCCCTCGTCGTCCCATCGGGCGACGCAGGCGTGCGGTTCCAGCGGGGTGTGGACCTGCACGGCGGTGGTGAACGTGCCGGTCACCAGGCAGGGGTCGGCGTCGCGCCTGGCGGCCTCGATCCGCTTGACGGCGGTGCGCCCGCGCCAGCTCGCCCTGGTGAAGGGACCGCGCACGTTGCCGTTCCAGCCGCCGGGCAGTTCCATTCCCTCGCTGGAGCTGGGGACGTGCTTTCTGGCGGCCTCGTCGTAGACGGGCGGGGCGTCGGGCGCGTCGTCGAGCGCGGCGGGCCTCGGGTCGTAGCCGATCTCCGCGGCCTCCGCGATCGCCAGCGCCTCGCGGCGGGTGGGGGCGGCGACGGCGGCGACGGGCTGGCCCGCGTAGCGGACGGTACGGTCGGGCGGCAGCAGGTCGACCACGTGGGCGGCCTCCACCGTGACCGAGGTGACGAGGGCGTGCGCCCTCGTGGAACGGATGATCACCCCTTCCAGCTGACCTTCGAGGTGTACGTCGGTGGTGTAGCGGGCGCGGCCGGAGACCTTGTCCATCGCCTCGACCCGGGCGGGCGTCCCCGCGGCGCCGTCGTGCTCTCCCCGGCAGGCGGCGGCGACCGCGGCGTAGATCCCCTCGTAGGCTCCGCACCTGCACAGGTGACCGGCCAGGGCGGCGGCGATCCGCTCGCGCGGCGGCGCGACGTCGCCGTGCTCGGCGCGCCAGTCGTCGACGAAGGCCGCGGCCTCCACCGCGAACCCGGGCGTGCAGTAGCCGCACTGCAGGCCGTCGTGGACCGCGAGCGCCCGCTGGACGGGGTGGTCGAGGCCCTCGACGGTGGTGATCTCGCGATCCTCCAGGGCGGCGGACGGCAGCAGGCAGCTCGCCTGGGGCACGCCCTCCAGCATGATCGTGCACGCCCCGCAGACTCCGGTACGACAGGCGGCCTTGGCCCCGGTGAGGCCGAGCCCGTCGCGCAGGACGTCTACGGCGGCGTCGTCCGGGCCGGCGTCCACCGTGGCGGGCAGCCCGTTCACCGTGATCTTCATAGCTCTCCAGTTGACGTCGTCAACATCACGTTGACAGTGTCAACCAGGTACGTTGACGTTGTCAACACGCGATGCCGGGGAAGGGGGACCCACGTGGTGGACGACACCAGGAGCCGCCTGGTCAAGAGCGCGCTGAGACTGCTGCGCGAGGAGGGCCTCGACGCCGTGACGCTGCGCGCCGTCGGCGACCTGACCGGCCTGTCCCGCACGGCCCCCTACCGGCACTTCACCGACAAGACCGCGCTGCTGGCGGCACTCGCCGTCCAGGTCATCACCGACCTCAGCACGCACGTCGCCGCGGCGATCCTGGAGGGCGCGGGCCCGCGCGACCGGCTGCGGGCCTTCTACCTGAGCTATGTCGAGTACGCCACGACGCACCCCGAGGAATACCGGCTGGTGTTCGCCGCGGAGTTCCTCGCCGGGCACCACCCGGAGCTGGAGACGGCGATCGACCAGGTGACGACCGCGCTCGGCATGGAGGGCCCCTGGGACGGGCCCGCGCCCAAGGCCCGGGTGATGGCCCTGCTCTCGACCGCCCACGGCCTCGCGGAGTTCGCGGTGGCGGGGCAGTTCACGCACAAGGGGATCGGGTACGAGGACATCGTCGACGTCCTCGTGGCCCGCGAGGGCGAGAGGTGACGAACGGCCGGATCACCGGTCAGGTGGGGACGGCGTCCTTCGGGCCACCGTCCCGGAAAGCGCCGGGAGCGGCCGGGAAGAGCCCGGACTCGGGCAGGCCGCCGCGCTCGGCGGCCCTCGCCACGTTGCGCAGCATCGGCCCGAAGATCAGGCCGTGGAAGGGCGCGATCGCCCACCAGTAGAGGTGCCCGGCCAGGCCGTGGGGATGGAAGATCGCCCGCTGGCCGTAGACGGTCTCGCCCCGGTGCGTGAGCACCCGCATCTCCAGCCAGGCGAGACCGGGCAGGCGCATCTCCGCGCGCAGCCGCAGCAGGCGCCCCCGCTCGACCTCCTCGACCCGCCAGAAGTCGACCGAGTCGCCCACCCAGAGCCGCCGGGGGTCGCGACGCCCCCTGCGCAGGCCCACGCCGCCGACGAGCCGGTCGAGGAGGCCGCGCAGGCGCCAGGCCAGGGGCAGGGAGTACCAGCCCACCTCGCCGCCGACGGCCTCGACGACCGCCCACAGAACCTCCGGTGCGGCGTCGACCCGGCGGGCCCGCGCGTCCACGTACAGGCTGCCGCCCGCCCAGTCGGGGTCGGTGGGCAGCGGGTCACTCGGCGCGCCGGGGACGGAGGCCGAGGACCAGCGGGTGATGACCTTGGCCTCCTTGATGCGCTGGAGGGCGAGTTCGACCGCCCGCCTCAGCCCGACCAGGCCGCCGGGCGGGTCCTCGACGTAGCGGGCGATGTCGTGCTCGCCACAGACGGCCTCATTGCGCAGCGACTCCACCAGCGGGCGGGCCAGCCCCGCGGGGACGGGCGTGACCAGCCCCACCCAGTGGCTCGACAGGCCTGGACTGAGCAGCGGGACCGGGATGATCAGCCGGCGGGGCAGCCCGGCGACCTCCGCGTAGACCCGCATCATGTCGGCGTAGGTGAGCACGTCCGGGCCGCCGATGTCGAAGGAGCGGTTCACCTCCCCCTCGACGGAGGCCCAGGCCACGAGGTAGCGCAGCACGTCGCGGATCGCGATGGGCTGCGTCCTGGTGCCGACCCACCGCGGCGTCGTCATCACGGGCAGCCGCTCGGTGAGGTAGCGCAGCATCTCGAAGGAGGCGGAGCCGGACCCGATGATGACCGCCGCCCGCAGCACCACCGCGGGCACCGAGGAGCGCAGGAAGATCTCCCCCACCTCGACGCGGGAGCTCATGTGCGGCGAGAGCTTCTCGTCCGGCGCGAGGCCGCCGAGGTAGACGACGCGGCGGACCCCCGCGCGCTCGCACGCGGCGGCGAAGGTGGTGGCCGCCTCACGGTCGGCGGCGGCGAAGTCGCTTCCCCCGCCCATCGTGTGGATCAGGTAGTAAACGACGTCGATGCCCTCCAGGGCCCTGGCCGCCTGCTCGGCGTCGGCCGCGTCGGCCTGGGCGACCTCGACCTGGGAGGCCCACGGCTGGTCGCGCAGGCGGCCGGCCGACCTCACCATGCAGCGGACCTCGTGCCCCGCGTCCAGCAGTTCGGGGACGAGGCGCCCCCCGATGTATCCGGTCACGCCGGTCACGAGACTTCTCATTCAAACATCTTCGTACGGTACCGCCAGGCGGTTGCGGCCGGGCCGCGTCGTGGGCCCGCGGCCCCTTGCTCACCGCTCTTGGATCACCGCTCTTGGATCACAGCCTCCGCTGGAACTCCTCGCGGATCTCCAGGAGGATCTCACGGGTGCGCGTGACCGGCTCGGCCTCGATGCACAGGCGCTCCATGACCTCCAGGTAGCTGTCGACGTCCTCGCGCTTCTCCAGGTAGACGGCGCTGGTGAGCTGCTCCATGTAGACGACGTCCGGCAGGTCGGGCTGGGAGAACCGCAGGATGCTGAAGGGGCCTCCGGCCGCGGCGTGGCCGCCGACGCTGAAGGGCACGATCTGGACGGTCACGTTGGGCAGCTCCAGTGCCCGCAGGATGTGGTCGATCTGCTCGCACATCGCCTGGACCCCGCCGAGCGGGCGGCGCAACACGGCCTCGTCCAGCACGGCCCACAGATGGGGCGGCTCCGCGCGGTGCAGCAGCCGCTGGCGCGCCATGCGCAGCTTCACCCTGCGGTCCAGCTCCTCGGGGGAGGCCGAGGGGAAGCCTAGCTGGATGACGGCCCGCGCGTAGCCCTCGCTCTGCAGCAGGCCGGGCACGAACTGGACCTCGTAGTTGCGGATGCCGGTGGCCGACTCCTCCAGGCCCACGTACGTCTCGAACCAGGGGGGCAGCACGTCGTTGTAGTTGTGCCACCAACCGGTGACGTTGGCCTTCTCGACGAGGGACAGCAGCGGCTCACGCTCGGCGTCGGCGGTCACCCCGTACAGGGTGAGCAGGTCGGCCACGTCCCTGATCCGGAAGCTGACCCTGCCGAGCTCCATGCGGCTGACCTTGGAGTGCGAGGCGCGGATGGAGTGGCCCGCCTCCTCCAGCGTGATGCCCCGCTGCTCGCGCAGGCGGCGGAGCTGTGCGCCCAGGACGATCCGCAGCACGGTGGAACTGCCGCGCGGCGCGGCCATGGAGGTTGGACTGACCGGCCGGCCGTCGGCGTTAGGTGTGATCATCTCAGTCCTCTGGGCGCGGAACGCGAGCCTCTGCCCACTCTTTGTGGCGATCGCGAGCCTTCACGGTACTCCGCTCACCTTCCCCAGACTAGAGAGAATTTTAGCCTTCAACCATGAGCGCGGGCCTTCAGGTGATCAGGTCGTCGAACTCCCCGCCCTTCACCCCGCGGAAGAAGTCGCCGACCTGGCGGCGGGTGTAGATCAGCGCGGGCCCCTCGGGGTCGCGGGAGTTGCGCATCGCGACCCTGCCGTCGGGGAGATCCGCGAGTTCCACACAGTTGCCACTGGGGTTGCTGAAGTGGCTCTTGCGCCAGACGACACCGTCCATCAGGGCGGCCGACATGCCGTTGTACAGCTGGTTCATCCTCGCCTCTCACTGATTAGGGAGGGAAACAACACCTCGAGCATAGGGCTTTTTGTGCAGATGCACGTGCATCTGTACTTGCCTATGCACATTACGGAAGGCAAGATGACTAGACGGATCAACCTCGCCATACGATCGCCCCCCTCCCCAAGGTCGCCGATGACTGGTTACCAAAGACATGAAGCCACACCCATCCGAGCTGAGATCGGAGGGTGGGAACGGTGGTTGTCGATGCTTGATCACCTACTCCCCCCGAGTGTCCTGCCCCCCTGGGCCGGTCAGGAGGACCACGTCGGCCAGTTACAGATGGCCGTGCGCAGCCTCCGCTACGACCCGTGCGCGGCACGGACCGCCCGCGAGTTCACCACCAGGGCCCTGCGAGCCTGGGAGCTGGAGCCGCTGATCGACGACACCGGTGTCGTGGTCTCCGAGCTCGTGACCAACGCCGTACGCCACGGCACGCGGGGTGTCCTGCACGCCCGTTCCTTTCCCGAGGTCAAGGTGATCCTCTGCCACACCGAGCGCTCGGTGCTGTGCGCGGTCACCGATCCCAGCGACCAGGGCCCGTGCCTGCGCGAGCCCGACTACGAGGCGGAGAACGGCCGGGGACTCCAGCTGGTCGACGGCGTCAGCGAGACGTGGGGCTGGGCACCGCTGGAGACCCGCGGCAAGGCGGTGTGGGCGGCCTTCGCCCTGCCCCCGAGAGGGGAACGCCACCTGGAGGCCTGCCACTGACGACACGCGAGAGCCCGCCCGGAGGTCCGCCACCAGCGGCGCGGCGCCGTGAGGGCCACCCGGCCCGGCAGCGGCGAGGGAGACGCGGAACGGGGCATCGACGGTCGAGTGCCCAAAAAGTGACATGAGCAGAAGGAGGCTCTGGCAAGAAATACAGCACAGCGTGAGCGGAAGGTCGATATTGTCCGCTGGAACCGCATGGCTGGACGGAGGACATCATGGCGTCGCCACAACCTGAGCGCCTCAGGTTCGACCCCACGATCCCGAACGCGGGCCGGATAACCGACTACTTCCTGGGTGGCAAGGACAACTTCGCCACCGACCGCGCCGCCGCGCGGACGGCGCTCTCGATCGCCCCCGAGCTTCCCGCCATGTCGAGGGAGGGGCGCAGATTCCTCGGCCGCGCCGTTCGGTTCCTGGTGGAGGCCGGCATACGCCAGTTCGTCGACATCGGCTGCGGCCTGCCGACCCAGGGCAGTGTGCACCAGATCCTGCGCGGCGTCGCACCCGAGGCGCGGGTCGTCTACGTCGACAACGATCCGATGGTCGTCGTCCACGCCCAGGCGCTCCTGAAGGAGAACAACCCGGCCACCGTCGTCGAGGCGGACATCCGCGACCCGGAGCGGCTCCTGGCGCATCCCGGTCTCACCGATCTGGTCGACCTCGACGAGCCCGTGGCGATCCTGCTGTTCTCGGTCCTGAGCGACCTCTCCGACGACGTAGAGGCCATGCAGGTCACGGCCGCCCTGCAGAAGGCCGTCGCGCCGGGCAGCTACATGGCCCTCTCCCACGCGGTCTCGGATCTGTGTCCGGACAGGACCGCGAGGCTGGCCGCCCTCTTCCAGGACAGCGGGTCGATCACCGGTCCCCGCCGCGCGAACCTGCGGACCAAGGCCGAGGTCGAGCTCTTCCTCGACGGGCTGAAACCGGTCGAGCCGGGTGTCGTCTACATCCCCAAGTGGCGGCCGGAGGGCGAGGTGCCCCACCGGCCGGACTCCATCTGGGTCGTCGGCGGAGTCGCCCGCAAGGAATAGGCTTTCTTGGCAAATAACCGAGTTTTTCATGTATTAACTGCGCCTTGACATCTGTTCACACAACGCGCGGTTCTTTAGTGTCACAACAGGCAACAGAGGAGATGACACATGAGCGACGCGTCCCGGCGGCCGGGGGCGGGCCTGGACACCAGCGTTCCCAACATCGCCAGAATGAACAACTACTTCCTGGACGGTAAGGACAACTTCGCCGCAGACCGCAAGGCGGCCGAGGAGGTGCTCGCCGTCGCGCCCGAGGTCAAGGCCATGACGTACGAGTCCCAGGCCTTCCTGGGCCGGGTGGTGCGCTATCTCGTCGAGCAGGGCATGACCCAGTTCGTCGTCATCGGCTCCGGGCTGCCCAACCGGCGCAACGTCCACCAGGTGGCCCAGGAGATCGTGCCCGACACCCGCGTGGTCTACGTCTCCAACGACCCGGTGGTGCTCTCCCACGCCCGCGCCACGCTGGCCACCAACCCGTACACCACCGCCGTCGAAGGCGATGTCCTGCACCCCCGCGAGCTGCTCACCGACCCGGAACTGCTGCGCCTGGTCGACCTGGACCTGCCGGTGGCCGTCCTGATCCTGTCGGCCCTGCAGTTCATCCCCGACGAGGACGACCCGCAGAAGAGCGTGGCCATCCTCCGCGACACGGTGCCGGTCGGCAGTTACTTCGCCATCGGCCACGTCGTCTTCGACACGCGCCCGGACGCCCAGGGCCCGCTGGTCGAGATCTTCCAGCGGATCCTCGGCCGCGGCGAGGACGCCTCGCGGCGGAGCGAGCAGGTGCTGCGCTTCTTCGACGGGCTGGAACTGGTCGATCCCGGCCTGGTCTACGTGCGCCACTGGAACCCCGACAACCCGCTCGCCGCGCAGGGCCGCGACAAGACGTGGACGATGGGCGGGGTGGCCCGCAAGGTCAAGGGCTGACCCGGCCGCGCCCGGCGGGCTCCTCACCGCCCGCCCGGCCGACAGGTTCCTCGCGCCCACCCGACCGGCGGACCCTCACGCCCGCCCGACCGGCGGGTTTTTCACGCCCGCCCCGGTGGGCTCCCTCACGCCCGGCCTAGCCCGCGACCAGGAGGTCGTCGCGCTCGACGGCCTCCAGGGAGAGCGTCTTGTAGCCGACCTCGTCGAACAGCACGGTGATCCGGTCGCTCTCCCTGCTCATCACCATCCCCGGGCCCCAGGCGCTGTGCCGCACCTTGGCGTGCATCGCGAAGGGCGCCCCGTCCTCGGCCCCGGCCACGGCCTCCGGCTCGTCGGGGAGACCCGCCCGGCAGGTGTCGCAGGCCTCGCAGCCGCGCTCGCGCGGCTCGCCGAAGTATTCGAGCAGGAAGCGGCGGCGGCAGCCCGTGGTCTCCGCGTACGCGCGCATCATGTCGATGCGGGAGTCGTCGATGCGGCGCCGGGTTTCGTCCAGCTCGACGGCCCGCGCCGTGGCCGCCTTGGGGTCGGGACCCTCGGGCACCGAGCGCAGGTCGCCCTCCCCGGTGACCTCGATGGCGCCCGCCCGCTCCAGCAGGTTGACCAGCCGGGTGAGCCGGGTGGCGCCGACGTCGAGCAGGGTTCGCATCTCCCCGGCGGGCACGGTGCCGCCGTGCTCGTGCACCAGCGTGGCGACCCGCAGCAGGAGTTCCTCGTCGGCACGCCCCCCGGCGAAGAACCTGCGCAGCCCGAGGTCCTCCGAACGGTAGAACAGCACCGCGGCGGCGGGCTCGCCGTCCCGCCCGGCACGGCCGATCTCCTGGTAGTAGGAGTCCGGCGACTCCGGCGGGGCGGCGTGCAGCACGAACCGCACGTCCGGCTTGTCGATGCCCATGCCGAACGCCGAGGTCGCGACCACGACGTCCAGCTCGTCGTCGCGGAACATCTCGTGGATCCTGTGGCGCTCGGCCGCTTTCATCCCCGCGTGGTACGGCTCGGCCCTGCGACCGGCCTCGCGCAGCGCGGTGGCGTACTCCTCGGCGGCGCGGCGGGTGGCGACGTAGACCAGCCCGAGCCCGGAGCGGGACGCCGCGTCCTCCACCAGCGCCCGCCTCAGGTCCTCCTGGGTGACGAGGCGGCGCACCTCCAGGTCGATGTTGGGCCGGTCGAAGCCCCGCACGATCTGACGGACGTTCCTCAGGCCGAGGGCGGCGATGATCTCCTCGCGCACCGCGGGGGCGGCCGTGGCGGTCAGCGCCACCACCGGCGGATGCCCCAGCCGCTCGATGACCTGGCCCAGCCTCAGGTAGTCGGGCCGGAAGTCGTGGCCCCACGCCGACACGCAGTGTGCCTCGTCCACGGCGATCAACGAGGGACGCGCGGCGCGCAGCCGCTCGACCGTCTCCGGTTTGGCGAGCTGCTCGGGTGAGAGGAACACGAATTCGGCCGTGCCCGCGCGTACGGCCTCCAGGGACGCCTCGCCGCCGGACTGGGCGGAGTTGACCGCGACCGCCCCGCCCGCGTCGGCCTCGGCCAGCCCGGCGACCTGGTCGCGCTGGAGGGCGATGAGCGGTGAGACGACGACGGTGGGCCCGTCGAGCAGCAGGGCCGGGACCTGGTAGACGGCCGACTTGCCGCTGCCGGTGGGCATGACCACGAGGGCGTCGCCCCCGCCCAGCAGGTGGCGCATGGCGTCGAGCTGCCCGGGCCGCAGGTCCTGCCAGCCGAAGACCCTGCGGGCCACCGCCCGCAGTTTCCGCGCCCTCGGCCCGAACCTGTCCTTGATGCTCATGCCCTCCGCCTTCCCGCCGTGTGACGGCCAGTTACCCGCAGATCGGGGCGCTAGTCGCACGATGCGCCCTTGATCGCCGAAGGGTGCGAGACGGGTATGGGCGGAAAGCCTGACGGGCGGCGGACGACAGGTAGCGGACGTCGGACGACGGAGGGAAGACCGGGGAGCCGAAGCGGGTGAGAGGCCACGGGTGAGGGGCGCCCTCGTGGGCACCCCTCCTTCGGCCGGATCGCGACCTGGCCCGTCAGTCCACGACGGCCACCGGGACCGTGACGGTCGTCGTGACCGCCACGGTCACCGCGGTCGTCGTGACCGCCGCGGCCCTCGTGTCCACCGCGTTCACCGCGTCCGGCGCGGCCGTCGTGTGTGCACCGCGTCACTTCGTCACTTCGGCATGAGCACCTTGTCGACGAGGTAGACGGTGGCGTTGGAGGTCTGGATGTTGCCGCAGAGGACCTTGGCGTCGTTGACGGTGAAGTCCTCGCCTGAGCCCTTGACGGTCAGCGCGCCGCCCTGCATCGTGGTCAGCTCGCCGCTCGCCAGGTCCTCCGGAGTCTTCTTCCCCTCGACGACGTGGTAGGTCAGGACCTTGGTCAGCTCCGCCTTGTCGGCCAGGAGCTTGTCGAGCCGGTCCTTCGGGATCTTGGCGAACGCCTCGTTGGTGGGCGCGAACACTGTGATGTCCTTGGCGGAGTTGAGCGTCTCGGTCAGGCCGGCCTGCTCGATCGCCTGGGCCAGCGTGGACAGGGTGGGGTTGGAGGCGGCGGCGGTGGCGACCGGCTGCGAGGCCATCTCGCTGAGGCTGCCCTCGCCGCTGGCGGGCAGGGACGCGCACCCGGGACCGAACGGCTCCGTCATCACGCCCGTAGGCTCGGGCGACATGCCGTCCGTGGGTGCGGGGCTCTCGCCGGGCGCCATGGAGTCCGTGGGCGAAGCGCTGTCGGTCGGAAGCGGTGTGGGGGAGAGGATGTGCGCGGGGACGGCGGCCGCCTGCGCGGCGGGGACGGCGGTCAGGGCGAGCACGGTCAGGGCCGATGCCAGAAGAGACTTCTGCTTCACGGTTATCTCCTTGATTGGGCGGATGAGCCATCCGGGTCCGTCGGCGGGTTCCCGAGCCACTCATGTCCTGTGTTGGAGATTTCCCTGGGATTTGGGGCTAAATGCCCCACTAGAAGACTCTTGACCATATATCTCCCGAGAAAGATAGCTATTTTCCATTCGGCGGGGCGTTAATTCGGGCGCCCCCTATCCCCCGTAGAGTGGGAATCATGAGCCCGAAGATCGCGACCAACGAGGTCGTCTCACGCGACCGGCTTCTGGATTTCCTCCGTGACCGCCACCGCGCGCTGGTCATCACGGCACGGCGCGACGGCAGGCCACAGGCGTCCCCGGTGACCTGCGGCGTCGACGCCGAGGGCCGCATCGTGATATCCACCTATCCCGAGCGCGCCAAGGCCTCCAACGCCCGCCGCGACTCCCAGGTCAGCGTCGTGGTCCTGTCGGACGACTTCGACGGCCCCTGGGTGCAGGTGGACGGCACGGCCGAGGTCCTCGACCTGCCGGAGGCCCTCGAACCGCTGGTCGACTACTACCGGTCGATCTCCGGCGAGCACCCCGACTGGGACGAGTACCGCGAGGCCATGACACGGCAGGGCAAGTCGCTGCTGCGCGTCACCCCGGAACGCTGGGGTCCCATCGCCACCGGCGGCTTCCCCGCCCGGCTGGCCTGAGGGGCGTCGCCTCCCGGGTCACGCACCCGGAGCGGCCAGGACGGCGTCGGCCGCCCGGCGCCCCGAGACCAGGGCGCCCTGCTGCGAACCGGTGTCGCGGTGGTCTCCGCACACGTAGCGGCCCGGCGCGAAGCGCACCGGGCGCCGCAGCGGGAACGGCGGCACCATCGCGGGCAGCGCCTCCTTGACGGCGTACGTCGCCAGGTGCTCCCAGCCCGAGGTGTCCGTCCCGTAGATCTGCGACAGCCGCGCCCTGACCCGGGGCTCGTCCGCGTCGGACAGGACCCCCAGCACCGACGTGGAGACCAGTGCCCGGCCCGCCGGGGCGTACCCGGGCGCGGCGTCGCTGATGACCAGGGTGTCGGTGATGTGGCCCTCCGCGTCGACGATCTGCGTGGGGTCGTCCATCGGCGAGCGGGAGGCGGCGTGGTAGAAGGTCGTCACCGAGCGCATCGCCGGGATCTCCAGCCCCGGACAGAGGGCGGCGGCCATGGCGGGGTCGGTGGCCACCACCACCGCGCGGGCCGGGATCGTCACGCCCCCGGCCGTCTCCACCCCCTCCTCGGTCACGGCGATGACCGGGGTGCCCAGCGCGAGCGCCTCCGGGGGCAGGCGGCCGGCGAGCTGGCGGGTGATCTCCCCCATGCCGAGCGCGGGCACCCCGACCGTTCCCCGGGCGAAAGCACGCCAGATGAGGTGGAAGAAACGGCTGGAGGTCTCCAGCTCCCGCTCCAGGACGACACCCGACAGGAACGGGCGGATCAGCTTCTCGACCATCCTCGGCGAGACGCCCCAGTGCCGCAGCTCCTCGCGCGTGGTGCGCTCGCGCCCGTCGCGCAACCGGCTCACCGGCAGCAGCACGTCCCGCGCGGTCAGCGCCGCCAGGGCCGCCTTGTCGGCCGGGGAGCCCACGTCGGCCAGGAGCCCGCTGAGCGCCTGCCCCGGGTGGCGCCAGGGCAGCATGAACCGCTCCCGCCGCCCCCTCTCGAAGGAGATCAGGCCGGACGGGATCGGGCGCAGGTCCAAGGCGCCGACGTCGAGGACCCGGGCGGCCTCCGGGTAGGCGGTGTTGAACACCTGAAAGCCGCGGTCCAGCCGGAAACCGTCCACGACGTCGGTGCGTACCCGGCCGCCCACCTCGTCCGCCGCCTCGACGACGCGGACCTCCACTCCCGCCGAACGCAGCCGCAGGGCGCACGCGAGACCCGCGAGACCCGCACCGACGATGACCACCGTGTCCGGCATGACGCATCCCCCCGATCGACGGCGGCACGGAGCCCGTGGACTCCCCCGGGTGAGGGGGCCGCCGTCCATGTCTTCGAGAGGCGGGTGCCGGGGGTTGCGCCCGCCGCTCCGTTCTCGTACTCCTACCCGAGGTACTGCCTACCCGAGCTTCACGGTGATCTCTCCCCCGAGGCGGAAACCTCCGGTCAGCTCCAGGTCGTCACCGCTCCAGAAGCGGCCGGGGTCGTACCAGTTCGGCCGCCGCCCTCCGGGCAGCAGCCCCATGGCCTCGTACGTGACCGCGACGACCTCGGCGCAGTAGGCGCTCTCCAAAGCGCTCTCCTCCGCGCCCCGCTTGAAGATCTTGGGCACCCGTCCCTTCATCCAGCGGCCGGCGAGCCTGGCCGTCGACGGGAAGGGCGTGCCGTCCAGCCGGGCGACGGTGCGCAGGACGGCGTCCTCCATCTCGTGCGGAGCCTGCGGCTCCAGCTGCCTCAGCCAGCCGCGCTGGCCGTATCTGGTGGCCCAGACCGTGACCGCCTCCCGCAGGTCGTGCAGCTGGACGCCGCGCTGGTGGGTTCCCGACCACAGGTCGGGCAGGGAGCGCCCCAGCTCGGCGTGCCACATCAGGGGCGGCATGTCGTCGATGACGACCGACATGCCGACGTGGTTGACGGGACTGTTCGTCATGGTCTGGATGGCTCGATCGGGCACCGTTCGACCGCGGAACAGCCACACGTCGCCGGTGCGGGTCAGGTTGACGGCCTCATCGAGGCTGATGCTCTTGCCGGACATTCCGATAGCGTAGGCACATGAGATGGTGGAAGGTACTCGGTCTGGCAGGTGTGGCGGGCGTCGCGGCCACCGGAGTCGTGATCGCGCGGGCCGAGCGCCGCCGGCAGGCGTACACCCCGGACGAGATCCGCACCCGCCTCCGCGCCCGCCTGGAGGAGTCCTCGGGCGAGCTCTCCAAGGAGTCCCCCGGCGCCGGCCTGAGGATCGTCGGCCCCGCGGACCGGGCCCCCTAGCCCTCCGCCCCCGCCGGGGCGCCCTCGAGGAGCGGGCCGGGAAACGGCCCGCCCCTCGCGTCCTCGCCGTCGGCCGAACCGTCAGTCGAGCCGTCGGCCGAACCGTCAGTCGAAACGGATCCCGGCCGGGTCCCACCCCTCGGGCAGCGGGGCGGGCACCGGGCAGGTGCTGCCGATCTCCACGAACTCGCCCCGCTCCGCGGACTCCGCGATGGCGGTCATCGTCTCGAGGACGTGCAGGCCCAGCTCGCCGGTGGTCCGGTGCGGCCTTCCCTCGCGGATGGCCTGGGCCATGTCGAGCACGCCCAGGCCGCGACCGGCCTCGGTGCCCTTGGTGGGAACCGGCACCCACTCGTCGTCGACGGCCCGGCGCAGCCGGACCTCGCCGCCGAAGGTGTTGGGGTCGGGCACCTGCATGGTCGCCTCGGTACCGGTGATCTCGACGAACCCGGCGCGGCGCAGCGGCGAGTCGAAGCTGAAGACCATCGTGGCGGCCTGTCCCGCGGCGAACTCCAGGAGCGCGGTCGTGTGGGTGGGCACCGCCACGGGGAAACGCGTCCCGGCCTTGGGACCGGAGCCGACGACCCGCTCGTCCCTGGCCGTGCGGCCGACCGCGGCCACCCGCGCCGCCGGGCCGAACAGGGTTACCAGGGTCGTCAGGTAGTAGGGGCCCATGTCGAACAGCGGCCCGGCCCCCGGCTGGAAGAAGAACTCGGGGCTGGGGTGCCACGCCTCGGGGCCCGGCGTCTGGAACAGGACCAGAGCGGTGAGCGGGGTGCCGATGGCCCCCTCGGCGACGAGCCGGGCCGCGGTCTGCAGCCCGGCGCCCAGGAAGGTGTCGGGGGCGCTGCCCAGGAGCACCCCCGCCGCCGCGGCGGCCTCGACGAGCCGCGCGCCGGATTCCCTGTCCACCGTGAACGGCTTCTCGTTGTAGACGTGCCGCCCGGCCAGGACGGCGGCGAGCGCCACCTCGGCGTGCGCGGACGGGACCGTGAGGTTGACCACCAGTTCCACGTCGGGGTGCGAGATCGCCTCCTCGGGGGAGGTCGCCACCGGCACGCCGTACCGCGCGGCGACCTCCCCGGCGCGGTCCAGGTCGAGGTCGGCGCACGCCACCACCCGCACGCCGGGGAAGGAGGTGAGATTGCCCAGGTACTGGTGGCTGATGTTGCCGCAGCCGACGATCGCCACCCCGAGCGGGCCGGTCACGGGCTCACCCGCCCGGCGGCGGCGAGACCGGTCAGGTAGGCGTGGCTGTCGGCCAGCGCCTGGAGCATGTCGGTGGCGCAGTGGTCGAGTTCCACGATCCGCACCGCGTCCGGCGCGGTGTTCAGCGCGTCCACGATGGGCACCCGGCCGGAGCCGACCGCGGTCATCGGGCCCTCCTGGGTGGCGGGGCCGTCCTTGACGTGCAGGTGGCTCACCCGCTCGCCCAGCCGGGTCAGCAGCTCCGACGGGTCGACTCCGCCGGTCGCCGCCCAGTAGAGGTCGACCTCCAGCAGCACCGAGGGGTCCAGCAGCTCCGCCAGCACCTCCAGCGCGGGACGGCCGTCCACCCGCTGCTCCAGCTCCCACCAGTGGTTGTGGTATCCGAGCCGCAGCCCGTGGTCGGCCGCCTCGCGGGCCGCCTCGCCGATGTTCCTGGCCGCCAGCTCGACCCCCTCCCGGTCGGCGAACCACTCGGCGGGGGCGGCGGGCACGATGACGGTCTCCGCGCCGACGGTGACGGCCCCGGCCAGCGCGGCCGCGCGCCGCTCGTCCAGGAGCGGGGCGTGCACGCTGCACACCGAGAGCCCGGCCTCCCGCAGGTCGTCGCGGAGACCCTCCGGGTCGAGGTGCGCGTCGTACGGCTCGACCGCGGTGTACCCCATGTCGGCGATGCGGCGCAGCACGGCGCGGCGGTCGACGGCCGCCTGTTCGCGCACGGAGTACAGCTGGACGGCGAGTGGGCTCATCAGTTCTCCTTAGGCGTGGACACCTCCGCCTGCGGGCGGAGGAGAGAACGCGGCCTCCTACCCGGTGATGGGGAGGACCAGGGCCGCGGCGCCGTACAGGCCGGCGTCGCGTTCCAGGGAGGTACGTTCGACGTTCAGGCGGCGCAGGAAGCCGAGGCCCGCCCGCTTGGCGACCGCCTGGCGCAGCGGGGTGAGCAGGGTCTCCCCCGCCCCGGACACGCCGCCCCCGATGACGACGTCGTCGAGGTCGAAGAGCGCCGCCGTGGTGAGGATCGCCACGGCCAGCGCGTCGGCGGCCCGCTGGAAGGCCAGCTGGGCGACGGGCACCCCGCGCGCGGCGTCGGCCGAGAGCGCGCGGGCGTCGGGATGCGCGCCGGGGGCGCTCCAGCCGTTCGCCAGCGCCCAGCGGACCATGCTCGGCCCGCTGGCGGTGGTCTCCAGGCAGCCGATCGCCCCGCAGGGACAGAGCTCCCCGTCGCGGTCCACGGCGATGTGCCCGATGTGCCCGGCGTTTCCGGTCGGTCCCACGTACGGCACCCCGCCGAGGACCAGGCCCCCGCCCACGCCGGTGGACACCACGATGCCCAGCAGGGCGCGGGAGCGCGAGTGGCCGCCCCGCCACCACTCCCCCAGCGCCATGCACTGCGCGTCTCCGGCGAGCACGACGGGAAGGCCGGGAAGGAGCTCGCTCACCGTGCCGGCCAGCGGGAAGTCGCGCCAGGCGGGGATGTTGACCGGGCTGACCGTGCCGGCGACGGCGTCGAGGGGACCGGCGGAGCCGATGCCGACCCCGATCAGGTCCCCGATGCCGTCGCCACCGGCGGTGGTGACGGTGTCCTCACCGATGTCGTCGGCGTCACGGATGTCGTGGATGAGGGAGACCAGCGTCGCCTCGGGGTCGGGGCCGACCGGCACCTCCACCCTTCGTGCCACGGTCCCGTCCGGCCGGACCAGCGCCGCGGCGAACTTGGTGCCGCCGATGTCGATCGCGAGGGCGGTCACCTGTCGGCCCGCCCGGCGTGACGGAGCGCGGCGGGAGGGCAGGCGGCCATCGGGGCCACCAGGCGGCTGTGCAAGAAGATCCTCCGGTGATCGATGGCACAAAGGGTGCGTTCCCCAAGTGACCAGGCAAACAGGGTGAAGGTACGACGACGATGACAACGTTGTCAACGGCATACGGGGAGTGCGGGGACAACCGGTTCGCCACAAGCTCCCCATGGGCTGTGCAGGCTTATCCGATTTAAGGGCAGATACGGTTAGCTCAGGTGTGATGTGAGGAGACTGCGATGACGCACGAACACGCGGGACAGCCCGCCAGGCCGTCCGACCTGGTCGACGTGGCCCGCCTGGTGACCTCCTACTACGCCCTGCATCCCGACCCGGGCGAGGTGGGCCAGCGGGTGGCGTTCGGAACCTCGGGGCACCGGGGCTCCTCGCTGAACGTCGCGTTCAACGAGGACCACATCCTCGCGACCAGCCAGGCCATCGTGGAGTACCGGGCGGCGCAGGGGATCGACGGCCCGCTGTTCCTCGGCGCCGACAGCCACGCGCTGTCGGAACCGGCCCAGGTGTCGGCGCTGGAGGTCTTCGCGGCCAACGGGGTGACGG
Source organism: Streptosporangium sp. G11 (assembly GCF_051192615.1). NCBI lineage: Bacteria > Bacillati > Actinomycetota > Actinomycetes > Streptosporangiales > Streptosporangiaceae > Streptosporangium > Streptosporangium sp. G11. The sequence continues at coordinate 62,420 of NZ_JBPJUQ010000045.1, forward strand.
TCATGATCGACAGCCGGGACGGCTACACCCCGACCCCCGCGGTCTCCCACGCGATCCTGGCCCACAACCGGGGGCGCTCCTCGGGACGGGCCGACGGCGTGGTGGTGACCCCCTCGCACAACCCGCCCGGCGACGGCGGTTTCAAGTACAACCCGCCGCACGGCGGCCCGGCCGACACCGACGCCACCTCGTGGATCCAGGACCGGGCCAACGCGCTGATCGCCGACGGCCTGAAGGAGGTCAGGCGGGTCCCGTACACCCGGGCGCTGGCCGCCGACACGACCGGCCGCTACGACTTCCTCGGCCACTACGTGGACGACCTGCCCTCGGTGCTGGACCTCGACGCCGTCCGTGAGGCGGGGGTGCGCATCGGCGCCGACCCGCTGGGCGGGGCGAGCGTCGCGTACTGGGGGGAGATCGCCGAGCGGCACCGGCTGGACCTGACGGTGATCAACCCGCTGACCGATCCGACGTGGCGGTTCATGACGCTGGACTGGGACGGCAAGATCCGGATGGACTGCTCGTCGCCGTACGCGATGGCCTCGCTCATCGCCAACCGCGACGCCTTCGACGTCTCCACGGGCAACGACGCCGACGCCGACCGGCACGGCGTCGTCACGCCCGACGGGGGGCTGATGAACCCCAACCACTACCTCGCCGTGGCGATCTCCCACCTCTACTCCCACCGGCCCGGCTGGCCCGCCGGCGCCGGGGTCGGCAAGACGCTGGTGAGCAGCGGCATGATCGACCGGGTGGCCGCCGACCTGGGCAGGCGGCTGATGGAGGTCCCCGTCGGGTTCAAGTGGTTCGTGCCGGGCCTGCTGGACGGCTCGCTGGGCTTCGGCGGCGAGGAGAGCGCCGGGGCGTCGTTCCTGCGGCGCGACGGCTCGGTGTGGACCACCGATAAGGACGGCCTGATCCTGGCGCTGCTCGCCTCGGAGATCATCGCGACCACGGGCCGCTCGCCGAGCGAGCACTACCGCGACCTGGTGTCCAGGTTCGGCGACCCCGCCTACGCCCGCGTCGACGCCCCCGCGACCCGGGAGGAGAAGGCGGTGCTCGCCAAGCTCTCGGCCGAGCAGGTCACCGCGAGCAGCCTCGCCGGCGAGGAGATCACCCAGGTGCTCACCTCGGCCCCCGGCAACGGCGCCGCCCTCGGCGGGCTCAAGGTCTCCACCGAGAACGCCTGGTTCGCCGCCCGCCCCTCCGGCACCGAGGACGTGTACAAGATCTACGCCGAGTCCTTCAAGGGCCCCGAGCACCTGGAGCAGGTGCAACAGGAGGCGCGCGACCTGGTCTCGGCGTCCCTGGGCTGACGGCGACGGCCCGCAACCAGCGGACGCGGCCTCGACGGCGACGACGTACGACCGAGGTGCGCGGTCTCGACGACGTAGGCGTACGACCGGCGGGTGCGGTCTCAGGTGAACATGCGCCAGGCGGCGGGCAGGACCGTCCAGCGGCGCCGGGTGATCCGGCCCGTCAGCTCGCCGTCGGCGTTCACCGGGACCGGGTCGCCCTCCACGGTCACCTCCCCGCCGCGAGTGGTGATCACGTCGCGCAGCCCGGGATGGGTTCCCCTGCGCAGCCTGAGGGCGTAGACGAGCCTGTCCAGCGGGCCGGTCGTCTGCGAGACGACGACGTCGGCCATGCCGTCGTCGGGCCTGGCCCGGGGGGCCAGCGGGGTGCCGCCACCGATGGTGACGCCGTTGCCGACACCGACCATGAGCACCGGGCGCCCGTCGCCGACGGAGCGGCCGTCCACGGTGACGCGCAGCCGCCAGCCGGGGCTTCGCACGCCCGCGAGCAGCGCTCCCGCCGCGTAGGCGAGCCGCCCGAGCACCGGCTTGAGCGGCGTGGCGTCCTCGGACGCCTCGGCGCCTATGCCGAGGTGGACCATGTTGACGACGACCCCGCCCTCGTCGTCCACCAGGAGGTCGAGCGGCTGGGGCCGTCCGGCGAGCACGACGCGGGCCGCCACCGGCGGGTCCAGCGGGATGCCCAGGCCGCGGGCGAAGTCGTTGCCGGTGCCCAGCGGGACGAGCCCCACCGTGCGGGCGTCCAGCTCGCCGCGCCGGTGCAGGGTGGCGACCACCACGTGCAGCGTGCCGTCACCGCCCAGCACGACCACGTCTCTGCCGGGACAGGCGTCGAGCATCTCGTCCAGGTCCTTCTCCCCGACGGGCGCCTCGATCACGTCGGCACCGCCGCCGCGCAGCGTTTCGAGGGCGGCGGTCCTGACCTCCTCGTCGGCGCTCCCCGCGCTCTCGTTGTAAACCGCCAGCAGCTCGGCCATGTCGTTCCTCCACGTGATCGTCCCTACGGTCCCTGCCCCCGGGAGTCCCGATCACGCGGGTCCCTGTTCATCCGCCACCAGCGCAGGGAGACCCAGAGCCCGGCCGCGACGCCGATCAGCGCGGCCAGCACGTACACCACGCGGATCGTCGTGTCCGAGGTGTAGCCGTTGCCTGCCACGAGGACGGCCATGAGCAGCGCGGCCAGCAGCCCCGCGCCCGCGCCCCCGGCGAGACCGAGCAACCCCACCCTCAGCGCGTGTGACAGGCCCCCCGCGGCGCGGGGCACCGGCGTCATGACGGCCATGAGGCGCTCCACGACGAGGGCTGGATCGTCGTCGACCCCGCCGGCGACGAGCTGGACGGTCACCCCGCCCCGCTCGGGCTCGCTCAGGCAGATCCAGTGACGGTCTTCGAGGAAGACGACGGCGCCTCCCGCGCGGGGAACGGTCAGCCACAGGAACGGCGTGCCCTCGGGAAACGTCCTGACGCCGTGCCTGACCGTCGGCGCGTGCGTGTCAAGCGCCGCGCCAAGGGCTCGCAGCGCCACCTCCTGGCCGGATCTCCCCACGGCTGCCTCCCTTCCACATCCCTTCGTGGCGCCCGACGCGGCGGTCGCCTCCCGGGGCCCGGTGGGGGGCGAGGGCGCTCGGGGCCGTACGGCGGGATCGCGGGCCCCGTACGGCGGATCCCGAGGACCGGGGCCCGAGGGCCCCGGCGAGCGGCCGGGCGGATCTCACACGACGGATCCGCCGACAGAGCCGGCCCTGGCGAGGGACGGGGAGCAGATCTCGTCCAGCACGTCGCGGAGCCGGTTCCGGTAGCCCTGGTCGGCGAGCCTGCCGCCGGCGTCGAACCGGTCCGGAGCCGGGGACACGGCCAGTTCCGCGCCGCACACCACCGCGCCCGCCGCGCCGAGGGCCCTGCGCAGCTGGATCTGCGTCCACATCCCCTCGTGGGCGCGCGGGCAGGCGGTCACCACGCCCACCGGCTTGCCCACCAGGACCGCGCCGCCGCGGGCGGACGAGATCCAGTCGAGCGTGTGTCCCAGCTGCGGCGGGACCGCGCTGTGCGCCGGCGCGGTGATCAGCGCGGCGTCCGCGGCGGAGAGGCGGTGCCACAGATCCACCACCGGCCGCGGAAGCTCGCCGTCCTCGAAGGGCGGCACCTGTTCCAGGCCCCGCCAGATCTCGAAGTCCACCGTCGCGGGCAGTTCCCGCGCCGCCGCCTCCAGGAGCCTCCACACGTACGCCCCCGGGCGAAGGCTTCCCGCGATCCCAACGATCCTCATCACCGGCCCCATCTCTGTCGCCATGCCGCGACGTTACGAGCGAGGGAGGTCCCGCCTTCGGTCACGCGGTCGCGGCCGTCAGCGGGGCGGTCCCCGAGCTCACCGACAAAAACCGCTATTCGGCGCCATCGTGGCGCGGAGAGAGAGGTCCGCTCGCGGTACCGGTCGCGCCGCCCCGCTCACGAACCCCAGAACGGCGATCACGCTTCCGCAGGTCGGCGCCGCGACGGCGGTGCCGGCGAACCTCACGCTCCATCACACTCGGGGGCCTGCCCTCAGCGAGGGGCGACGAACATGATCAGGCGTATCGTTCGCGAAAAAACCGGTTATTTCTCCGTCAAGGGCGGCGAGGGCGCTGGAGGAAGGCCCCGTCCCGCGCTATGGGGCCCCGGGAAAGGTGCGGGGAGCCGCCCGGTCGGTGACCCGCTTGAGCTCGAAGAACGCCTCCTCGGTGGCGAGCACCTTGAACGCGTCCCAGATCCGCCCGGCCCGCTCGCCGGTCGGGATCTCGCTGATGACGGGACCGAACTGCCCGGCGTGCCTGTTCACCGAGATGGTCGGGACGCCGATCAGCGACTGGTTCCGCTCGCCGGCGGGCACCAGGGCGTGCGAGGCGAGGATCGCCTCGTCCCAGGTGCCGTCGGTCCTCGCGGCGAGCAGTTCGGCGGGCAGCCCGGCGTCGGCCAGCGCGGCGGCGATCACCGGTTCCAGGGCCTCCATCGCGGCCCGCCAGCTCGCGAGACCGCCGTCGCGCGTCGTGTCGCGCGGCCGCCGGAACAGGCCGTCCTCGCCGTGATAGCGGGTGCCGAGCGAGGTGTAGAGGTCGCCGACGGCGGCGTCCCCGGCCGCCGCGCGCGCCGCCGCGAACACCCGCATGGTGCCCCGGCCGAGCTCGACGATCTCGCGGTACTCCTCGGACATGTCCTGCTTCTCGTTGAGCACCGCCAGGCTCATCTCCCGCCAGTTGATCGTGATGGGGCGCACCTCGCGCACCTCCAGGATCCAGCGGGAGGTGATCCAGGCCCAGGGGCAACCGGGATCGAACCAGAAGTCGACCAGATCCTCGCTCATGGGAATCCTCTTTCCGTGGAAGTCCCTTCAAGGATGGGACCTCAACCACGCTGAAGGTCAAGCCGGAGTTGCCGCGAGGGGCGTGCCCACCGGCCGGGGCGCGAGCCGCGATACCGTTCCACCCATGATTCGGAACAACGGGGTCGAAGAGGGCGAACAGGCGGCGATCGGGACGCCCCCATCCGGTCGACGGGGAAATCCCTCCCGCGTGACCCTGCGCCCGATCACCGGCCACGACCGGGACGAGTTCCTCGAACTGGCCCGCGCCAGTGTCGGCCTGCACCATCCGTGGATGCCCCTGCCCACCACGGACGAGGAGTTCCGGGCTCTCATCGCCCGCTATGACCAGCCCGGCGAGGAATGCCTGCTGGTCTGCGTGCGCGGCACCGGGGCCATCGCCGGCGTGGTCAACATCAACAGCATCATCCGCGGACGCCTCCAGAGCGGATCCGTCGCCTACGCGGCCTTCGCCTCCACCTCCGGCCGGGGCTACATGTCCGAGGGCCTCGGACTGGTGCTGGAGCACGCTTTCGAGGACCTGCGGCTCCACCGCCTGGAGGCCCAGATCCAGCCCGGCAACGAGGCCTCCCTCAGGCTCGTCCGGCGGCTCGGATTCAGGAGGGAGGGCTACTCGCCCGGCCTCCTGTTCATCGACGGCGCCTGGCGAGACCACGAACGGTGGGCGATCACCGCGGAGATGACCGGCGCCCCGCCGTCGCCCCCGCATCCGACCCGGCCGGCCCGCTGAACCGCCCTGGGCCCCGGGGTTTCCGGACATTGGGATCCCGCTAGCCGGTCGACGCGGCACGCCGGGTGCCGGAGAGGACCGCCTCCGCGAGGCGTGGGGCGAGGGCCGCCGCCTGGGCGCGGATCTCCGGGATCGCCGTCGTCTCGTACAGGCTTCCGCGCAGCAGGGGACCCAGCGTGAAGATCCTGTCGTCCGGGTCTCCCGCCGCGTCCAGGACCGCGCCGCCGGGGGCGGCGTCCAGCCCGAGCCGCAGCCGGTCCGGCCGGACCATGCCGTCGGCGACGAGGCCGGCGAGGAGGGGGTCGCGGGTGATGTCGGCCCCGGGCCCGGTGGCGTTGACCAGCCAGCCGACATCGAGCTCCCGGACGGCGCCGTCGGCGCTCACCTGGGCGCGCAGCCCGCCGGGTCCCGCCCCGGCCCGGACCAGCCGGCCGCGGAGCACGTGGAGGCGGCCGGTGGCCCGCAGGTCGGCGATCCTGGCGGCCGTCACGGGAGGGATCCGGTGCCGGTGGACCTCCCAGTAGCGGGCGGCCAGGCCCAGGAACCGCCTCTGGTCGTCCGGGGTGAGCCGGGCCCACAGCCTCTGGGCCTGCGGCCGCAGGCCGTCGACCACGCCGTGCCAGTCGCCTCCGTTGTCCCGCACGGCGAGGCGTACGGCACGGAGCAGGTCGCCGATCCCCAGCGGCCCGTCGGGGAACGGTGTCGGGACCGGGGGCGGTACGAGCCGGGGGTGGGGCCGCGGCAGCAGCGCGTGCCGCGACACCGCGTAGACCACGGTCCCGGGGTGCGCCCGGGTCACGGTGACCGCCACGTCCACCATGGTCAGCCCGGTGCCCAGCACGAGCACCGGCGCGCCGTCGCGGATCCGGGCCAGCGCGTCCGGCGCCCACGGATCGGCGACGTAGCCGGGGCTTCCCGCGTCCACGATCGGGAGCCTGGCGGACTGGGCGCGGTTGCCCAGGGCCAGGACGGCGGCCTCGGCGTCCACCTGGCCCCCGCCGGACAGGTGGACCCGCACACCCCGGTCACGGGTGAGGGCGCTCGCCGTGCCGGTCACCCTGCGCACCACGCGGACGGGCCACTCCTCGGCGGCGGCCAGCAGGTCGCGGAGGTAGCGCCCGTACGTCTGTCTCGGCAGGTAGTCGGAGGCGGAGACGTCCAGCCCCGCGTCGAGGGCCCAGCGCAGGAAATGGCCGGGGTCGTCGTCGAGCCCGCTCATCTTGTTCGCGCAGGCGTTGAGGAGGTGGTGCGGATCGGTGGTCGAGTACGCCTGTCCCAGCGCGTGCCGCCCGTACTGGTCGATCAGCACGACCTCCAGCGGCATGTCCCGCGCCCGCGCCTCGCGGAGCAGGTGGACCGCCGTCAGCGTGCCGCTCGCGCCGCCGCCCACGACGGCGATCGATGGGGAACCTGACACGCGACCCAGCATAACCCACTATTCCTGTAGGGCATACAGGATAGCGGCGCCGTGGACCGATCCATGCACGATCTTGACGATCCCGGCGGCGGGCGCGGATGAGCGCGATCCCGGGGCCGCCGAGGGCGTGGACAGCCGTGAACGCGACGAGCGGTCCGGTGCCCGCCCCCTTCACCGCGCGTCCGCGGATTCGCCGGAATCGGCTATCCGGCGAGTCGCCGCTCGAAGCCGGTGACCATGGCGAGGAGACCGGCGTCGAACCAGTGGTCGTAGAACGCGGTCGCGGCCGGGTCGGCGGCCGGTGCGGGCCCGTCCGTCCCCGGCGGGGTGCCGACCTGCGCCAGGGCGTGGCCGAGGACGTAGACGCCGACGGACTGGATGGCGGTCAGGGCGTCGTCCCGGGGGACGCCGGCGGCGGCGAAGCGGTCCAGCAGGCCGGTCAGCAGGGTGAGACCGGTGTCGACGTCGACGGGGTGGGTGGCCAGGAGCGGCACGGCGTGCGGGTGGGCGAGCAGCGTCCGCCGGTAGGCGGTGGCGAAGCGGGTCAGCGCCTCGGCCCACGAACTCGCCGGGTCGGGCTCGATCACGGCCTCGGAGAACAGGTGGTCGACGACCGCGGCCAGCAGGGCGTCACGGTTGGGGACGTGCCGGTACAGGGACATCGCCGCGACGCCGAGTTGGGTGCCGATCCTGCGCATGGTCAGGGCGTCCAGCCCTTCGGCGTCCAGGACCTCGACGGCCGCGGCGACGATGCGCCCGGGGGTGAGCACGGCAGGGCGGCCGCCGCGCCCGGCACCGCGGCCTCCGTGACGGGCGGGCTGGTTCATCCGCTCAGGGTAGCCGCGAGCGTGGTGGCCAGCATCAGCAGGGAGAGGGCGCCCACCACCATGTGCTGGACGTCGATGACGATGTCACGACCCTCGGTCGGCAGGATTTTCAGGGTGCGGGCGTAGTCGCGCCGGTAGACCTCCCGCTGGGCGGCGGTGCTGACGCCGAAGTAGGGCAACCACCAGCTCTGGAGGTGACCGACCATGATCAAGCAGCAGAGTGCGGTGGCCGTGATCAGCGACCAGGTCTGGTGCAGGGCGACGCCCGCGGCGATCAGCAGGGGGAACGGGTAGTTGATGGACGCCGCGAGCACTCGTCCGCGGACGTTGCCCGGGGCCAGGTCGTTGAGCGGGAACATGGGGACCCACTCGGTCAGGGTGAGCCAGAGGAGCCAGACGAACGGAACGATGATCGCGATGACGGTCACGACGCCTCCTAGTTTGTGTACGACGTAAGCTTACGTCGTACACAAACTAGGGCACAAGAGGACGGCACCCCGGATCGCCGTCCGGGCATGACCGGAGGCCCGGCGGACAACCGGCCGAACCGGATTCGCGCTGACCCCGATCCCCTGATCCGGAGCCGGGAAGCCGCTCAGGACCCCTCTGCCGCCGTGGTGAGACGCAGGCGCCGGGGGCCCTGGCCGAGGGGCTCCGGCAGCCTCAGCGGCCCGGCGCCGGGTGTGATCGTGCCGAGGAGGCGGGGGCCGGACGCGCCCGTGCAGCCGGGGACCGTCGCGGGCAGCCCGTGCGCCGTCAGCCAGCCGAAGAGCGAGAAGGCGATCGCCTCCTTGGCGTCGGCGGGGACCCCCAGCTCGTCGCTCGGCACGATGCGTGCGTCCCCGGCCCGCGCGGCCAGCATGGCCATCAGGACCGGGTTGCGCACCCCGCCGCCGGAGACGACCACCGTCTCCAGGCGGTGGCGCCGGATCTCCGCCGCGACGGTCTCGGCGGTGAGCGCGGCCAGCGTCGCCAGCAGGTCGGGCAGGGCCAGCCCGTACGGCGACGCCGCCCTCGCCAGGTAGCCGGGGTGGAACAGCTCCTTGCCGGTGCTCTTCGGCGGGGGCGCCCGATAGTACGGCTCGGCCAGCAGGTCGTCCAGCAGCCCCCGGTGCACCTCCCCCGCGGCGGCGAGGCGGCCGCCCTCGTCGTAGGGCGCGCCCGTGGCGGCCGACACCGCCGCGTCCATCAGCGCCGACGCCGGGCCAGTGTCGTAGGCCGTCCCGGCGTCCCGCACGGTCAGGTTCGCGATCCCGCCGAGGTTGATCGCGCCGCTCGGCCCCGGCAGCCCGGCCAGGAGCAGCAGGTCCAGGTAGGAGACCAGCGGCGCGCCCTGCCCTCCGGCGGCCACGTCCCTGGCCCGGAGGTCGGAGACCACCGGCACGCCGGTCCGCTCGGCGATCCAGGCGGGCTGGCCCAGCTGCAGCGTGCCGCGCGCCCGGCCGTCCTCCACCCAGTGGAACACCGTCTGCCCGTGCGAGCAGATGAGATCCACCGGCCCGCACGCCTCGGCGGCGTCGGCGAAGGCCTGGCCGATCAGGGTGTCGAGCCGGCACACCTCGGCCATGTCGGCCGGGTTCGGCGGCAGCGCGCCGGCGATGCGCTCTCGGAGCCGTCCCTCGTACGGCCGCGCGCCGGTGTGCTCGACGGCGCCGGTGAGCACGTCGCCGTCCGGGGACCAGTCCACGATCGCACTGTCGATGCCGTCGTGGGACGTTCCCGATATCAACCCCAGCACGCGCATGTCTCCCCCCTTCCCTCCTCTCCCTCCCCTCGATTCCGCTCGATCACCTTCCCGGGCCCCGCCCGGCCGTCAGCGCGCGGCCGTCACCGCACGGCGGCCGGTGCTGGGCGGGCTCAGGCGACCGGCCCGGTCGACGGCCACCACGTGGTAGTACGCGCCCTCGGTGCCCGCCGGGTCCACCCAGCGCAGGTCACGGGCGGCGGGGACGACCGCGATCAGGTTCCGGGCGTCGGCGAGGTCCCCGGGCGCGGCCCGCCGGTCAAGCCGGAAGATCGCGTACTGGAACGGGACCCTCCGGCCCGTGGCCAGGACGCGCAGCTCGACGCCGCCGTCCACCCGGCGTGCCATGAGAAGAAGCGGGCGGCCCGGGGCCCGGCCCGAGGCGAGCCTGGGCAGCAGCGGGGGCAGCGCGGGACGGGTGTAGTGGCCGGTCACCACGGCGCTGATCGACCCGATCCGGTCGTCGCGGACATCGCCGGAGTTGTACCAGATGTCGCCGCCGACCTCGGGATGGCCCTCGTTGAGGGTCAGGTGCCTGCTGAGCTCGTCGGGCCGGGACCACTCGGCGGGCTGGCCCGCCGCCCCTGCCTTGTAGGCCGCCTGGCCGATCCACAGCTGCGTGCCCGTGCCCGCCGTCACGTCGGACCACCAGGGGACCAGCTTGGCGTAGTCGGCGTTGGACTGGCCGATGTACCAGTAGAGCTGCGGCGCGATGTAGTCGAGCCAGCCCTTCTTGACCCAGCCGCGCGTGTCGGCGTGCAGGCCGTCGTAGGACTGGCCGCCGCTGGTCTCCGACCCCAGGGGGTCGGTGGCCCTGTTGCGCCAGATGCCCGAGGGACTGATGCCCCAGGCGACCTCGGGCTTGACCCGCCGCACCCGCCGCCGCATCTCCCGTACGAGAAGGTCGACGTTCTCGCGCCGCCAGGCCGCGAGGTCGGGGAAGCCGCCGCCGTGGCGGGCGTAGGCCTCGCTGTCGTCGAAGGCCGTGGTGTTGACCGGGTAGAAGTAGTCGTCGAAGTGCAGGCCGTCGATGTCGTACCTGGTGACCGCGTCCATCATGGCGTCCTGCACGAACGCCCGGACCTCGGGCATGCCGGGGTTGTAGTAGAGCTTGCCGCCGTAGGGGACGATCCAGTCGGGGTGCCTGCGGCCGGGGTGGTCGGGGTGCAGCAGGGCCGGGTCGGCCTGCATCGACACCCGGTAGGGGTTGAACCACGCGTGGAACGCCAGGCCCCGCCGGTGCGTCTCCGCCACCAGGAAGGCCAGCGGGTCGTAGCCGGGGTCACGCCCCTGGACGCCGGTCAGATACTGCGACCAGGGCTCGTACGGGGAGGGCCAGAAGGCGTCGGCGGTCGGCCGGACCTGCACGAACACCGAGTTGAGCCCGCGGGCCCGCGCCAGGTCGAGCCAGGCGAGATACTCGGCCCTCTGCTGCTCGGCGCTCAGCCCCGTCCTCGACGGCCAGTTGATGTTGGCGACCGAGGCGATCCACATGCCGCGCATCTGGCGCAGCGGCGGCACCCTCCCGGCCCCGGAGCGCCCCTCGTACGAGGCCCCGAAGGAGCCCTCGCGCGAGCTCCCGGAGGAGGCGGAGGCCGGGGCCCGGGCGGACAGGGGCACGGCGGTCGCCGCGACGGCGAGGGCGAGACCACGCAGGACGGATCTCCGGCTGGACGAGCTCATGCGGACTCCAGGGGTGTTCGGCCCCGGGCTGCGGGCCGGGGCCGCGGGGGGGGCGCCGCCGGGCCGACGCGAGGGAGGGCACGAGAGCGGGCACGAAGGCGAACATGAGGAGGGACGCGAAGCGGGCGAGAGGGCGTGCGCGAGGACGGGCGCGGAGATGATCGCGAAACCGGCCACGGGGTCACGGGGTTCTCGCTCGCGAGGATGACAGAAAGCTACTTTGGGGGCAATGAAAATGAAGAAAATTGTCATTGATGTGTAACCTGCCTTGAGACACTCCCCCCGCCCACCTGCCAGAAGACGCCTACCTCGATCGTGAAGGTGACCGCATGCCCCACCGCAGCCCCGACCTGGCCCGGCTGGCCATGACCGTCCTCCAGCCGGGTTTCGACGGCACCGAGCCGCCCGAGTGGCTGCTTCGCGCGCTCGGCGACGAGGGCCTCGGCGGGACCGTGCTGTTCGCCCGCAACCTCACCGACCACGGCCACACGACCGATCTGGTCGCCCGGCTGCGCGCGGAGAACCCCGCCACGGTGATCGCGGTGGACGAGGAGGGCGGATCCGTCACCCGCCTGCAGGCCGCGCGGGGCAGCTCGTGGCCGGGCAACCGGGCGCTGGGCGTGGGCGACGACGTCGAAAGGACCCGGCTGGTCGCCCAGGAGATCGGCCGCCTCCTCGCCTCGGCCGACATCACCCTCGACTACGCCCCGGTGGCGGACGTCAACGCCAACCCGGTCAACCCGGTGATCGGCGTCCGCTCCTTCGGCGCCGATCCCGAGCTGGTCTCCCGGCACACCGCCGCCTGGATCTCCGGGCTCCAGGGGGCCGGGGTGGCCGCCTGCGCCAAGCACTTCCCCGGCCACGGCGACACCCACACCGACTCCCACCACGCCCTGCCGACCCTGCACGCCTCCCTGCGGCTCCTGGCCGAGCGCGACCTGCCGCCCTTCCGCACGGCGGTGGCCGCCGGGGTCCGGGCCGTCATGTGCGGGCACCTGCTGATCCCGGCCCTCGACCAGGAGAATCCCGCGACGCTGAGCCACCGGATCACGACCGGGCTGCTCCGCGAGGAGATGGGATTCACCGGCATGATCGTCACCGACGCCATCGAGATGCGCGCCGTCGCGGCCATCCACCCGCCGGGGGAGATCGCGGTCCGCGCCCTGGTCGCCGGGGCCGACGCGATCTGCGCGGGCATCTCCTCCCCCGGTGGCGAGAACGTCCACGAGCTGCGCGACGCCATCGTGGACGCCGTACGGGAGGGCAGGCTCGGCGAGGACCGGCTGGCCGAGGCCGCCTCCCGCGTGCTCGCCCTGTCCGGCTGGTACGCCGCGAACTCCGCCGCGGAGGCACGGGCCGCGGGGACGGCCGCCCGGGGCCCGGGGGACGAGGGCGAGGAGCTCGGCCTGCGAGCCGCCCGCGCGGCCATCCGCGTGACCGCCGCGGGCGCCCCGACCGTCCTCCCCGGGCCGCCGCTGGTCGTCGACATCGCCCCCCGGCTGAGCGAGGCGGTCGAGCCGGGCATGCTCACCGGTCTCATCGGCGCCTTCACCGAGCTGCTGCCGGGCACCGTCGGCCACGTCGTCACCGTGGAGGCGCCCGAGCTGCCCGACCTGAGTGACGAGAGCCGCCCGCTGGTGATGGTGGTGCACGACGCCAGGCGCCACCCCTGGGTCGACGAGCTGCTGGCGCGGGCCGTCGCGCTGCGCCCCGACACCGTGGTGGTCGAGACCGGGATGCCCGGCGAGCCCTCGGGAGCCGTGTACGTGACCACGAACGGCATCTCCCGGGCTTCGGCCCGCGCCGTGGCCCGCTGGTTGACCGGCGACCAATAGGCTGATCTATGACATGAAAGGCGCTGAATGAACGTCCTCGACGGCCCCACCCCCGTGAACCTGGTGGCCACGGTGAGGGCCGTCCTTCCCTCCCTCACCCCCGCGGCGCAGTCCATCGCCCGTCTCATCCTCGACGACCCCGGCGTGGTGGCCCGCAGCACCATCACCGAGTTCAGCGCGGCCTCGGGCACCAGCGAGGCCACGATCGTGCGCACCGCCAGGGCCCTGGGCTTCGCCGGATACTCCCAGCTGCGCTTCGCCCTGGCCGCGGCGGTGGCCAGGGACGAGCCCGAGCGGCTGGTCCCCGGCGACCTCGGCCCCGACGACCCGCTGACCGACGTGATCGCGAAGGTGGCCAGGGCCGAGTCCGAGGCGCTGGCCGACACCGCGGCGCAGCTCAACCCCGACCGGCTGGGCATGGTGGTGGCAGCGGTGGCCGGGGCGCGCAAGGTCGACGTCTACGGGGTGGGCGCCTCCGGGCTCGTGGCGGCCGACATGGCGCAGAAGCTGATGCGGATCGGCCTGTCCGGCCACGCCTACACCGACGCGCACCTGGCGCTGACCAGCGCGGCGCTGGTGCGCGACGACGACGTCGTGGTAGCGGTGAGCTGCACCGGCGAGACCCCCGACGTGCTGGCGCCGATGCGGGTCGCGCAGCGGGCGGGCGCGACCACGGTGGCCATCACCAACAACCCGCGCTCCTCCCTGGCCGGGCTCGCCGACCACGTCCTGGTCTCGGCGGGCCGGGAAACCGCCTTCCGCCCTGGCGCGCTGGCCAGCCGGATCAGCCAGCTCCTGATCGTCGACTGCATCTTCGTCGGCATCGCCCAGCGCACCTTCGAGACCTCCGACGCGGCGCTGAGGGCCACCAGGGACGCCATCGACGGCTTCAGGACCGACTACCGCCGCCGGAGCAGGTCCTCCTAGCTCCCGGACCGCCTCGACTCCGGGGCCGGGAAGGCGTCGGCGGTGGTTCCTCGACGCGCCCGGGGAAATCCTCCGCTGACGGCGTACGACCGGCGGCGTGCGATCGACGGTATGTGACCGGCGACATGCGGCCGACGCGTGTGGCGCCTCCGGCCGGAGTTCGGCGAGACCTTCGGGTCTTCAGGGGTTGTAGTCGGAGTCGTCGCTCGAACCCTTGTCGGACTCCAGTTCCTCGTCTTCCTCGTCCTGTATTTGCTGCCATTCCTCCCATGCCCGGGACCTCTTCGGCGAGGACGGCCCCTCCTCCTCGTCCTGTTGCCCCTCCCCTGCCTCGTCGAGGGTCCGTTTCGAGCTCTCCCCGCGAGGGGCCTCACCGGACTCCGAGTCGGAGTCGGGCTCGGGCCTGGGGGCATAGACGAACTCCAGTCCCTCCTCGTCCTCGCTCGACACGTAACCGGTCTCGCCCATGCCTCCGACGTGGACGAAGCTCTCGATCGCCTTGATGACGGCCTTCCGCTGGAGCTCGTCGTCGATGGCGGCGGCGAGGGCGATGTCCTCCGCGTCCGTCGAATCGGCGGGGACGCCGAGGATCGCCTTGAGCAGCGCCGGGGTGACGAGGGCCGGGGAGACCGGCCAGGCGTAGGTGGTGAGGTGGGTGCCGGTGACGTCGAACCGGATGCCCTCCCCGCGCATGGCCAGTATCCCCAGGTAGCACTTGAGGCAGCACAGCTTGGAGATGCCGATCGCGATCACGATCGTGTCCAGCAGGTGCAGCGTCTTCCGGCTCGCCTCGGTGCGGGCCCGGTCGCGGTTCTGGAGGAGCTGGGTGGCGGCCTGCATCTCGGTGTGCATCCTGTGGTCCGCGCCGCCGAGATCGTAGGTCTCCTCATGTGCGCTGACCTTCAGTTCGGTCCACTTCTCCTGTAGGTCGGCGAGGAAGTTTATCGCCTTGAGCAGGCGCCGCTCCGCCACGTGCAGGTCGCCACCACGCCCCGACCGATCGTCGAGGCTGGAACCGCTCAGGAGGCTCCACAGCTCGTCAAACGTCGCGGCGAGGTCTTCCAGCTCGGCCTCGTCCTCGCTCCTGCCGGCTTCGACGAGCCTCTTCAGGTCCTGCCCCATCAGGCCGTCGGGCTTGTTCGCCCAGAGGTGCAGCTCGCCCTCGGTGTGGGCCACCGCGACGCATTCACGAGCGTCGTTCAGATGGGCGAGCACCCACGCCAGCCGGTCCAGGGCCCGCTGCGTCGCCAGGTTCTTGTTCGTGGCGATGCGCCTGCGGTATTTCGCGCTCCATCCCTTGCCGCCGCCGGCATGGATGATCTCATCTTTGATCGTGCTCATCTTGGCCCTGAGCCGCTCGTGCACGGCGTCCCGGATCTTTTGCGCCTCGGCGGCGAGAAGCCCTCTCATGCTCTCGTCCGGCCTGTCGAACGAGAGCGCGGACGAATCCAGGTGGAGCAGCGGGTTCACCTCGATCGCCGCCAGGTCGAAGTCACGCAGCAGGGCCGCCCGTCGCTCCTGGTCCTGGGTGAGGTCGCCGATCTCCTCCCGCAGAGCGGCGTTGCCGAGCCATTCGTTCTGCGCCGCCAGCTGCGCCAGGATCTCGCCGGGACCGGCGCCCGGCAGGCCCACCGCAAGCCCGACGGCCTGCCACAGTTCGGAGTGGAGCGGGATGGGGAACTGCCGGACCAGGTGCAGGATCTGGAACGGCGACGCGTACCGTCCGACGCCCTGGAACAGGAGGAAGAGGTGCGCGATCCTCGCACGCGTGGACAGACCCTGGCTCTGCGGGGGCAGATATGAGTCCACCATGGCCCTGATCTGCTTGCTGACGGCCCGGAGGGCCACGAACTCCTCGTACGTCATGGACTGGATCAGCGACGTCGTCATGGTCCGGTCACCCAACAGGGTGATGAGCGCCCGCTCCGCGGCCGCGCTGTCCTGAGCCGGCGGCTGGTCCCCGGAGGTCTGGGGGTCCCGTGGGTCTTGAGGGTCCTCGGAATCCTCGGAGTTCTCGGAGTCCTGGGAGTCCTCGGAGTCCGATCGCTTGTCCTTGCGCAGCTCGACCGGGGAATCGTTGGCCTTCGAGACCTGCGACGCCTGGTCCTTCTTCTCGGAGGACGAGGGCTTCGAGGATTCGTCCTGGTTGCCGCCCTTCTCCTCGTCGCTCATCGACTCGTCGTTGTCGTCGCTGGAATCCTTGGCGACCGGTTTCTTCTTCCTGATGGAGCCTTTGTTCCCGAGCACTGTCGAACCTCCTGCCTCCAGAAAACGATCCATTACCGGACGCCGGCCGTGCGGGCCGGCGCCAGATCGAGGTTCCGCGGCGCCGACTTGTCCTCGTCGAGGACGAACACCCAGGCCGGGGCGGCGAGGACCCGGCAGAACCCCTCTGGGGTGATCTCGAAGTCCTCCCGATGCCTCTCAGGTTCGCGGTGCCGTGGCGAGAACGGCGTGTCAAACGGGCAGCGCGGGGTGCCGGGCCAGGGAGCCGTTCCCGCTCACGCGCCCCTCCGATTGTCATTCCCGTCTCGGCCGACCCATGATCACCTATCTTCGGGGCCACGGACACTGACCGTCCGGGTGACATCTCGCAGGGCGTCGCATGGACCGGAAACACGATTCCCATCCGCCGAAACAGCCGACCGGTCCCGGCGGGAGTCCCTCGCGGGCTCGGCGGCCGGACCACGGACGCGCGGGCTCAGGACAGGCGCAGGGCTTCGGACGCGTACACGGGCTCAGGACAGGCGCAGGGCCTCGGCGGCGACCGCGTGGCGCAGGTCGCGGATGCCCGCGCGGCCGCGCAGGGGGTGGACGTTGTTGGTCAGCAGGACGACGGTGAGGGCACGCCCGGGATCGACGACGAGCGAGGTCCCGGTGAAGCCGGAGTGGCCGTAGGCGTCGGCCAGCGGGCCGACGATCGCCGGGTCGCCGATCCGCACGCCCAGGCCGTGGCGGAAGTCCGCGCCCCTGACGCCGTGGTCGCGGGTGATCTCGGCGACCGCGCCGGGGCCCAGCACAGGCGCTCCCCCGGTGCGCAGCGCCTCGGCGAAGCGTACGAGGTCGTCGGCGGTGGAGAAGATCCCGGCGTGCCCGGCCACCCCGCCCAGGCCGTGCGCGGTCTCGTCGTGGACCTCGCCGCGCACGCATCCGGGCCCGGGGCGCTCGGGCTTGTGCTCGGTGGCGACGATCCGGGGCAGCAGGGACGTGGCGGGGCGGTAACCGGTGTCGGGCAGGCCCAGCGGGCCGGTGACCCGGGTGCGGACGAGCTCGTCCAGGGAGGCGCGACCGGCGATCTCCGCCACCCGGCCCGCCGTGATCAGCCCGACGTCGGAGTAGAGGTAGCGCTCGCCCGCGGGACCGATCGGCGGTGTCGAGAGGATCCGCTCCATGCGCGCGGCGCGGATCTCCGGGCCGTCGCCGGGAATCTCCTCGTGGGCCCTGCGTCCCGGCGGCAGGCCGGCGGTGTGGGTGAGCAGGTGCCGCAGGGTGACCTCGGGGGCACCGCCGTAGCAGCCGGGCAGCCGGGCCGCGACGGGCTCGTCCAGGTCGAGAAGGCCGTCCTCGGCCAGTGACAGGACGACGGCCGTGGTGAAGAGCTTGGTGATCGAGGCGAGGTCGAAGATCGAGTCACGGAGGGCGGGCGGCCGGTCTCCGGCGAACTCCTCGGAGGCCGACGCGTAGCGCACGGCCTCCCCCGCCGCCGCGGCGGCCACCGTGACGCCGCCCACGGCGATCGCGGCCACCGCGGCCGAGCAGACGCGCGGCACCGCCGCCCCGAGGATCCCGGCAAGCCGGGCATTTTCTACAAAATCGAACACCGCTCCCGCTCCCGCTCCCGCTCCCGCCCTCGGCCCCGCTCCCGCTCCCGGCCCCTACGCCGACCCCACTCCTGCCCCCCATCCCGGTCCTGATTCCGCTCCCGGTCCCGGTCCCGGTCGTGATCCCGGCCCCGGTCCTGATCTCGGTCCCGGTTTCGCGGCCGGCACCGGTTCCCCCTCCGCCGGAGGTTCAGGCCCCTCTGGCCTGTCCCGCCGCCTCCAGCGCCGCCTCAAGATGGTCGCCGTGCCGCTCCAGCAGGCCCCGGGCGCCGCCGGCGTCGAGGCCGTGCTCGATCATCAGCACCGCGACCTTCACGTGCCATCCGGCGGCCTCCAGCGCGGAGCGGGCGGCGGAGAGGGCCGCCCCGGTGATGTCGCTGACCATCCTGGCGGCCCGGTCGGCCAGCTTGGAGTTCATCGCCGACACCTCGATCATGGTGTTGCCGTAGGTACGGCCCAGCTTGACCATCGCGATCGTGGAGATCATGTTGAGGACCAGCTTCTGCGCGGTCCCCGCCTTGAGCCTGGTGGAGCCGGTCACCACCTCCGGGCCGACGATCACCTCGATGGGGTGCCGCGCCGCCGCCGACAGCGGGGTCGCGGCGTTGCACGACAGTGCCACGGTCAGGGCGCCACGGCGGCTCGCCTCGGCGAGCGCGCCGAGCACGAAGGGTGCGCGACCGCTGGCGGAGACGCCCACCACCGCGTCGAGCTCGCCCACTCCCCGTTCCGCGAGGGCGGCGGCTCCTCCGGCGTGGTCGTCCTCCGCGCCCTCGACCGAACGGGTCAGCGCGGGAGTGCCACCCGCGATGACGCCCTGGACGAGCTCGGGATCGGTGCCGAAGGTCGGCGGGCATTCCGAGGCGTCCAGCACGGCCAGCCGGCCCGACGTCCCCGCGCCCACGTAGAACAGCCGGCCCCCCGCCTTCATCCGGGCCACGACCGCGTCCACCGCAGCCGAGATCTCCGGGATCGCCTCGGCCACCGCCGCGGGCACCGCGGTGTCCGCCGCGTTCATCAGCCGGGCCACCTGCTCGGTGGGGAGCCGGTCGATCCGGCTGTAGCGCGGGTCGCTCTGCTCGGTGGAAAGCGTGGACAGTGTGGCTAGTTGATCACTCATGACGTCCCATGTCGTTAGTTGTCCCGTCTCACTACTGCCAATTAGATGATCTTCTGACAGTGAGGGCGTTGTGGCCGCGTACCGGGTGGAGGCCCGCCCGCCGGGCCGTCCCGGTCGGCGAACGCCCTCACCGCAGGCCACGGCGGTAGAGCCAGAAGACCCGCTCGGCGTGCGCGCCGACCGCCCGGGCGTAGAAGCGCAGCGGCCCGACCCAGCCGATCTGGGCGCTCGACATGCCCGCGGCCCGCTGCTCGGCGAGGCAGCGGCGTAGGAGCACACGGCCGACGCCCAGGCCCCGCGCGGCCGGCGCGGTGCCCATGGGGCCGAACCAGGAGGGCCTCGAACCCCACGCGGCGAAGCCGAGGATCTCGCCTTCCCTGACGGCGTAATGGCAGCCGGCGGCCTGCTCCGCCTCCCACGCCCAGTTGGCGTTCCACTGCTCCCTGGCGAAGGCCGACACGGCGGCGCGGTCGCCCGGGGCGGCGGCGTGCACGGTGACCCCGGCGTCCGCCAGCCACGCCAGATCAGCGTCGACGGACAGGTCTCCGGTGAGGTCGGCGGTCATGTTCCAGGCGACGTTGTAGCGCTCGTAGCCGAGGCTCTCGGCGAGGCAGGCGGCCTCGGTGTAGCGCACGTCGATGCCGGGCCAGGCGTAGCAGGGCGGATTGCCGGCGAGGCGGGCCTCGGTCGCCCCCCGGCCGCGCAGCCAGTCCTCGGCCGCGGCGACCAGCGCCCGGCCGAGACCCGCCCCCCGGGCCTCGGGACGCACGGCGAGCAGGTCGATGTGGCCCGCGTGCGGGTCGCGCGCCGACATGGAGGCGAACGCCACGCCGTCGAGACCTCGCGTCACCAGTGCCGTCCAGGACCGGCCGGCGGGCGGCGCGGCGAGCCTAGCGACCAGGCTCGCGGCCTCTTCCGCGTCATGGGTGAGCGCCGCCCCGGCGATCCCCGCGAGCGCCGCCGCGTCGGCGGCGACGGCCTCGCGGATCCCGGACGCCGCACGCGCCCCGGACGTCTCGCGGGTTCCCGGCGCTTCAGGGCCCCCTGGCGCCTCGCCCCACGGCCCCGCCCCGGGACCGTTTCCCAGCGGGCTCACGAAACGCCGACCGGCATGGCGACGACGTCACGGGGAGCGGGGTGGAAACAGGCGTGCTCCTGGGGCGTGCCGCCCCCGTGGCCGAGCCGCGGATGCTCCGACTCGCAGCGGCCGGTACGGAACGGGCAGCGCCGGGCGAACAGGCAGCCCGCGTCGAGGCGGCTCTCGTCGAGCGCCCCGGTCGGCGTCACCGGCTCCTCGCCGGGCCGCTCCAGGCCGTGCAGCACGGGGATGGCCGACAGCAGCGACTGGGTATACGGGTGCACGGGGCCGGAGATGATCGTCTCGACGTGGCCGCGCTCGACGACCTCTCCCCGGTAGATGACGTAGAGCTCGCCGTCGTCACCGATGTAGCGCGCGGTCGCCACGTCGTGGGTGATGAACAGCACGCTCACCCCGAGGCGCTCGCGAAGGTCCTTGAGCAGGGCGAGGATGCCCAGCCGCAGGGATACGTCGATCATGGAGACGGCCTCGTCTGCGACGAGCATGTCGGGGTCGACGGTGAGGGCGCGGGCGATGACGACCCGCTGGCGCATGCCGCCGGAGAGCTGGTGGGGGTAGCGGGGCAGCACGTAGCCGGGGTCGAGACCGACCAGTTCCAGCAGCTCCTGGGCACGCCCGTCCACCCACGACCGCGAGCGGCCGGTCTGCGCGGCCCGCAGCGACAGCGGCGCGTCCAGCGTCTGGTGCACCGTGCGGGTCGGGTTGAGCGCCGAGTACGGGTCCTGGTGGATGAGCTGGATGCGGCGGAAGTAGGGCTCGCGCTGCTTCGGGCGCAGCGACGACATGGGCGTGCCGTCGATGGTGATCTCTCCGGAGTCGTGGCTCTCCAGCCCGGCGATGATCCGTCCGAGCGTCGTCTTGCCGCAGCCCGACTCCCCGATGAACGACGCCGCCCCGCCCTTCGGGATGGCGAAGTCGACACCGCGCAGCGCCTTCACCTCCCGTCCGGCGAGGAAACCGCCCCGCTGCTTGAAGGTCTTCGTGACTCCCTGACCAGTGATCACGCTTTCTCCCTCGGTCCGTGTGTCCCGGCGGCCCGTCCGGCTCCCCGCGAAACCGCGTCCCGGCCCTCGTACGCGTTCCCGTTCGTGTTCCCGGCCCCGTTTCCGTTCCCGCTCCCGTTCGCGACTCCGCTCCCGGTCGCGGCTCCGTCGCCGGTCCCGTTCGCGGCACGCGCGGCGTGCGCGTCCTCGTCCGCGTGGCGGGCGGCGACGGCGTGGCAGGCCACGATCCACTCGCCGCGCGAGACCGCGGGCGGCTCCTCGGTCTCGCAGACGTCCATGCGCAGCTCGCAACGCTCCCTGAAGACGCATCCCCGCGACGGAACGGTCCCAAGCGTCGGCGGGCGGCCGGGCAGCGCCCTGGCCTCCCCGATGTCGCCGACCAGGCGCGGGATGGCCCGGATCAGGCCCTGGGTGTAGGGGTGGCGGGGGGCGCCGAGCACCTCGGTGGTCGGCCCCTGCTCCACCACGCGCCCGCCGTACATGACGGCGAGCCGGTCGGCGACCTCGGCCACCACGCCGAGGTCGTGGGTGATGACGAGCGTGGTGAGCCCGCGCTCCTCGTGGACCTCTTTGATGATCCGCAGGATCGTGGCCTGGGTGATCATGTCGAGCGCGGTCGTGGGCTCGTCCAGCACGACGAGGTGGGCGTTGAGCACCAGCGCGAGCATGATGCCGACCCGCTGGCGCATCCCGCCGGACAGCTCGTGCTGGTGGGAGTCGAGCACGCGCGCGCCGTCCATGCCCATCCTGCCGAGCAGGTCCTTGGCGTCCTTGACCAGCCCTCGCAGGTCCCGGATGTCGTGTGAGCGGCCCAGGTCGAGGAGCTGCTTGCCGACCGTCTTGAGGGGGTTGAGGGAGTTCTGGGCGGCCTGGAAGACGTACCCGATGTGCCGTCCCCGCGCCCGGCGCAGATCGTCGCCCCGCAGCTCGATGACGTTGCCGAGCCCGTCGATCTCCACGCTGCCCGAGCGGATCCTGCCGGGGGGCTGGACCGCGTTGAGCAGCGACAGCGCCAGGGTGGACTTGCCGGACCCCGACTCGCCGACCACCCCGGTGATCGTCCCGGGCACCAGCTCGAGATCGATTCCCGACACGGCGGGCAGTTCCCCCGCCGACGTCCGGTAGACGACGGACAGATCGTTGACGCGTACTCCGGGCGGCCCGCCTCTCCTCGCCTCGCGGGGGCTCGCCGCGCCTCCGGCGTCCTCCGTGCTCAGGCCACCCCCAGCGCGCCGGGCGCGCCGGGTCTCCACGGCGGCGGACGGCCGCTCGCCCGGCGTCACGGACACCTTCTCCGAACGTGTGAACATCTGTTCAGTCCTCCCGCAGCCGGGGATTGAAGATCTCGTCCATGGCGTCGACGACGAGGACGATGCCCAGGGTGAGCAGCAGGATCGCCAGCAGCGGCGCCAGCATGTACGGCAGCGCGGTGGTCGTCGTCAGCGCGCCGCCGCCGAACACGGCGAGGTTGAGCATGACGCCCCAGTTGTTGGCGTCGAAGGGCAGGACGCCCAGGAAGAACAGGCCCACCTGCGCGTACACCGCGCCGGTCACCGCGATGAGCATGTTCATCGCGATGAAGGGGGCCATGCTGGGCAGCAGTTCCCTGCCGATGATGTGCCTGCTGGACAGGCCGAGCCCCCTGGCCGCCTCGATGAAGCCCCGCTCGCGCAGCGAGAGGGTCTGTGCCCGCACGGCGCGTGCCACGCCGCCCCAGCCGAGGAGCCCGAGCACCAGGCCCATCTCGAACGCGCTGGTGAACTTCCAGACGGTCGACAGGACCAGCAGCAGCGGGAGGGCGGGGATGGTCAGCTTCATGTCGGTGATCCGCATGAGCACGGCGTCCCAGCGCCCGCGCCGAAACCCCGCGAACAGCCCGACGGCGGTGCCGAGGGCGACCGTGATGACGGCGGTGACCAGCGCGGTCATCAGGACGTACCGGGACCCGGTGACCACCAGGGCGAGCACGTCGGTGCCCTCGAAGTCGGTGCCGAAGGGGTGCGCCAGGCTCGGCGCGGCGTAGAGCGCGTTGTCGTCGCGCGGCAGCCGCGCGGGGTAGAGCAGCGGCCCGAAGATCCCCATGAACGCGAAAACGCCCAGGATGGCCACGCCCACGATCCTGCTGGGCTTGCGCTTCAGGACCCGCCAGACGCCGCGCCGGAAGTTGCGCCGCAGCGTCGCGCGGGTGCCGGAGACGGCGGGGCTGCCAGCGCCGCCCGGAGCCCCGACCGGAGCGCCGCCCGGGGTGATGACCGGCGCCGTCACGCGACCACCTCCACCGGGTACGCGTACGGGCTCGCGAGGCTCTCCGCGGCCCGTGTCACCGGGAGGCCGTCTCGCACGGCTCCCTTGATTCGCCCGGTCATGAGGCCTCCTGTCCGGAACGGACCCGTGGGTCGATGGCGGTGTAGAGCATGTCGGCCACGATGTTGGCGATGACGATCGCCACGGTGATCAGCAGGAAGGCCCCGCCCATCAGCGCGTAGTCGCGGTCGGTGATGCTGTTGAGCAGGAGCAGGCCCAGCCCCGGGTAGGTGAATATCCGCTCGATGAAGATCGCGCCGCCGAACAGCAGGCCCAGCGAGAGCGCCAGGATGGTGAACAGCGGCAGGATGGCGTTGCGCGCCACGTAGCGGAAGATGATCCCGCGCTTCATGCCGCGCAGCTCGGCGGCGAGGATGAAGTCGTCGCCCAGCACGGTGACCACGCTCGACTTCATCGCCAGGATCCAGCCCCCGTATCCGGCCAGCGCGTAGGTCAGGACCGGCAGCGTGGCGTACTGGACCAGCGAGCCGATGTAGGCGGCGTTGAGCCCGGGGTCGAGCGTGACGTCCGCCGTGCCGCTCGCGGGGAAGATCGGCAGCAGGGTCGTGAAGACCGCGCTCAGCATCAGCGCGAGGACGTACTGCGGCAGGCCGTGCAGGAGCGAGCCGGAGACGGCCAGGATGTCCCCCAGCTTGCTCGACCGCTTGATCGCCGCGTAGACGCCCAGGATGATGCCGACCGCGAAGCTGAGCAGGGTGCCGACGAGGACCGGCAGGATCGTCCACGTGGCCGCCGCGCCGAGCAGGGTGGTCACCTCCGCGCCGGGCACGCTCAGCGACTGGCCGAGGTCGAGGTGCAGCAGGCCCCTCATGTAGTCGACGTACTGCTCCCACATCGTGCCCTTGGGCATGAACCCGTACAGCACCGCCGTGGCGCGCTCGGCCTGGTCGGGCGACATGCCCTGCTCGACCAGCTTCTCGTAGCGGGCCTTCATGGGGTCGCCGGGGATGTTCCTGATGATCACGAAGCTGATCGTGGTGACCACCAGGATCATGGCGAGCCCGCGGACGAGGTGGCCCGCGAGGCGGCGTGCGATGACCGTCATATGTGGCTACTTCCTCTTGACCATGCCGAGCTGGAGCCAGACCCCTGAGGTGAGGCGCAGCGCGTCGCTGTCGTCGCGCGGGAATCCGCTGAAACGGGTGGTGTTGACGACCTGGGTGTTGACGTAGTCCCAGAGCTGGATCACCGGGAGGTCCTGGTTGGCGGTCCTGGCGAGGGTCGAGACGATCCGCCGCTGCTCCGCCTCGGGGACGGAGTTCAGCTTGACCGCCAGCTCGCCGGGGTTGACCCTGCCCGCGCCCTTGACGTCGATGACCTCGGCGCCGCCCATCCAGTTGCCCTCCGTGCCGGGGGCGACGTGCTTGAGCCTGCCGCCGAAGAGCTGCCAGCCGTTCTGGGCCCCGTACAGGCGCTGGAAGATGTTGTACGGGGCGGGGCCGAGCGCCACCAGCCAGAAGCCGAGGTCGTACTTCCCGGCCGCCATCTCCTCCAGGTAGAGCGGGTAGTCGGCGGTGGTGACGACCTCCGCGTCGATCCCGGCGTCGTTGAGCTGGCTGGTGACGGCCTTGGCGCCGGCCAGCCAGTCGGAGAAGGACGCGGGCACGTTGATGGTCATCTTCCAGGGGCTGCCGTCGGGCATCGTCCACCTGCCGTCGACCTTCCTCATCCCGGCGGCCCGCAGCTCGCTCTCGGCTTTGGCGGGGTCGTGCCGGTACGGGTCCAGGGTGGCGAGGCCGTCGCCCAGCCACGCCTTCGCGGCCTGCTGGTGAAGGCCCGAGGTGGTGACCGAGGCGGTGCCGCCCTCGGGGGAGGCGACCTTGGTGACCTGTTTGCGGTCGATCAGGTAGGCCAGCGCCCGGCGGACGTGCACGTTGTCGTAGGGCTTCCTGGACTGGTTGAACGCCAATCCCTCGCTGACGGGCGAGTATCCCCTGACGACGGCGTTGCCCGGGGTCTCGGCGATCCGCCGCATCACCCCCGCGGGGACCGCGGTGAACGGCGCGCTGTCCAGCCTTCCGGCGACCAGGTAGTTCCAGACCTGCTCGTTGCCGGTGTAGTTGAGGATGCGCACCTGGTCGGCGGCGACGTTGGCCGCGTTGTAGAAGTTCTTGTTCTTGACCAGCAGCGCCTCGCCCGGGTTGACGCGCTTCAGGACGAACGGCCCGGCGGAGACGTCCCTGGCCGGGGCGAAGGAGATGACCTTGTCCGCGAGGCTGGTGATCCCGGCCCGCGCCGCCTCGGCGCCGGGGGCGGTGCTCTGCGCGAGCTTCAGCTTCTGCCAGAAGTCGGCGGGCAGCACTCCGCGCCAGACGTGCTCGGGGACGATGACGGTCTCCATGACGCTGCGGACGAAGGAGGAGCTCGGGTTCTTCGCCGCCTGGGTGATCTTGATCGTCCTGTCGTCCACGATCTTGATGTCGGAGGCCGTACCGGCCGCGGAGGGGTCGAGGGCGTAGGCGGTGCCGCCCTGGGTGTAGGCCAGGCCGATGGAGAACCTCACGTCCTCCGCGGTGATCGGCTCGCCGTCGGACCACTTGCCGCCCGGATGGAGCCTGAGGGTGATCGAGGACTGGTCGGGGGCGATCTGCCAGCTCTGCGCGACGCCCGGGTAGAACTGGTTCGGATCGGTCAGGTGGTTCTTGGTCCACCCGAGCCACTCGGCGTTGTACCCGCGAAAGGTGTTGCCCTTGGGGTTGTACGGGTTGATCGGCGCGTTGGCGTCGATGCCCGGCTTCAGCGCGTCGATCGTGGTGAAGACGCCACCGGCGGAGCTGTCCGCGTTGCCGCCGCACGCCGCGGTGGCGGCGGCGAGGCAGAGGGAAACCGCTGCCGCTGCTAGTCGCTTCATGAACGCTCCGTTGGGTGTTCTTCGAGGTCAGGGCATGAATATCGAGGTGTAGGCGTTGTCCGGACAATACGTTCGACCTGCCATCTGCGTCAATTATCTCCACTCCTGTGATGCTCTCTGTAGCTTTCCTTCACTCAGTCGCCGGTCGGCACCGGCCGGCGCCGACGGCCGTCGGCGCCGCGTGAGACGGGCGCTCTTGGCCGGACGCACGAAGAACCCGGCCCCTCTTAGGGAGGCCGGACGAGTCCCGGCGCCCCGGCCTGTCATACGGTCGCGGTAGTAACGGATCAACGGAGAGGCGAGCACGGTGAACCTGGACGTCATGCTTGAGGACCTGGAAGAGCTCGTTGTCTGCGAGTCGTTCTCCGCCGACCACCTGGCGGTGGCCCGCAGCGCGCGGGTGGTCGCCGACCAGGGGTACCGCAGGCTCGGTGTCAGGGCCGAGACGATCGTGATCGGCGGGGTCACCCACCTGCGGTGGACCTTCGGCACGCCCAGGGTGCTGCTGCTCGGCCACCACGACACGGTCTGGCCGATCGGCTCCCTCCCGGCCCGCCCCTGGTCGATCGCCGACGGGATCGCCCGGGGCCCCGGGGTGTTCGACATGAAGGCCGGGCTGGTCCAGATGTTCCACGCGCTGGCCGCGCTGCCGTCACCGGACGGGGTGTGCGTGCTGGTCACCGGGGACGAGGAGGTCGGGTCTCCGACCTCGCGCGCGCTGGTCGAGGAGTCGGCGCGTGGCCTCGCGGCCACGTTCGTCCTGGAGGCGAGCGCCGAGGGCGGCGCGCTCAAGATCGCACGCAAGGGCACGTCGGTGTACGAGGTCGTGGTGCACGGCCGCGGCGCGCACGCGGGGCTCGACCCCGGCAAGGGCGCGAACGCCGGGGTCGAGCTGGCCCACCAGATCCTCTCCGTCACCGGCATCGCCGGCCTGGTGAACGACGGCCCGGCGGGCAACGGCCAGGCGGGCGACAGCCGGGCGGGCGGCGACCAGGGGGACGGCCACCAGAGGGACGGCGACCCAGGGGACAGCGACCAGAGAGACAGCGGCCGAGACCACGGCGACGGCCCCAACGGCCACCGGACGGGCGGCGGCCAGATGACGTGGGCGTCCCTCGGGCCGGTCACCGTCACGCCCACCGTGCTGTCGGCCGGGACCACGGTCAACACCGTGCCCGCGCTGGCCCGCCTGGCGGTGGACGCCCGCGTGCCCACCCTGGACACGCAGAGGCGGGTGGACGAGCTGATGCGGGCCCTCGCCCCCCGGATCGCCGGGACCCGGCTTGAGATCATGGGAGGCCCGAACCGCCCTCCCCTGGAGAACGCCTCGTCGGCCGGGCTGTTCGCCCTCGCCCGGGAGGTCGCCGCCGATCTCGGGCTCGCCCCCCTCACCGGTCTCGGCGTGGGCGGAGCCTCAGACGGCAACTTCACCGCCGGGATCGGCTGCCCCACCCTCGACGGGCTCGGCGCGGTGGGCGGCGGCGCCCACGCCGACGACGAGCACGTCGTCGTGGCCGAGATGCCCGGCCGCGCGGCACTGCTGGCGGGCCTGATCCGGGCGGTACTCGCGTGAGCGGCGTGGTGTCACCGGCGAACCGGGGAAAGACCCAGGTGAACGGCATGGTGTCACCGGCGGACCAGGGAGGGACCCAGGTGAGCGGCGTGGTGTCACCGGCGAACCAGGGGGACGCCAGGGTGGACGGCGTGGTGTTGCGCGAACTGCACTCCATCGAGGAGTTCGAGGACGTCTTCCGCCTGTTCGACGACATCTGGCACCCCGACGCCGGTGGCGCGCCCGTCACGGTGGAGATGATGCGGGCACTGTCGCACGCGGGCAACTACGTGGCCGGAGCGTACGAGGGCGGGACGCTGGTGGGCGCGTCGGTCGGCTTCCTGGGGACGACCGGCGCGGAGCGGGTGCTGCACTCCCACATCACCGGCGCCCTGGCCGGGCGCGGGATCGGGTTCGCCCTCAAGCTGCACCAGCGGGCGTGGGCGCTGGAGCGGGGC
>NZ_JBPJUQ010000046.1:0-87435 GCF_051192615.1 Streptosporangium sp. G11
TCCCCCGCCGCCCGCCACGTGGTCAACCGCCAGATCGACGCCTGCCCCCACGTCAACGGCGCCACCCCACCCCGCGCACCGGCGAACTCCACCACGACCCCACCCCCCGGCACCTCACCGGCCGCCGGGGGCACCCGTGACACCGGGCCCGGATCGTCGATCCCGGCATGGGGCTGCTCGAGATCGGTTTGCAGAAAGGTCACACCGTCAGAATTCACGCCACAAGGCTGATCTTCCCGAACCACGGTGTCAACAGGTGTTTCGGCAGCTGGACTCGCCGTTCCGCCCGTGCGGAATCCGGGTCTTCGCGCGGGCCGGAGGACGCTCGGCCGGCCGGTGTGAGGGGCGGCCGGTCCGTTCGGTGAGGCACTCCCGCGAAACCCGGACGAGGGTGACGAGGCGCACGCCGGCGGCGAGGGCGAACCGTCGCCCGGCCGGGGCCTCCCTCACTTCACGGCCCGCGCCGGACACCGGGGAGCGCGGGGACTACCCGGTGGAGCGCGCCGGCGAGGGGCAGTACATGTGACGCAGGCCGAGCGGGGGTGCCGGTGGCAGGGGGGCGGCGTGATCGGCCTGGAAGGACTGGAGCAGGTAGGCGACAAGCCTGCGGGACGCCGCGAGCGCGGCCTCGGTGGATTCGGCGACGATGCCGCTGTTGGCCATGAGCAACAGCGTGAGGTCCGCGTGGTCGAAGTCGGCGCGCAGGCGTCCGGTGTCCTTGGCCCGCCGGGTCAGCTCGGCGAAGCCGTGCTCGGCGCGGACGCGTTCCCTTTCGTAGTCGACCGCGTCGGGAAAGGCCGTCAGGAACGCCGCGGTGAATCCCCGGTCGACGGCCTGCATGGCGCACACCTTCTCGATGACCGTACGGAATCCGTGCCACGGGTCGGGGTCGGCGAGGGCGTCGTCGACGACCGACACGCACGTTGTCAGCTGGTCGGCGAACACTTCGGTGATCAGCGCCTCCCGCGTGGGAAAGCGCCGGTAGAGGGTGGCCATCCCGACCCCGGCGCGGCGGGCGATCGCGGCCATCGGCACGCCGAGCCCGAGCGTGGCGAACGCCTCGCGGGCGGCGGCGAGGATGCGGTTGCGGTTGTGCAGCGCGTCCGCGCGCAGCCCGGCCGTGTCGGCGGGCGCGACATCGGCGGGACGCGGTATCCGAGAGGAATGGGTGGACATGTTTCTCACATTATCTCAAGTGGAACACCCTATCCGTTTACAGAGTTAACCTGGGCATACGTGGAGATCGGCGCCCGATTTTCCGGGCGTACGGAGTTCGTTCCGGGTCGATGGTGACCGGCGCGGCCGCGGGAACACGACGGTGGGCACGGCCCGCACCCTCGTCCGATCGGCGAGGTGCCGGGGCGCGATGACGCCTGCCCGGGTGCCCTCGCGCCGCGCCGCCGGAGGCCCGGCCGACGTCACGACCATGCGGAAGCCCGGCAGACGGCCGGACAGACGGGGAGAGCAGAAGTGAGCGAGATGCGTGCGGCCCGGTACGACAGGTACGGACCGCCGGAGGTGCTGTACGAGGGCACGTTGCCGAAACCGGTCGCGAGGCCGGGTGAGGTCCTGGTGCGCGTGCACGCCGCCAGCGTGAACGGGGGTGAGCTTCTGGGCCGGGCGGGGAAGATGCGCCTGATCACGGGACGGAGCTTCCCGAAGGGCACCGGGATCGACTTCGCCGGCGAGGTCGCCGCCCTGAACTCCCCCGTGCCCGGCCTCTCGGTGGGCGACCGGGTGTGGGGGCTGCTGCCTCGGAGGTTCGGAAGCGCCGCCGAGTTCGTGGCCGTCCGCCCCCGGCACCTGGCCCTCGCCCCGGCGGGGCTCGACCCGGCCCAGGCCGTGGCCCTGCTCGCCGGGGGCACGACGTCGATCACCGCCCTGCGGGACAAGGCCCGTCTCAAGGCGGGTGAGCGGCTGCTCGTGCGGGGTGCGAGCGGCGGGGTCGGCAGCGTCGCCGTCCAGCTCGGACGGGCGTACGGCGCGCATGTCACCGCGCTCGCCGGGGCCCGGAACCTCGACTTCGTCCGCGACCTCGGCGCCGACGAGGTCTTCGACTACGCGACCACCGGCCCGGCCGACCTCGGCCCCTTCGACGTCGTTCTCGACACCGCGATCGGCACCGAGCTCAGCGCCTACCGCCGGCTCCTGGCACCGGGAGGACGCATGGTCTCGATCACCTTCGACTCCGAGCACATGCTGTCGTCGCTGGCGTACATCCTCGCCTCCACCGTGTTCGGCCCGCGGCGCGTACGGTTCTTCAGCGGCAACCCCACCCACCGGCTCCTCGCCGACCTGGCCCGGCTGGCGGAGAGCGGGGCACTGCGGCCGGTCGTCGACACGGTTCACCCTCTCGCCGACATCGCCGAGGCCCACCGGGCGCTGGAGGCCGGCGGCGTGCGCGGCAAACACGTCATCGAAATCGTGTGAGCGGTGTTCCCGGACGGCCTGGAGGGCGGCTCTCACGTGTGCCGTCCCGGTGAGGTGCCCGCTGGGGGCCGCGCCGGCGGCGAGCCGCGAGTGGATCGCGGCGACGGCCCGGCGTCGGCCTCGGCGTGAAGGGTCCCGCCGCCCGTGCCGGGTGCGGCGGGACCTTCACGGCCCGGGGCGGGGCGGCGGGACCTTCACGGCCCGGGGGCGGGGCGATGGGACCTTCGACGACCCGCGATCAGGCGCGGCGCAGACCGACGTACTGGAGTTCGGCGAAAACTCCGACCAGGAGAGCCTGGGCGACGATGAAGGCGATGCCCAGCGGGTTGGGATCCACCCAGCCGGTGAACAGCAGGAAGACGCTGTCCACGGTCCACAGCGCGTTGAGGACGATCAGCGCCCAGACGCCTCCCCTGGGCGGGACCGGGCGCCCGGCCAGGTAGACGATGAACGCGGTGACCGGCAGCAACCCGATCCCGCTCCAGCGGAGCAGCGGCTCGGGAAGGGCGAGCAGGCCGGCGAGCGGGGTCGCGGCGGCGGCCAGGAGAAGCGCGAACCCTCCGGTGAGGAAGGCGTCCGTCCACAGCACGCGGGTCAGCAGGGGGGTGCGGCGGGCGGTGGGGGTGGTCGTGGTCATCGATGTCTCCTTCGCTGAGGATGTCGCTTCCGACGCACTCAGCACACCGCCTCACCCGGTGCCATCTGCAGACATGGCACTGCCATTCACTGCCAGTTCTCCCGGCGAAGATCGTCGGCGACGAGTTTGGCCGCCGCGTTCTGCCAGTTGTAGAGCGTACGTTCGGGAACTTCGCGGACGAACCAGTCGAACGCCTGCCGCTCGGCGGTGGCGAGCCCGGCGCGGTCGGCCCCGCGCCGGTAGGGACGCAGCCCCCGGACGTACGGGAAGTACAGGACGTTGTAGAACCGCCACTCCTCGCTGGTGCCGAATTCGCCGTCGCGGGGCTTGAGCCGCTGGACGCTCTCCAGCAGCAGGTGCTTCAGCTCGGCCGCCCGCTCCAGGGGGATGTCGCCGGTGATCCGCGCGTCGATCACCGGCAGGTTCGCGAGCGGGCTGCTGGCGAGCTTGCCCAGATCGCCGTAGTTGGCCAGGGCGCGCCGCGTCAGCCGTACGAACTCGGCCTCGTCCGGCGGCGGCGGGCCCTGCTCGCGGCGCGGCAGCGCCTCGGACGTCGCGCGCAGCTCGGCCCGCTCGCGGCGGATCTCCGGGTCACCGGGAAAGGCG
Source organism: Streptosporangium sp. G11 (assembly GCF_051192615.1). NCBI lineage: Bacteria > Bacillati > Actinomycetota > Actinomycetes > Streptosporangiales > Streptosporangiaceae > Streptosporangium > Streptosporangium sp. G11. The sequence continues at coordinate 3,674 of NZ_JBPJUQ010000046.1, forward strand.
ATCCGGTCCAGCGCCCGGTGCACCGGACCGGCCAGCGTCTGCACGGCGACGGCCACCGCGATCACGCCGAACAGCAGCGCGGAGAGTGCGGGCGTGGGCTCGCCCAGCGCGATGACCAGGACGACCTGGCCGCCCGACACCACGGCCACGACCGCCGCCCCCAGCAGGGACCGCAGCATGTCGCGCCAGAGCGCCTCGCCCGCCTGGAACGCGCTGGACATCGCGATGGCCACGCCCAGCAGGACCATGTCCACGTCGATGGCGATGATGGAGAGCAGGCCGGGCGGCCCGAACAGCGGGAACATGAGCAGCGCGGTCCCCTGCCCGAAGAACAGCGTGGCGACCGCCGCCAGCCATCCGGCCCGCGGCGGCCTGGCCCGCACGAGCAGCACCAGCACCCCGGCCAGTGGTAACAGCAGCAACACCCCGGTCACCACTCGTGCCGCGAGGCTCACCCCCTCGCCCAGACCGGACACCAGCAGCCACGCGAAAGCCACGAGCGTGAGCGGGACGAGCCCCCTGGACCAGACCCGGTCCAGCCGCCCGCCACCGGGAACGAGGGTCAGCACGGCGCCCGTCCAGAGCAGCGCGGGGAGGTGGACCAGCGCGGTCTCGACCGTGCCCAGCACCTCCGCCGCGGGATCCGGTACGGCGGTGAGCACCTGGGCGATCGCCAGCGCGACGCCGTAGGCGAGCAGCCCCAGGCCCGCCCGCCTCGGCCCGCGCTCCCGGGGATCCCGGGCGATCACGTAACACCCGAGCCACCAGGTGAGCCCGAACACGACCGCGACGGCGAAAAGCATCCCGCCTCCCTTCCCGGCCGCGAGCGTACCGACCGCGCGCTCCGGGCCGATCACCAGGTGAACGGGAATCCGCGCGGGGCCTCCGGCGAGGACCGCCGACCTCGGCGCCCACTCGTCGTGCGCGGCGCGCGGCCCGGCTCACCGGATCCGCGACCCGATGCCGTCCAGGAGGTAGTTCAGCCCGGCGGTGAACATCGGGTCCCAGTCGTCGCCCATCGGGGCCCCCTGCGCGGCGAGAGTCGGATACAGCTCGCGGCGGGCCCGTACGTGCAGGTCACCGGCCCAGCTCCACTCGGACTCGCCGTACCCGGCCCCGGCGACCTGCATCGTCGCCGAACCGATGACGTGGTTGGCCAGGGCGTAGGCGGCGGCGGTCAGGTCCGGCCCGGTGAAACCCGCCCTCGCCAGCGCGGCGTACAGGTATTCGGTGCGGGCCAGGACGTTGGGGCCCAGCAGGGGGCGGTCCAGCACCGTCACCGACCACGGGTGGCGCAGCATGGTGGCGCGCCACTCGGTGATCAGAGCGGTGATGTCGTCGCGCCACGCGCCCCCAGGCCCCGGCGGGACGGGCACCTCGCCGAACACGGCGTCGAGCGCGAGGTCCAGCACGTCGTCCTTGGTCTCGACGTGCAGGTAGAGCGTGGTGGCGGCGGTCTCCAGCCGCTCGGCGAGGCGGCGCATGGTCAGCCGGCCGGCTCCCTCCTCGTCCAGCAGCTCCACGGCCGCCCCCACGATCCGCCCGAGGGTGACGGCCGGCTCGGCCCGGCCCTCGCGCGGGGGACGCAGCCACACCCCCGGCGCCGTCTCACCGCTCTGGCGCCGCGTTCTCCTGCCCGGCGTAGCGCTCACGATCCTCCGATCCCCGCCTTTCCCCTTGCGGGGGCTTAATGGCTTGAGAAGCCGCCCGATCAATGTTCATAGTGTATGACCAATGTTCTGGCTGCGGTTTCTCTCCGACGCGATGGGGACCGCCACCTTCGAGGAGACGCCACCGTGGGACATGTCGAGGCCGACGCGCTGACCTACGTGCTGCCGGACGGACGGCTGCTGCTCAACGAGGTGTCCTTCCGCGTCGGCGACGGCGTCACCGCGGCGCTGGTGGGCCCCAACGGGGCCGGAAAGACGACCCTGATACGGCTGGTCGCCGGCGACCTCCACCCCTCCGCCGGGCGGGTCACCGCGTCCGGCGGGCTCGGCGTGATGCGCCAGTTCATCGGGGGCATCCACGGGGGCCAGACGGTACGCGAGCTGCTGCTGTCGGTGGCCCCCGACCGCGTGCGCGCCGCGACCGCCGAGCTGGAGCGGGCCGAGCGCGCGATGGGCGAGCGCGACCTGGAGGAGACCCAGCTCGCCTACGCCCGCGCCCTCGGCGACTACGCCGACGCCGGCGGCTACGACCTCGAGGTCACCTGGAGCGCCTGCACCACCTTGGCCATGGGCGCGAGCTACGAGCACGTGGCCGGCCGCGACATCGGCACGCTGTCGGGCGGGGAGCAGAAAAGGCTCGCGCTGGAGGCGCTGCTGCGCGGCCCCGACCAGGTCCTGCTGCTCGACGAACCCGACAACTACCTGGACGTCTCCGGCAAGCAGTGGCTGGAGGAACAGCTGGGGGCCACCGGGAAAACCGTCCTGCTCGTCTCCCACGACCGCCAGCTGATCGCCAACGCGGCCACCCGCGTCATCACCGTGGAGTCACGCGGGGTGTGGACCCACGGCGGGAGTTTCGCCACCTACGCCCAGGCCCGCCTCGACCGCAACGAGCGCCTGCACGAGCGCCGCCGCCGCTGGGACGAGGAGCACGCCCGCCTCAGGAAGCTGGTCCACACCCTGCGCCAGAAGGCGACCAACAACGACTCCGTCGCCTCCGCCTACCGGGCCGCCCAGACCCGGCTGGGCAGGTTCGAGGAGGCAGGCCCGCCCGAGAGCGCGCCCAGGGAGCAGAACGTCCGGATGCGCCTGAGAGGCGGCCGTACCGGCAAGCGCGCGCTCACCTGCACCCGCCTGGAGCTGACCGGCCTGACGGAGCCGTTCGACGTCGAGGTCCGCTACGGGGAGCGGGTGGCGATCCTCGGCCCGAACGGCTCGGGAAAGTCCCACTTCCTGCGGCTGCTGGCCGAGTCGGGGAGCGGCGCGTTCCCCTCGGCGTCGCCCGCCCCGGCGTCCGCGCCGGTACTCCACCGGGGCACCGTGGAACTCGGGGCCAGGGTCGTGCCCGGCCACTTCGTCCAGACGCACACCCGGCCCGACCTGGCCGGACGGACTCCCGCCGACATCGTCACCGCCGCCGGGTCGCTGACGCTCAACGACGCCATGGCCTCCCTCGCCCGCTACGAGCTCGCCCCCGCGGGCCGGCAGCTCTTCGAGACCCTCTCCGGCGGGCAGCAGGCACGCCTGCAGATCCTGCTGCTCGAACTGTCGGGGGCCACCCTGCTGCTGCTCGACGAGCCGACCGACAACCTCGACCTGGCCAGCGCGGAGGCGCTCCAGGACGGCCTCGCCTCCTTCTCGGGCACCGTGCTCGCCGTCACCCACGACCGGTGGTTCGCCGCCGACTTCGACCGGTTCCTGATCTTCGGCGCCGACGGGGAGGTCCAGGAGTCCGGCGAACCCCTCTGGCAGCCGGACCGGGCCCGATGAGCACCGGGAAGACCGATCGCGGCGACGTCCGATTCGTACAAGACGATCGGACCGATCACCCGTCAGCATGGGACACCATGAGTGACAGCATTCTCGACACCGCTCGGACCTTCATCCTGCGCGAGGGGCGCCTGCTCGAACGCCGCCTGTTCGCCACCCTTTTCGAGGGGGCGCCCGCCACCGGGGCGGTGGACGCCCTGCGCGCCTACCGGAACGCGGACGGCGGCTTCGGCCACGGCCTCGAACCCGACAAGCGCTGCCCCGACAGCCTGCCCATCGACGTGGAGGTCGCGTTCCAGACGTTGCTGACGGCGGGGGTGCCCGCGACCGGCCCGATGGTGCCGCAGGCGTGCGACTGGCTGGCGACGGTCGCCGCGCCCGACGGAGCGGTGCCCCTGTCCCTGCCGGTCATGGAGGCCTATCCGAGGGCCGCGCACTGGTCGGAGTGGACCTACAAGCCGGGGCTGAACCCCACCGCCGGGCTGGCCGGGCTGCTGCACCGGATGGGCGTGGAGCACCCGTGGCTCACCCGGGCCACCGACTGGTGCTGGTCGGCACTGGAGAAGGGCTTCCCCGACGACGCGCACGCCATGTCCGAGACGCTCGTGTTCCTCGAACACGTCCCGGACCGGGATCGGGCCGAACCCCTCGCCGAGCGGGTGGGCGAGTGGCTTCCCCAGCTGAAGTGGTACCGGAGCGACCCGGCGGACCCGGAGTACGGGGTCACCCCGTTGCACCTCGCTCCCCGCCCTGACAGCCGCTGGCGCCGGCTGTTCGCCGACGACGTGATCGAGGGCCACCTGGACCGGCTGGCGGCCGACCAGCAGCCGGACGGAGGATGGGCCATCACCTGGGAGCCTCCCGGCGCGGCCTCCGCCCTGGAGTACCGGGGGGTGGAGACCCTGCGGGCCCTGCAGGTGCTCAGCGCCTACCGCGGGGTGACGTCGAGCTGACGGGAATCCGCCCGGGGCCCGTCCCGCCCTTCAGGAGGCGCTTTTCGGGGGCGAGTGGGGCGGGGAGACCCGCGACGGCATGCCGGAAGGCCGGCGAGGAGCCTCGCCGGCCTTCCGTCCGGGGATGTGCTCACGGGTAGGCGCCCGGCCGGGCGATCATCAGGACGACGACGATCGCCCACAGCAGGTTGTAGATCCCGGCGAGCATGGAGAGCGAGCGCAGGCGCCTGCCGTCGTCGGGGTCGGCGAGCGCGTCACGCTGGCCGGGATGGATCCGCAGGGCCAGCAGGCCGCCCGCGACCGCGGTGAGGATCATGGAGATGAGTATCCACACCTCGCCCATCCGACCCTGGACGAGGGCCAGGGCGATCCCGACGACGGGCACAAGGACGCCGAAGATGCCGTAGACCCGGGTGATGCGGTGCAGCGCGACGGCCACGGCCCGGTTCCGCTCCCCGGAGGCCCCGGAGATCTCCGAGGCTCCCGAAGCCTCCGGCGGCGAACCGGCCGGATCGCCGCTAACGGCCGGCCCCGCGAGAACGCCGGTGGCGACCGGCGCGTAGCGGGGAAACAGGCTCGTCGCGACGGCCGAGCCTCCAACGAACACGATGCCGGCGAGCACATGGACCGACAGCAGAACGGCTTCCACGGATTCCCCCTTCGTCGCAACCTTCAGGCAGCCTGAAGCCTAACACGAAAGCTTCAGTCTGACTGAAGCTGAAGGAATGAGGCGTGGAGCGCGGCCCTGCGGGCGGGTCAGGGCGTGGAGAGACCCCCGAACGCGGCGCGTACGGCACCGGCGACCTGCTGCTGGATCGGGTCCGCGGCGGGGCCGAACAGTAGGTCGTCGACCTCGGCTATCGCCTCCCTCGCCGCGTCGAGGAGGCGCGCGCCCTCGGGTGTGATCTCGATGGCCGACGCGGAGCCCGCGCGGGCGGTGTTGTCGCGCACCAGTCCGGCGCCGGCGAGCACCTTCACCGCGGTGTGGACGCTCTGGACCGTCGTACCCGACATCCGCGCCAGGTCGCTGAACGACACCCCGGGCACGCCGGCGATGTGACCGAGCAGCCCGAGCCTGCTGACAGTGAGATCGAGTGACGCGAGGGCGGCGTTGAGTTCGGTCTCGATCCGGCGCGCCAGCGTGAGCAGCACGATGGAGACGCTGGTCACGGGCGGACCGGAGCGGTTGTTCTCGGTGGTCACCTTCCCAGTCTCCCGCACCGCGGGAGTACCGGGTCGTCACCGGGCGGCTCGCGGAGCGCCGCCCCTGACCGTGCTCCGCTCGGCGGCCCGGCCGCCGCGGGCCCCGACCGGTGCGAGCACAAGCGGGCCGGCGCGGTGACCGTGACCGCCCCCACCCGGTGAGGGGTGCCGCCGGGTCACGGTCGTCCTCGTCATCCCGGCCTCCGCGCCGGTGAAAAGCGGTGGCGGAGCAGCCGGGAGCGGTGCCAGGGTTCACGCGTGACCGTACCCCGCGTTGATCTACTGATCCGGCAGCTCGACATCGCATGGGCGCTGTTCGAGTATCACCTGAAGGACCTCGACGATCCGGCCTGCCTCTGGGAGCCCGCCCCCGGCTGCTGGACCGTCCGGCCGGACGGCCGGGGCCGCTGGGTGGCCGACTGGGAGGTGCCGGAGCCCGATCCCGCGCCGCTCGTCTCGATCGGGTGGCTGACCTGGCACATCGGCTTCTGGTGGACGACCACGCTCGGGCACTGCTTCGGATCGGGGGCGCCCGCGCGCGAGGAGATCACCTGGCCGGGCACCGCCGCGACCGCGGCCGACTGGCTGCGCGGGCTGAAGGACGACTGGCGGGCGGGGTTGCTGCCGCTCACCGACGCCGACCTCGACTCCACCGACAGGACCGCCGGGCTGCCGTGGGGGCAGGAACAAAGGCTGGTGGACATAGCGGGCTGGGTCACCGTCGAGCTGACCAAGAACGTCTCCGAGATCGGCCTCGTCCGCCACCTCCACGCGGCGCGAGGGCGCGAGCACGGCGATTCCCAGGTGTGATCACGCGGCGCACCCGCCTCGGCGGCTCGCCGCCGAGCAGCCGCCGGCGCCCCTCGCTCAGCGGCTCCGCCGACATCCGGCGACACTCGTCCAGGGCGAGCGGCGCACGCGGCCTCGGCCCGCCGACGGAGACCGGGTCTCCCGCGGCGGACCGCACTTCCACCGGGCCGAGGACGCCGAACGGTACGTCGCCGATCACCTCCCACCAGGACCGGCCTCGCCGGTCATCCTCCGCGGGGACCGGCCGGGCGGAGGCCTCGGCCCGTGACCGGGGCGGGAGTGCCGCTCGCCCGGCTACGCCTTCCTGCCGAACACGATCTGGGTGCGGACTCTCTGCCCGGGGGCCGGATCCCTGGTCGCCCCATTGACCCGCACCCTGATCAGGCCCGTCTGGCGCCCCGGCGTGCACGGGCAGCCGAGGCCGACGCGCTGGATCAGCAGAGGCGTGTGGCTCGGATCGAGCTGGGCCGTACCCGGGTAGTAGGCGACGACGCGGTACACGCCCGCGGGGAGGCTCGACATCGTCAGAGTGGCGACACCGTCAACGAGCTGGGCCCTTCCCAGGATCGCTCCGTCGGTGGCGAAGAGGACCCTGCCCGTGGGGACGCTCCCGTCCGACGCCGTCACCGTCGCGGTGAAGGTGATCGGGCTGCTGTCGCTCCCCGCGGCGCACGTCGAGCTCAGTCCGCTCTCGGTGGTGGCCATTCCGCACGCCGAGGCCGAGGCCGGAGCCGAGGGCGTGGGTGTGGGTGTGGGTGTGGGTGTGGGCGAGGCGACCGCGTCGCCGTCGAGGCGGACGGGGCCCCCGGTGGTGGCCGGGGACACCGGCACCGGCACCGGCGTCTCCGCCGCCGCGCTCGCGGCGCCGGAGACGGCGGCGCCCATCACGGCCAGGGTCGCGAGGATCCCGACGACCCCTGAACGCACCGCGTTCCGTGCCGTCACACGAGATCGATTGGCATATATCATAATATTGTTCTTTTCTTTTAGTACTGTGCCGTCCAGACGCATTGGGATGATGCGCCACACCTTCCGACATTACTGATCGGCAGCACAGTACTCGTCACATGACATACCCATAGATACCAGCGGAGCAAATTCATCAATTACCAATAACAGCTCACCAGATGGAGCAGGACGACAATGAATAAAGGCGGCGTCCAACGCCTTCCCCGCCCGGCACACCGCCTACCGGCATCCTCTCCGCGTCCCCGGGCAGGGGGTGCGCCGCGCCGATCTCCTCAGCGCCTGAAGATCAGCCGCCACGGCATCAGGGCCGACTCCAGCTGCACCCGAAGGCTCATCTTCGAGCTGCCCGCCCGGCGGTCGGAGAAGTGGATGGGGATCTCGACGATCGTCATCCCCGCCCTGGTCGCCCGGTAGTGCATCTCCACCTGAAAGCTGTAACCCCCCGAGGAGATCGTGCCGAGTTCCAGAGCGGCGAGACTTTCCGCCCGCCAGATCTTGAACCCGGCGGTCACGTCCCGCAACCTGACGCGCAGGATGGTGCGGACGTAGAAGTTCGCCCACCTCGACAGGGCCCGTCGCCACAGGCTCCACTCGGCGGCCAGTGTCCCGCCCGGCACGTACCGGCTGCCGATCACGCACGCCGCCTCCGTCGCCAGCGCGGTCCCGAGCAGGCGAGGAACGGCGTCGACGGGGTGTGAGAAGTCGGCGTCCATCTGCACCACGAACTCCGCCCCGGCCGAGAGGGCGGTCTCCATGCCGTCGACGTAGGCGCGCCCGAGCCCCTCCCTGACCCGCCGGTGCACCACGTCGACCCGGCCGGGATACGCGGCGGCCAGCCCGTCGGCCACCTTCCCCGTCCCGTCAGGGGAGTCGTCGTCGACGACCAGGATCCGCAGGCCGTCAAGCGGCAACGCGAGCAGAGCCTCCGCGATCGGCGGAAGGTTCTCCACCTCGTTGAACGTCGGGATCACGACGGTGACGGTGGCCATGTTCGGACTCAGGGCCTTCCGGGCTCGATGGTCGGATGTTCCACGCCGCCCAACAGCACGGCGTTCCCCTCCGGTGATCTTGAACACCGGAAACGGCAAAGATCACACCATGCTAGCGGCCGCCGGTCCGGCCGTGCCGGTCCCCTCCGGGATGGAGGCCACCGGCACGGCGCGTCGTGCCGCCACCGGCACGGGGGACAAAACCCATTGCGCGTGCATCGTGGTGACGTATCCTAAAGAATCGTCCATTCATAATGGAACCGGACAGTGACCGATATCGCGGGGACATTGTGGGGGCAGAATCCATGTTGGCCGACCAACCTCTGGAGATCGCCTGCGACGAGTCCGGTTCCGAGGGGGAGAAACTCATCGGTGGAAACACCGACGTTTTCACACATGCCAGCGTGCGCCTGGACATCGAATCGGCGGCCGACTGCATTCAGGAAATACGGAACATAGCGCCCTCTCCCGCGCTGGAATACAAGGCGAACCTTCTGCTCCGCGAGAAGAACAGGCCGGCCCTCGTGTGGCTGCTCGGGCCGTCGGGGCCGATCCGCGGGAACGCCCACGTATACCTGACCGACAAGACGTTCCTCGTCGTCGGGAAACTCGCCGGCCTGCTCGCCGAGGAGGCCGGCGAGGAGGCCGCTCACGCGCCGGATGCGGGCCGGCACCGGGATCGGCAGGTCAGCGCCGTGGCCGTCACCCTGTACCGCGAGGGCCGCCGCACGTTCGGGCGCGAACGCTGGGAGGCCTTCCTGGAGTCGTTCAACACCCTGATGCGCGCCGGGAACGGCCGGGGCCCTGCGACGTCCCCCGACACGTTCTTCGGCATGGTCGACGCCCTGCGCCTCGACGACCCGGGGGGTGAGGTCGGGGAGATCATGGAGCTGCTCCGGCGAGCCAGGCCTCGGGTGGAATCCCTCCTGACGCGGCTTCTCGACGACCCGCAGGTGATTCCGGCGCTGGACCCCCTGATCCCGGCCATCGTCCGGGCCGTCAACTACTGGGGTGAGGGCACGAGGCCCGTCTCGATCGTCCACGACCGGCAGACCGCGCTGACGGAGGAGCGCGTCGCGCGACTCAGGGAGATGTTCGGCGAGCCGCGGCCCGACGCTCCCCCCTGCTCGCCGAGGAACCGGTTGGCCGACCTGAGGTTCGTCGTCGCACGCTCGGACGCCCGGGTCCAGGTCGCCGACCTCCTTGCCGGAACGGCGAGGAAGATAGCGTCGGAGGAGCTCAACGGCCGGGGCGACGCGGAGCTCACCGCCCTGCTGCGGCCGTATGTGGATTCGTTCTCGATCTGGGGAGACGACCGGAGCTGGTCCCTGCTGGAGTCCGCGTCCGTCACCCGCTCGTGAAGCCTCGGCCGCCGGGACCGACGGCGGCCCAAGACAGCGGGACCGACAGCGGGACCGACGGGGAATCAACGTCGGAGTCGACGGCGGGATCGATGTCAGGGCCGACGGCGGCCGGGGACAGCTTGGGTCGCGTTCACGGGAGCCGGCCGCGCGCCGCGCCGGAAAGGACCGCACCGGAAAGGACCGCGACCCCGCCGGGGGCGTGAAGCCGGTGCCCCCGGCGGAACGGCCGAACCCGAACCCGTGCCCGGTCACCCGCCGCACGATGCCGTACGGACACGTGCCCGGCGTGTGATCAGGTCTGCAGCTGGGTGCAGACGGATTTCACCTCGGTGTAGGCGTCGAGGGCCTGGTGACCCATCTCGCGGCCCCAGCCCGACTGCTTGTAGCCGCCGAAGGGCAGGGCGGCGTCGAAGACGTTGTAGCAGTTGATCCAGACGGTGCCCGCGCGGATCTTGCCGGCGAGGGCGTGTGCCTTGGAGATGTCGCGGGTCCAGATGCCGGCCCCCAGCCCGTAGTCGGTGGCGTTGGCCTCCGCGGCGATCTCGTCCAGGTCGGAGAACGGTGAGGCGACCACCACCGGCCCGAAGATCTCCTCGCGGACGACCTTCATCTCCGGGCGTACGTCGGTGAGCACGGTGGGCTGGACGAAGTAGCCCCGCTCTCCGTGCCGGTTGCCACCGGCCAGTGTCTGGACGCCCTCCGCGCGGCCCGAGTCCAGATAGCCGGTCACCCGGCGCAGCTGCTCGTCGGAGACCAGGGGGCCCATCTGCGTGTCGGGTTCCATGCCCGGACCGAGCCTGATGCCCCGGGCGATGTTGGCGACCCCTTCCACCACCTCGTCGAACCGGTCCCGCTGGACGAACAGCCGGGATCCGGCCACGCAGCACTGGCCGTGGTTGAAGAAGATCGCGTTCGCCGCGCCCTGGATGGCGATGTCGGGGTCGGCGTCGTCGAAGACGATGTTGGGGCTCTTGCCGCCGAGCTCCAGGGTGACCTTCTTCAGGTTGCCCGCCGCGGCGTGCACGATCAGCTTGCCGACCTCGGTGGAGCCGGTGAAGGCGACCTTGTCCACGCCGTCGTGCGCGGCCAGCGCCGCACCGGCGGTCTCGCCGTATCCGGGCAGGACGTTGACCACGCCGTCGGGCATCCCGGCCTCGGCGATCAGCTCCGCCAGCCGCAGGGCGGACAGCGGGGTCTGCTCGGCGGGCTTGAGGATCACGACGTTCCCGGTCGCCAGCGCGGGCCCGAGTTTCCAGGCCGCCATCAGCAACGGGAAGTTCCACGGGATGATCTGGCCGACCACGCCGACCGGCTCGCGCAGGGTGTAGGCGTGGAACGCGGCGCCCGGCATGTACGGCACCGACAGCGAGATCGTGTTGCCCTCGATCTTGGTCGCCCAGCCCGCCATGTAGTGGAACAGGTCCGCCGCCAGCGGAACGTCCGCGGCCCGTGCCACGGCCACCGGCTTGCCGTTGTCCAGCGATTCGAGCTGGGCCAGCTCCTCGGCGTGCTCCAGGATCAGGTCACCGATCCTCCAGATGATCCGTCCTCGTTCCGAGGCGGTCATCCGTGACCAGGGCCCCTGCTCGAAGGCCCTGCGGGCCGCGCGCACCGCGCGGTCGATGTCCTCGGCGTCGGCCTCGGCGACGTGCGCCAGGGTCTGCCCGGTAGCGGGGTTGGGGGTCGCGAAGGTCTTACCCGACGCCGCGTCCACCCACTGCCCGTCGATGAACAATTTGTGGGGGGTGGTGATGAAGTCCTCGACGCTCTTTTCCAGGGTTACCGTCATCAGCGTCGGCTCCCTTCCTGTTCAGAGACGCTCTGCCGGACCGCGCACTCGCCCGCACCGCGAAAACCACCCGGGACACGCGGATGCTCGGCCCGATGAATAAGTCTTCCCAATCAGACTACGGACGAAGTGAGAGCACAAGGACCCTCCTTCTCCGGCCCGCCTCGGGCCCGCTTCGGGCACATGGAGCCGCGATCTCCTAGGCGGACGCCCGCTCCAGCTCGGCGTCCAAAGTGATCATCGTGCCGCTGAGTGCCACGGAGACGGGACAGATCTCCTTGGCCTTCTCCGCCGCCAGGCGGAAACCCTCCTCGTCGGCGCCCGGGACGGCGGCCAGCACGACCACCCGGATCTCGGTGATCAGGTAGGCCCCGTCCCGCAGGTTCTGGGAGACCGTCACCGTGGTGTCGATCCGTTCCGGGGGCGTACCGGCCGCGGTGAGCAGCGCCGACAGCTGCATGCTGTAACAGGCGGAGTGAGCCGCGGCGACCAGTTCCTCCGGGCTGGTCTGGCCGTTCGCCTCGCCGGCCCGGCTGGGCAGCGAGAAGGTGAACCCGCCCGCTCCCGAGGAGACGAGCGTGACCGTTCCCGATCCGGTGGTCAGGTCACCGGTCCATCGTGTCGTGGCGATGCGGTCGGGCATGGGAGGGCTCCTCCTGCTTCTCGAACTGCTTGATGGTGCCCGCAGATGTTCCCCGCGGTGTCCGCGCCTACCCCGACACCGAGGATCTTCCTGCCACTCACCGGCGGGGAGCCGGGCGAGCTCGACGGCGGGCGGCCGTCATCCGTCAAGGCCGAAGACGGCGAGAAGAACGACCGACACGACGGCCGGCGCGATCCACGCCCAGGTCCTCCCGGCCGGCCTCGGACCGTCGCGCAGCACCCGCACGCCCAGCGGTACGAACGCGACGCACAGACCGGTGACGGCCAGCAGTGACTGCGGCTCGGTGCCCTTGAGCGTGCCGAGGGCGAGAACCCACACGCAGCCCAGCGCGATGGAGCGGACCGGTCCCAGCACGCCGGACCGGTAGGCGCCGATCGCGAGCACGACCCAGCCGACGACGATGGCGAGGGCCGGGAGGCGGAACAGGTGCCACGCCGTGTAGGAGTCGGAGACCGCCCTGGTCGCGACCTCCAGTCCCTGCACGTCGACGAGCTGGAAGGCGAGATGGTCGATGCCTCCGTGGAAGGTGCGGGTGAACAGCCCGAGCGTCACGAGGGTGCCGCCCCAGACCGCCCAGCCGGGCCTGGTGGCGCCGATCAGCCGGGCGAGCGTCGCGACGGCGGGCCACATGAGCACGTTGCCCGCGACGAAGAGGCTGTAGGCGGCGACCATCAGTGCCGGTTCCGCGTCGTAGGCCTCCAGCTGCTGGGGAAAGAAGAAGTGGTACCTGATGCGCACGAGCACCCCGGCGGACATCAGCAGGGGGCCCAGAATCATCGCGATCCCACCCACCCACGGCCCGGGGAACCAGAAGCGCTCGATCCGGTGGGCCCGCTCGGTGATCTGCGGGTAAGTGTCGTTTGTCATGATCCAACGGTCGCGGACCGCGGTCTCCCGCACATCCGGCCCCGGTCGGAAGTCACCGGTACGACCGGGATCGCACCGGCGCCCGCGACCTGTGCCCACGGGCCTATGTCCCCGGGCCCATTCCCCGGCCCCACACCCGCGAACCGACACCGGCGGCTCCGTACCCACCGGCCGATGTCCACCGGCCTATGCCCCCCGGGAGGTCCGACCACGGGTGGATGCGTCGCCTGGCCTGCGGCGATAGCGTCGTCGCGTGAACAGCTCCCCTGGGCGCGCCTACCTGATCCCCCTCGACATCGTGGCGGCGCCGGCGCTGACGCTTCTGATCGCGTACGCGACCCTCGATCCCCCCGTCCGGGTGTTCACCGGCCCGCTCTGGGTGGCGTGGGCGCTGGCCGTGGTCACCGCGCTGCCCGTGGCGGTGCGGCGGCGCCGGCCGCTGCCGGTGCTCGCCGTGACGGGCGTGGGCGCGGTGGTGGCGACGCTGCTCGGCACGGTCGGCGCCGGGGCGATCTGGGTGGCCTACGTTCCCGCCGCCCTGGCGCTCTACCTCGTCGCGCTGACCGCGCGGCCCCGCCGGTCCGTGACCGCCCTGGTGGCCTGCCTGCTCGCCTCGGGTGCCGCCGTGGCGTATCTGTACTCGACCATGCGGCCCGTCCCGCGGCCGGGGGCGGTGCCCGGCGAGATGCTCCCCGCCTGGCCGGTGGAGGCCGGCGTGATCTGGGCGATCATGTGCGGAGCCTGGGCGGCCGGGGTCGCGCTCCACCGGCGGCGGGCCACCGCCGTCCGGCTCTCCCGGCAGGCCCTGGCCGACGAACGGCTGCACATCGCCCGCGAGCTGCACGACATCGTCGGGCACAGCATGAGCCTGATCGCGGTCAAGGCCACCGTCGCCAACCACATCGCCGCGACCAATCCGCAGGAGGCCCTGTCGGCGCTGGCCGTCATCGAGCACACCAGCAGGGCCGCGCTCACCGACATCCGCCGCCTGCTGGGAGTGCTCCGCTCCGACGACGGCTCCCCCGCCGACCTGGCGCCGCCACCGGGGCCCGCCCAGCTGCACCTGCTCGCCGAGCACACCCGGGCCGCGGGCGTTCCCGTCGACCTTGAGATACGCGGCACCGGCGAGCTGCCGGAGGCGGTGGGCCTGTCGGTGTACCGCATCGTGCAGGAGGCGCTGACCAACGTCGTCAAGCACGCCGCCCCGGCCCGCTGCGAGGTCCGCGTCGAGACCGGCGGAGGAACGGTGCGGATCGAGGTGGTCGACGACGGCCGGGGCCGCAGGCCCGCGGAGCCGCGCGGCGCCGGAGCGCACGGGCTGGTCGGGATGAGGGAACGTGTCACGATGTACGGCGGCACGTTCAGTGCCGGCCCACGACCCGAGGGAGGCTTCCGGGTGTCAGCCCACCTGCCGTACGAATCGTCTGGACGGACGCCGTGACACCAACCGCGGGAACGGACGCCGCGAACGGCTCCGCGCCGCCGATCCGGGTGCTGCTCGCCGACGATCACGTGTTGCTGCGCGACAGCTTCCGCGCCCTGGTCAACGCCACCGAGGGAATGGTCACGGTCGGCGAGGCCGCCACCGGCGCCGAGGCCGTGCGGATGGCCGGGCGGGAGCGTCCGGACGTGGTGCTGATGGACGTTCGGATGCCCGAGATGGACGGCATCGAGGCCACCCGGCTGATCTGCGGCTCGCCCGAGACGGCCGGCGTGCGCGTGCTGATCCTGACGACGTTCGACCTGGACGAGTACGTCTACGCGGCTCTGCGGGCGGGGGCGAGCGGCTTCCTCGTCAAGGACACCACCGCGGCGCACCTCCTGGAGGCGATCCGCGTGGTCGTCTCCGGTGAGTCGCTGCTGGCGCCCAGCGTGACGCGGCGGCTCATCACCGAGTTCGCGCGGCTGGCCGCTCCCGCCCGGCCCCTGGCCCGCGAGCTCGACGGGGTCACCGGCCGCGAGCGCGAGGTTCTCGCCCTGATCGCCCGCGGACTGTCCAACACCGAGATCGCCGAGCTTCTGCACCTCAGCGTCGGCACGGTGAAGACGCACGTGGGACGCCTGCTCGACAAGCTTCGGGCGCGCGACCGCGCCCAGCTCGTGATCGTCGCCTACGAGACGGGCCTGGTCGCCACCGGGAGCGCGACACCACGAGGAGCGTGACCGCCCGACCCGGAAGATCCTGAGCAGGTCCTCTACATCGCCGTCGCGCTCTGGGTGGCCAGGTCGGCCGCCCCCACCCTGACCCGCCGCGCGTGGACCTCACCGCGTTTCCTCGCCGGGACCCCGGAGCCGGCACCCCGCTGAGAAGCCGGTGTCCCGCGAGAGCCACGACAGGTCCTCTCGGGGGCGCGGGGCACTCGGGCAACTCGGGAAGAGAGGGAGAGCCGGGAAGACTCCGGCGAATCACCTTCATTCCCCATGCTCACACGACCCGCTCACTCCCTCGCTCGTCGCGGAGTCCCTCCGGCCGCAGCGTCCCGCGCAGGATCGGCCGGGCGGCCCGCGCCACCAGCAGCGCGGCCAGCACCCCGATCCCCGCCATGAGCACCGCCCGGGGAACGGCGACGGCGAGCGCCTCCGGCACCTCGCGGTAGACGACGTCCCATAACATCACGACGACCACCCCCACCCCCGCGACGGCGGCCACGACGCACACCGGCAGCGCCGCGATGAGCGCCTGCCGGGTGAGAACCCGGCCCAGCGCGGAACCGGGCGCGCCCGAGGCGGCCAGGGCCGCGAACGAGTGCCGGTGGTCCAGCAGGTCCTCCGCCTGGTGCGCCACGAGGGCGGCGGCCGAGGTGGCCAGCGCGACCAGCAGGGCGAGGTCCACGAGCACGTAGGCCACGACGAGGGAGGAGTCAAGTCCGTACCGGACCAGGATGGGCCCCTGCTGGGCGCCGGCCCCGGAGCCGAAGAACACGGTCAGCCCCACCACCGACAGCGCGCGGGCCCACCCCCGGGGATCGGCCTCGACCATCCGGGCGGCCAGCAGTGTCTCCGCCGCCCCGGTGCGGTCGCCGACCCACCGGGCGGTCGCCCTGATCAGCCACGCGGCACCGAGGACCAGCCCGAACAGCAGAAGGACCACGCCGGCCGTCATGGACAGCACGGCGGCATACGGCCCGCCGGGGAATCCTCCCTTGCCCGCGAGCCCGGCGACGAGCATCCCGGCACCCGCCGCGACCAGCGCCAGGTCGAGCGGTCTGGGACCGGCCGGGGGCGTCCGCCGGACCACACCCAGCGGGGAGGTCACCACGTGCCGCCCCGCCATCAGCCCGGACAGCGTCCCGGCGAGCGTCACCGCGGCGAGGATCGCCAGGATCCGCGCCGGCGGGACCAGGGGCACCGCGCCCTCCAGCGACCACGCCAGCGTCAGGTTGGCCGCCAGGTAGAGCGCGATGCCGAACACCCCGCCCAGCAGCGTCCGCCACCCGCTCTCGTACGCCCCGAGCAGGCGCACCTCGCGCGGCGTGGCCCCGGCCAGCCGGAGCGCGGCCAGCCGCCGCTCCCTCGTCGCGGTGGCCAGGCGGCTCACCTGGTGGACGAAGGCCATCACGGGCACGACCAGCAACGCCAGCGCCAGCGCGGTGATCAGCCGCGCGTCCCGGCCGGAGAAGAAGCCCAGGTACTCGATCCGCGTCTGGGTGAGAAAACCCTCGGGGTGGCGCGAGATACCGAGCCCGAACGCCAGCAGGTTCGCCGCCACGCACAGCAGGAAGGTCGTGAGCGCCGCCCCCGCGGCCATCAGACGCCCCCGTACCCGCTCACGCCGCGACCCGCCCCTGGCGAGCATCCGCATCACGGCGATCACACGCTCACCCCGGTCTGCCTGCCGTCGCGCAGCGTGATCTCCCGGTCGGCGTAGGCGGCCACCCGGTTGTCGTGGGTGACGATCACCAGCGTGGTGCCGTCCGCGCGCGCCGTGCCGACGAGCTCGTCCATCACCCGCTCTCCGGCCAGCGAGTCGAGCGCGCCGGTCGGCTCGTCGGCGAAGACCACCCGAGGGCCGGTGACCAGCGCGCGGGCCACGGCGACCCGCTGCAGCTGGCCGCCGGACAGCTCGCCGGGCCGGCGGTCCGCGCAGTCGGCCACGTCCAGTCTCTCCAGCCGGGACCGGGCGGCCAGCAGCGACTCCCGGCGCCCGTGCCGGTTGAACAGCAGCGGCAGCGCCACGTTCTCCTCGGCGGTCAGCTCGGGGACCAGCCGGCCGGACTGGAAGACGACACCGAAACTCTGCCTGCGCAGTTTCGTACGGCCGGCGTCGTCGAGGGTGTCGACGCGCCGCCCGTCGAGGCGGACCTCGCCCGACTCGGGACGGATGATCCCGGCCAGGCAGTGCAGCAAGGTGGATTTTCCGGAACCGCTCGGCCCGGTGATCGCGATGATCTCCCCGTCGGCGATCTCCGCGGACACTCCGTCCAGCGCGACGGTCCGGGCGAAGGTCTTGCGCAGCGCACGCGCCTCAAGCATCGATCTCCTCCTTGAGATCCGCGAGACGTTCCATGGCCGTCTCGATCCAGCGCAGGTCGGCGTCGAGGTGCTGGAGCGCGTAGTCGGCGGCGAGCGCCTCGGCGGGTGACCCCGAGGCCCTCTCCTCGGTGAGCTCGCGCATCCGTGCCAGATGGGCGGCTCGCTGTCGGGCCAGGTAACCGTCGGCGACGCCACCGGCCACGATCGCCACCACCACGCGCGAGACGAGCGTGCTGGACACGTGCGGCGCGGGCGCCTCCACCTGTTCCAGCCACCGGGCCAGCTCGGCCAGCCCCTCCTCGGTGATCGCGTACACCGTGCGCTCGGGGCCGCTCTCCCGCACGGTCTCCGTCACCTCGGCGAACCCGTCCCGCTGCAGGCGCTGCAATGTCGCGTAGACCTGTCCGTACGCGAGCGGCCTGGCGCCCGGCAGGCGCTGGTCATGCTCGCGTTTGAGCTCGTACCCGTGCTTGGGCCGCTCCGCGAGCAGTCCGAGCACGACGTGTCCGGTAGACATGATCATGACTATACATTCGATATATACACCAAGTGAATAGTTGGCGATCGATCACCCGGCGCCTGATCACGATTCGCCGGGACGCGTCGTCGTGCGGAAGGCGTGCGCATGCTCGGTCACCCAGTCACGGAAGGTGCGCGCCTCGTCCCCGGTGACCTCCCGCACGGTCGCGGTGACCGCCGCCGGACCGGCGGTCATCGCGGCCTGGGCCCGCAAAACGTCGTCCACGGCCTCCGGGGGCCAGCCGCGGGCCAGCATCCGCCGCCGCGCGCCGTCCGGGGTGGCCTCCTCCCAGCGCACCGGCCGGCCGATCACCTCGCCGATGACGCGTGCCTGCTCGTCCTGGGTCAGCGACCGCGGCCCGGTCAGCTCGTAGACGGCCCCGTGGTGCCCGTCTTCGGTGAGGGCACGCACCGCGACCGCGGCGATGTCCCGCTCGTGCACCAAGGCCATGGCGGCCCGGCCGTACGGCTCGCGCACCACGCCCTCGGCGCGGATCCGCCCGGCCCAGCGCAGCGTGTTGGCGGCGAAGGCGTGCGGCCGCAGGACCGTCCAGTCCAGCCCGGACCGCTCGATCAGCCGCTCGGCCCGCCGCTCGTGGTCACGCACGACCGCCGACGACAGGTAGACCACGCGGCGGGCGTGCCCGGCCGCCGCCTCGAGCACGCCCTCCAGGCCGTCGGCCGAGGCGAACGGCCAGAGCAGGAACACCGCCTCGACGCCGCCGAAGACCGCGTCCGGGGAGCCGGGAACCGACAGGTCGCCGCGCAGACCCTCGACCCCGGCGGGAAGGCCGGCCGGTTCGCGGGCCAGCGCGCGGACCTCCGCCCCGGCCTCCAGCAGCTGGGCCGTGACCTGCCGGCCCACCGTACCGGTCGCTCCGGTGACCAGAATCCGTGCCGCCATCGGGTGCCCCTCTCCATCGAAGATCTCACTGACGGCCAACCGTAGAAGGACATGCCGAGATGACCAATGCGCGAATGTCCTCGATTTATACGTGAAAGTCTCGCGAGCCTTCTCCCGTGGACGTGCTCGGTGGGGCGATCGACGGCACCCGGACCGGCAGGCCCCGCTCCGCGCCCGTCCGGCGGCACTCGCGCCGGGGCGGCGCCCCCTCCCCACCTCCGGGGACACGGGATTCTTTGTATAGCGGCCGGGAAAAGCGACGTTGCCTTAGCGCGCTTGTAGCACTACGGTGGTATTTGTGACTGCCGGGTCGGCCTTGGGCCAACAGCGAGTAGGGCACCCGGCCGAGGCGTGAGCCCCGGGCGGGCCAGAGGCCCCCCTTTCCTTTCCCTCCGCGCGTTCAGCGCGACATTTCTCCGTGGTCTCCCTTTCGCGATTCCCACGTTTCAGGTGGCTTCCGCGTTCTGTTTCCACGTTCCGCGTGGCCTTCACGTTCCGTGTGATGTCCACGTGCTCTCGCGGTGCCGGTCGTCGCCGGTCACCGCTGATTTCGCGCCACCTATGAACCGGCCCCGGCGGTGAATCGCCACCCCGGCCGGTTACTCCGGCGAGCCTTTCCCCTTTCCCGCACCGCGGTCGCCCCGTGGTGATTTCGTCCTGCCCATCGGACGGTCCTTCGTCATGCCCGCGAACAACCGCGGGCCCATCAATTCCGGAGAAGAAAACAGAGAATGCCGATCGAATTCAACCAGCAGGTCATCGAGGAATTCCGAGCCAGCGGCGGGCGGGTCGGCGGCCCCTTCGAGGGGGCCCGACTGCTCCTGCTGACGACCGTCGGGGCGCGGTCCGGCGCCCGGCGCACGACCCCGCTCGGCTACCTTCCCGACGGCGGCGAGCGGGTCCTGGTCATCGCCTCGGCCGGTGGCGCGCCGAACCACCCGGCCTGGTTCCACAACCTGGTGGCCAACCCTCTCGTCACGGTCGAGGACGGTATCTTCACCTATGAGGCGCGGGCCGTCGTCCTGGAGGGCGCCGAACGCGACCGCGTCTTCGCCCGCGCGGCCGAGGCCGATCCCGGATGGGCCGACTACCAGGCCAAGACGACGCGCGTCATCCCCGTGGTCGCCCTCCAGGCGGTCGACGGCGGGCCGCCGAAAGCGTCGTCGGCGGGCGCGGCCCTCAAACTGGTCCACGACATGTTCCGGCGGGAGCTCTCCCTGATCCGCAAGGAGGTCACCGAGTCGGGTCCCGGACTGGGCGCCCAGCTGCGGGTGAACTGCCTGACCCTCTGCCAGGGGCTGCACAACCACCACACCGGTGAGGACATAGCGATGTTCCCCTTCCTCGCCGGACGCCATCCCGAACTCGCCCCGACCCTGGAGCGGCTGAGCCGGGAACACGAGAAGATCGCGGCCCTCATCGAGGAACTGCGGGAGATCATCTCCACCGAGGGCACGGATCCCCTGCTGGTGCTCCCCGAGGTCGAGCGGCTGACGGACGAGCTCGAAAGACACCTGACCTACGAGGAGGAGCAGCTGATCCCGATCCTCGACGCGTAGGACCCCGTCGCCCGCGTACGACCGGTGACGGCCACCGTCACCCGCGTACGCGAGTCATCCGCCGGAGGAAGCGGCACGCGCCCCCCGCGGCCCGAGCAGGCCGGGGAACCCGACCGGCTCCGTGTCGGCTCCGTGCGAGTTCCGTGCCGACACGGGCCGGGCCGGCGCCGGGCCACGCGTGCGGGGCGCGGGGTGCAGGGGGGCGCCCACCACCCCCCTGCTTGCTGAGTTGGCAAGTAACTTTGCCAACTTTCAGGGTGCGGGCGCACTATCTCCGGTGAACGGAGGTATCACAAATGACCGTACAAGCGGAACAGATCGTGACCACCACCCCCGCGGGTGAGGAACGGCGCTACGACGTCGTGGTCGTCGGCGGTGGCGCCGCCGGGTTGAGCGGGGCGCTGACCCTGGCCCGGGCGCGGCGCTCGGTGCTGGTGATCGACGCCGGCCGGCCGCGCAACGCTCCGGCGTCCCACGTCCACTCCTACCTGGCGCGCGACGGCGTACCCCCCTCGGAGCTGGCGGCCGCGGGGCGCGCGGAGGTGACCGGCTACGGCGGCGAGATCGTGGAGGGCGAGGTCGTGGCGGCCGAGCGCCTGGACGCCGGGGGCTTCCGCGTCGTCCTCGAAGGTGGGTCCTCGGTCGTGGCGGACCGGCTGCTGGTGACCACCGGCCTGATCGACGAGCTGCCCCAGGTGCCGGGTCTGGCGGAACGCTGGGGACGGGAGGTCCTGCACTGCCCGTACTGCCACGGCTGGGAGGTGCGTGACCAGGCGATCGGCATCCTGGCCACCGGGCCGCTGGCGATCCACCAGGCCCTGCTGTGGCGGCAGTGGAGCAAGGACGTGACCCTCTTCTCGCACACCGCGCCCGAGTTCGGCGAGGAGGAGCGCGAGCAGCTGGCCGCCCGCGACATCGCCGTGGTGGACGGGCGGGTGACGGCGCTGGAGGTGGCGGACGACCGGCTCACCGGGGTACGCCTGGCCGACGGCCGGGTGATCTCCCGGCAGGCCCTCGTGGTGGCCCCGCGCTTCACCGCCCGCTCCGGTGTCCTCACCGGCCTGGGCCTTGAGACGACCGACCTGGAGATGGGCGGGCACGTGGTCGGCAGCTACATCGCCGCCGACCCGTCCGGGGCGACGGCGCTGCCCGGAGTGTGGGTGGCGGGAAACGTCACCTCCCTGACCGAGCAGGTCATCGGCGCCGCGGCCGCGGGCGGGCGTGCCGCCGCCATGATCAACGCCGACCTGGTCGCCGAGGAGACCCGCCGGGCCGTCGCCGCCCGCCGCGACGCCGCCTCCCCCCACCGCGTCCCCTCCCACCACACCCCCGACCGGCACGACCACGCGCACGGAGCCGTGCGGGAGGACACCCCGGCGGACGGCGCCGTCTCGGACGAGGAGTTCTGGGACCGCCGTTACGGTGAGAGCGACCAGATCTGGAGCGGGAACCCCAACACCATCCTGGTCCGCGAGATCACCGATCTGGAGCCGGGCCGCGCCCTGGACCTGGGATGCGGCGAGGGAGCCGACGCGATCTGGCTCGCGCGGCGGGGATGGCGCGTCACCGCCACCGACATCTCCGGCGTCGCCCTCGACCGCGCGGCCCGGCACGCGGCGGCCGCGGACGTCGCCGACCGCGTCGACTGGCAGCGGCACGACCTGGGAGCGTCCTTCCCCGACGGCGTCTTCGATCTCGTTTCCGCCCATTTCCTGCACTCCCTCGGCGACATGCCGCGAGAGAAGATCCTGCGGACCGCCGCCTCGGCGGTCGCGCCCGGCGGGATACTCCTCGTCGTCGGGCACGCGGGCCCTCCCTCCTGGGAGCAGAATCCCCATCCCGGCGTGCACCTCCCCACGCCGGAAGAGGTCCTCGAAGCCCTTGAGCTCCCGGACGGGGAGTGGGAGGTGCTGCTGTGCGAGGAGCACGAGCGGATCCAGAACGCCCCCGACGGGCAGCCCACCACCCGCACGGACAACGCCCTCAAGGTCCGGCGCCTGAACGGCTGAACGACCGAACCCGCCGCACCGGGTTCCGTGCGATGGCGCGGGGGGCCGCCTGCGGCGAGCCGATGCCGTCGCCCAGGACGTGAAGGACGCCTTCGCCGAGGAAGGAGGGCATCGTGTCCGCTGTGGGCGAGGAGTCGGAGGGCGAGCCGCCATACCGGGCCGCCTGCGCCGTGGCCGGCCTGCTGGACACGCGGCCCATGGCGTTCCCGGGCGACCGCGGGGGCTTCGGCTCCGAGCCCGGGGGTTCGCCGCCGAGCTCGACCGGGTGCTCTCGAGCACCTGAGAATGGCCGACCGACCCCGGATCGAGACGTTCTCCCGTGCCGGGGTCAGTCGGCCATGGCGTCGATTCCCCGCGTGTCCGGCAGGTCCAGGCTGTCACGGAGCTTGGTCGGCTTGAGGAAGAGCGCGGCGACGACACCCACTGCCGCGATCGCCGCGGAGACCAGGAAGATGTGTCCCGTGGCGTCGCCGTACGCCACGCGCACGACGGTCCTCGCGGCCTCGGGCAGCGCCTGGATGTTGAGGGTGCTGCCCTCCGAGCCGGACGGCCGGATGCCCGCCTTCTGGAAGCCCTCGGCGATGCCGGTGGCCACCCTGTTGGCCAGGATCGCTCCCAGGACCGAGACCCCGATCGTGCCGCCCAGCGAGCGGAAGAAGGTGATGGCACCGCTGGCGGCGCCCAGTTCCCGCAGCGGGACGACGTTCTGGATGACCAGCACCAGGTTCTGCATGGACATGCCGACGCCGATGCCGACCAGCAGCATCGCGGCCGACACGAGCACCAGCGAGGTCTCGTGGTCGATCACGGACAGGCCGAGGAAGCCGACGGTCAGCACGACGGAACCCGCCACGATGTACGGCTTGACGCTGCCGCTCCTGGACACGAGCGCCCCGGAGACCGCCGAGGACAGCAGCACGCCGAGCATCAGCGGGATGGTCAGCAGGCCGGCCTCGGTCGGGCTGTAGCCCCGGCCGATCTGAAAGTACTGGCCCAGGAAGACCGATCCGCCGAACATGGCCATGCCCACCGCGAGGCTGGCCAGGATGGCGAGCGCGGGGTCACGCATGCGGAC
Source organism: Streptosporangium sp. G11 (assembly GCF_051192615.1). Taxonomy (NCBI): domain Bacteria; kingdom Bacillati; phylum Actinomycetota; class Actinomycetes; order Streptosporangiales; family Streptosporangiaceae; genus Streptosporangium; species Streptosporangium sp. G11. The sequence goes on from NZ_JBPJUQ010000046.1 coordinate 27,261, forward strand.
GATGTGCAGCGGAACGATCGGCTCCTTGACCCGCGACTCCACCCACACGGCGCCGGCCAGGACCACGATCCCGCCACCGACCATGGCCGCGGTCTGCCAGGAGATCCAGTCGAAGGAGTTGCCGACGAAGGTGATCCAGATGAGCAGGACGCTCACGCCCGCGGCGATCAGTGTGGCGCCCGCGTAGTCCACCTTGGTGTCCGGCCGCCGGATCGTGACAACGTGGAGCGTCTTGTGCAGCAGGAGGAAGGCGACGGCCGTGAACGGCACGGCGATGAAGAAGCACCAGCGCCAGCCCAGCCACGAGGTGTCGGCGATCAGGCCGCCGAGGAGGGGGCCCGCCACGGTGGCCACGGCCATCACGGCGCCGAGATAGCCGTTGTAGCGTCCCCGTTCCCTGGGGCTGATCATCGCGGCGATGACGACCTGGACCAGGACCTGCAGGGCACCCATACCGAGGCCCTGGATGGCGCGGAAGGCGATGAGCTGACCGGTGTTCTGCGCGAACCCGCAGGCCAGCGAGCTCAGCATGAAAATGACGATGGAGATCTGGATGAGCAGTTTCTTGCTGAACAGGTCGGCCAGCTTGCCCCAGACCGGGGTGGACGCGGTCGCGGCGAGTAGCGACGCGGTGACCACCCACGTGTACTGGGACTGGGTGCCGTCGAGCGCGCCGATGATCTGCGGCAGCGCCACCGACACGATCGTGGCACTGATCATCGCCACGAACAGGGCGAGAAGCAGACCGCTCAGTGCTTCGAGAATCTCTCTATGGCTCATCGGTTCCGCGCCGGGTGGCGCGACCGCTTGGGTGCTCACGCACAACCTCCAAATACCAATAATCAGGACAGACCGTGACAACATACATGCCCATTGAGCAAGTTTGCGCACTGGGCATACTTAACCGAGCAGTAGGCTGGTCACGTCATGAAGATCACAGCGGGGTTGCGCGAGCGTAAGAAGGCCGAGACGCGGCAGGCGGTCCACGAGGCCGCCCTACGGCTGACCGCCGAGCACGGCCTGGAGCACGTCACCGTCGAGGCCATCGCCGACGCCGCCAACATCTCGCGGCGGACCTTCTCCAACTACTTCGCCAGCAAGGAAGACGCTCTTCTCTACGGCGACGAGCAGCGCATCCGCCTCCTGGTCGAGCGGATCGGCACCCGCCCCGCCGAGGAGTCGGCCTGGCAGGCGCTGCACGGGGCCGTCCGGGATTCCTACCGCGAGGTGGGCGGGCTGGACAAGGAGTGGGCGATCCGCGCCAGGCTCGCCAAGAGGCACCCCTCGCTTCTGGCCAGGCAACTGGCCAACCACGCCAACCTCGAACGCGACCTCGCCCAGGTCATCGCCGAACGCGGCGACGGCGGCTCCGCCACGCGCCCCCGGGTGATGGCCGCGGCCTTCCTGGTCGCGTTGCGCGTCGCCACGCACATGTGGACCGACGAGCACGAGTCCCGCTCCCTGGGCGAGATCATGGACGACGTTCTCGACGAGATGGCCCGGCCCTTCGACGCCGACCCGCCCACGCGACAGGACGGCTGACGCGGCGACACGGCAGGCACGACCGATGCGGCTGATGCGGCTGATGCGGCTGATGCGGGCAATACAGACGCAGGCGACGCGGACGATCGTAGGAATTCGGCTGATCGTGGCAATTCAGCCACTTGATCGCGGCTGATATCCACCAAACGGCCGATACGCCGGGTTCCACCACCGGGAAATCCTCAGGAAGCGCGCCGGACGGCGCGCTCACACCCCTGGCTCATCCCCTGGAGAATCCGTTGACATCGCCCGCGACGACGCGCCTTCTGGTGTGCTGTGCGATCACCACGCTGATCGGCGGCCTGACCGCCTGTTCGGTGAACGCCAGGAACGCACCCCCCGAGGAGAAGACCTTCGCCTTCAGCGGCAAGACACTGAACGTGAAGTCGCACGAGATCCCGACCGACCTGGTCGCCGGCGACCGTGAGGACATCAAGGTCACCCGCTGGTTCGACGCCAAGGCCGGCAGCTCGAAAACGCTCCGGTGGGATCTCAAGGGCGACGTCCTCGATCTGGAGGCGGGCTGCACCGGGATCGCGCTCTGTGACGCCCGCTTCAGGGTGGAGGTGCCGCGCGGCGTCAAGGTGCTGCGCGACGGTCGCAGAACAGACCTCCGGGGACGTAAGTGACAGCGTCCGCACGCGTGGTCCCGGGCGCGGCGGGCCCTGGGTGACGTCGCACCGGTCCTCCCCCGCCTCCCCGGGACCGGTTTTCCTCGCCTTCCCGGGACCGGGCGTCTCCCGGACCTCCGGAAAACGAGGTCACATGAAGATCGCCTGGGCGAGGGCGAGACCGAGGAACACCGCCCCCAGACCGGCGACGATCGAGGCGACGACGTTGGTCACCGCGAAGAGGATCGCGCCGGTCTCGACCAGCCGCAGCGTCTCGTAGGAGAACGTCGAGTACGTGGTCAGCGCCCCGCAGAACCCGGTGCCGAGCAGCAGTTGCACGCCGGTGCCCACCGCGCCGGACAATGCCGCCCCTGTCAGGACGCCCAGGATCAGCGAGCCGGCCACGTTGACGGTGAAGGTCCCCCAGGGGAAGACCGTGTCGTGGCGGGCCTGCACGGCCCGGTCGGTCAGATAGCGCAGCGGCGCTCCGACGGCACCGCCGAGCAAGACCAGAAGCCAGTTCTGCGGCCCGTTCACGCCGCCCGCCCGCCCCGGTGGCGGACGACCTCGACCTCGTCCAAGATGGTCAGCCCTTCGGTGAGGAGGTCGTCCAGCCGGGGCAGGAAGGCCCGGATCCGCTCCTCGGTGTCGATGATCGTGACGACCACCGGCAGATGGTCACTCATCGACAGCAACCGGGTGGTGTGCACCATCGAGGTGGCGCCGAAGCCCTCGACGCCGCGGAAGACGGACGCACCGGCCAGCCCGGCGGCGTGGGCACGGTGCACGATCTCGCTGTACAGGGGTCGGTGGCGCCAGGTGTCGGTGTCGTCGACGAAGATCGTCAACCTCAGCGCCCGTCCGGCTGGAATCATCGCGATCTCCTCCTCGCCCTCGTCGTTCTCGCCGTCCTTGCCGTTCTCGCCCCTCTCCCCCTTTTCGCCACGAGCCGGCGGGTGGTCCACGTACCGGCCACCACCGCGGCCAGGGCCGCCACGACCGTCGCCGCCAGGTAGCCGAGCGCCGGGCCGATCCGGCCACCGGAGACCAGGCGTTCGATGTCCAGGCAGTACGTGGAGAAGGTGGTGAAGCCGCCCAGCACCCCGGTGGCCAGGAACGGCCGCACCCAGGCCGGTGCCGTCCACGCCTCGGTGAGCGCGACCATGAGAACACCGATCAGCAGGCAGCCGGCCGCGTTGACCCCCAGCGTGGTCCACGGGAAGGCACCGGCCGCGGTCGGCCACAGCAGGGCGGCGCCGTAGCGGGCACCCGCACCGATCGCGCCACCGGCGGCGATCACCGCCAGGGCAACGCGATGCGAGCGACGCGACTCACCGCGCCCACGCGCATCACCCGCGGCGGGTGGATCGGATGGATCCGCGCCGAGATCGACATCGGGGTCGACGCCGGGGTCGATGGGCTCGGTCGCCACCGTGAACCTCGCCTGGTCCGAACGCACGCCTCTCCCTACACGTGGTGGGTGCCCGGCATGGCTGCGCGGGCACGACCTGTCACGGGTAGGGACCGTTGGCGGCAGCGGGTGCCGCGGTTGGGTGCGGCGGGCCCCACCGCCGCGGGACCCCGGTATCGGCGGAATCCTCACCCCTCAGCCTAGCGCGACCGCTTCACGATCATCCGTACGACCGCTTTCCAAAGCCCGCGCACGCGAGGCCCCGAGCGGAAGGCTCACCCGCCGGCCGCGGTGAGCACGTCGGGCACCGGCGCGTCGAGGTACGCGAGCAGGGCGGCGAGCTGCCGGTCGAGTTCCCTGCTGACGTCGGTGATCTCGGGATCGCCGAAGCTGGAGAACTGCGTGGTGGGCTGCTCCACCGTGAACCAGGTCTCGCCCCCGGCGTCCTCGTAGATCGCCGTGCGGAGCGGGGCGTACAGCAGGACGGCGGGATTGTGGTGGTACATCCGCTGGGCGATCGTGTGGTTTCCCATCAGGTACTCGACGGAGCGCAACCGCTCCCCCGCCAGCCGCAGGAGCGCGTTGAAGTCCCCGGTCCAGTAGATGATGAAGCCGTGCGGAGCGTTCTCGGCCGTCGCCCGGAGGATGGTGTCCCAGTCGACGCCGCCCTTGATCAGCCGCTCGAAGCGTTCGGCCTCGAAGCGGGGAACGGCGCGTTCGTAGCGGGCGCGGAAGTCGTCGAACGGAGCACCGACCGGCACCGACAGGCGGTTGACCTGGTGCGGTACGGTCTCGATCCCGTTGCGTACCGGCTGGGCCATGGTCCCTCCCGATGGGCGGCGAAGGCTCGGGAGACTCTGCCGGGCTTCCTTGACGGAGGGTATGACCGTCTGCCCGCATCGGCACACCGCGCTTGGCGAACCCTCTGTCCGGCGGTGCCGCGCTTTTTACGTCCGTTCGGCGGCCGCGCCACCGAGGCCCGCGCCCGCGCGGGAAGCCGTGACGTCCTCGGTGGAGTCCCCGCCGGTCATGAGCTCGCCCAGCCTGGCGTCGTCCGTGCTCACCCGGTTGCCGACGTCGAAGGAGCGGACGTGGACGCGCCGGCCGACGGGCTCGGCGTCACCGAGCAGGGCGAGCGTCCCCTCGTCTCCGTCGGCGGTCCTCGCCAGGAAGCGGCGGCCGTCGGCCTCCAGCCGCCCGATCACGATGCCGACGCGGGTACCGTCACGCCGATGCCTGACGGTGTAGGTCTCGATCGTGCCCCACCCTTCGGCCTGGGCGGTCTGCGGGACGGCGGGCCAGGCGTCGATCTCGGCCTGCAGCGCGGCGCTGCGGTCCTGGCGCCACCCGGCGGGGGTGGTCGAGTAGACGCCGGCCGAGTACTTGCTCAGCATCCCGCCGTTGGCCCCCACCAGCCCGTACGAGCCGGGCCGTGCGCGGAGCCGCTGGACGATCTCGGCTATCGCGTGCGTCGAGTAGTTGTTGCCCGCGCCGCCGAAGAAGGGCAGGCCGCCGGTGACCGTCAGCCCGCGCGGGTCGTCGGCTGCCAGGCCGAGGCCGTCGCAGATGTTGAAGACGGCGATCGGGAAGCAGCTGTACAGGTCGATGGCGTGCAGGTCCTCCACCCCGATGCCCGCCAGGTCCAGGGCGTGTTCGACGGCCATGACCGAGGCCGGCCCCCTGCCGAGGTCGGCCCGGTCCAGCAGGTCGCGCTCGCGCAGGTCGGCGTGGCCGTGCAGGAAGACCCACTTCTCCTCGGGGACGCCGAGGCGCCTGGCGGCGGCCACGGACATCAGCAGGACGGCCGCCCCCTGGTTGACCTTCTCGCGCGCGACGAGGTAGCGGGTGTAGGGCTCGGCGATGAGCCGGTTACCGTCGGTCGGGGTGACCAGCTCCCCGGCGTCGCGCCCGATGGGGGCGGCGGCGTGCGGGTTGGCGGCGGCGACCCTGGTGAACGGGGCGAACAGCGCCCCCATCCCGGCCGCGTACTCCTGCCTCGTCTGCCCGAGGCGGGCCCGGCGCGCGTTGTCGAACAGCGCGTACTGGCTCGGCGCGCCCGCCAGCCCGTGCGCGGCCAGGAACCGGGACACCAGGCCCTCGAGTCCGTAGCCGCGGTCCTCCAGGTCACCTTCGACGGTCTCGCTGAAGTCAGGCCTGTCCTCGGCCCCGGCCAGGTGCCGTACCGTCGAGATGGCCTCGGATCCGAACACGAGGGCCACCTGCGAGTCTCCTGCCGCGATCGTCGCGGCGAGCTCGTTGACCAGGTGCTGGGGAGCCTGCCCGCCGGCCACCTCCAGGATCGCCCGGCCGGGGTTCGCACCGACCCGGTTCGCGACGGAGCGGGGGTAGTTGGTGGACCTGCCCAGCGGCGCGGGAACGCCGGGCGCGGAGATCTCGAACTGGCGCACTCCCGCCACGGTGTCGACGGCGGCGGCGACCCGCACGGGGTCCGCGCCCGTGTCGGCGAGGGCCTCGCGGGCCGCGTCCGCCGCGAGCTCGACGGGCGACAGGCGCCGGTAGCCGGGCTCGCCGATCCGCTCGGACGACTGCCCGACGCCCACGAGCACCGGCGTGCGGGGATCGAGGTCCTCGAAGGTCATCTTCACGCTCCAGCGGATCCGTGGAAGGGGCCCGTCGCCGTACCGGGCAGATGATCGTCCTGGTCACCTGTTAAGGAGAATATGAACAGGCATGATTTGTACCTGTTCCATGATGGACCACCATCTCGGCCCCCACGGACCGGCGGGCCCGCGCGGCGGACCGCGGACGCCCCCGAGCCGCGGGCCCTGTCCGCGATCACACGGCCCGCGGTCCGGCGAGAGCCGACCTGAAGACCCGTTCGCGATGGGCGTCGTCGACGTACTCGACGGCGCTGATGCCCGAGGTCATGCGCAGGATGTCGTCGATCGCCGGGGCCCTCGTGATCACGGGTCGAGTTGCCTGACCATGATCCGGCAGATCTCCGGGCGGAGTTCACGCTCGCCGCCGGGGTGGTAGACGACCTCCTCGTGCCCCCCGACCTCGATGTCGTCGTCCAGGAAGACGATGCGTTTCCAGCCCATCAGGCGAGCGAGGAGAAGCCCCGCGTTCCGCTTCGCGCTGAGATCGGTCGGCCGTTCGAACAGCGTGCCCCGGAGCAGGGCCGTCGTCATGAGGTCGGGCAGGTTCAGCCGGCCCACGTCGTCGATGTCGATCGCGACGAACTCCGCGTTGACCGGCATGATGGTGGCCGCGAGCCTCGCGCTGCTTCACCTGCCGCTGTGCAGGGAGACCAGGGGCAGCGCAGCGTGCCCGCCAGACGGATCGCGTGCTCCAGCCAGCGGGGATGCCGGATCGCGGAGACCACGATGGCGTCGACCGTTCCGAGCGCTCCGGTTCCGGGGGCTCCGGGGGAGGGCGTCGCCTCGGGCTCGTCGACCAGGTGCCGGTGGGAGCCGTGATGGTGCTCCGTCGCGACCCGTTTCGTCTCAGCCTCCATCGGCGGGCTTCGCCCACTCGTGCAGCCTGACCGTGTCGAGGTTCCAGTCCGGCGTGACGACGACCTGGCCCTGGATCCTGACCCGAATGAGGGGGTGGTGCCTGCGCGTGTCGCCGCCCTCGTCGACCTCGAAGTAGGGCCCCTTCTCGCCGGCCGTCCGCGAAGTGCCAGGGGCCCTCGCGAAAGGCGTCCGCCTGCGCGGCCCTCTCCCCGGCGGGTGTGACGGTGACCTGCGACCGAAGTGCCTCGTTGCGCAGGCGGGTCAGTTCGTCCAGCAGCACGGCGCGCCGGTCAAACTCCTCCACGGTCAGGTCTGACAGCGGGAGCACGCGGGCCGCTCCCTCTGAGACCGACCGCCTGGTCGCGAAGAACGCCGCGTATCCCTCGATCCTGGGCAGGGGCGGGATCCGGGGGTGTGAACGGACTCCCTTGACTTCCTCCCCCTCGTAAATGAGGGGATCCCCACGGTCGCCCGTGAGGGTTCCTGCTTCGTCGCCGGTTGCCCGCCGGAGAGGACTCTCCTTGAGGTCTTACACCGGCTCCACAGGCGTTTTACCTCTCCGCCAGCCCGGCGGCGAGGATGTTCTTCGCGGCGTTGACGTCCCGGTCATGGGATGCGCCGCAGGCGCACACCCAGTCGCGGACGTTCAACGGCATGGACTGAGCGAGGGTGCCGCATGCCGAGCACAGCTTCGACGATGGGAACCAGCGGTCTACGACCAGCAGTTCCCGCCCGTACCAGGCCGCTTTGTACTCCAGCATGGTGCGCATCTGGCGCCAGGAGGCGTCGGAGATGGCGCGGGCCAGGCTGTGGTTCTTCACCAGGTTGCGCACGGTGAGGTCCTCGATCACGACCGTTTGGTTCTCACGGACGAGACGAGTGGTGAGCTTATGCAGGAAGTCGCGGCGGCGGTCGGTGATGCGGGCATGCACCCGGGCGACCGCGAGTTTCGCCTTGGCTCGGTTCGCGGCCCCCTTCTCCTTGCGGGCGAGGTTTCGCTGAGCCTTGGCGAGTTTGCGGCGGTCGGCCCGCTCATGCCTGGGGTTGACGATCTTCTCTCCGGTGGAGAGCGTCGCCAATGCCGTGATACCCGCGTCCACCCCAACCGTGCTGGTCGTCGGGTTGAGGGGGCGGATGCTGTCCTCGCACAGGATGGACACGAACCAGCGGCCCGCCGCGTCCTTCGACACGGTTACCGTGGACGGCTCCGCATCCTCGGGAAGGGGACGCGACCAGACGATGTTCAGCGGGCCGTCCATCTTCGCCAGGGTGAGCTGACCGTCTCGCCAGCGGAACGCCGACCGCGTGTACTCGGCGCTGTGCCGCGACTTCTTGCGGGATTTGAACGTCGGGTACTTGGCCCGCTTGGTGAAGAAGTTCGTGAACGCCGTCTGAAGGTGGCGCAGCGCCTGCTGAAGCGGGACCGACGACACCTCGTTCAGGAACGCGAGGTCGTCGGTCTTCTTCCACTCGGTCAGCGCGGCCGACGACTGCACGTAGGAGACCTTGCGACCCTCCAGCGTGTAGGCACGGGTCCGCTCTTCGAGGGCTTTGTTGCACACGAGGCGGGCGCAGCCGAACGTCCGGGCAAGCTCTTCGGCCTGCTCGGGGGTCGGGTGGAAGCGGAACCTGAACGCCCGCTTCACGATCTGCGCCACGGCTCACTTACTACCGCAAGATCAGTTAAGTACGAACGCCAGTTCGACTCCAGGCTCGCGCTGCACTGTGCCGCGTTTCCTCCCCGGCCTGAAGTCCGGGGCCTCCACGCTGGAGGTATTCGATGACAACCCTGCCCGCCCACCTCACCGCGGCAATGCCGAGTTCCGTCGACAGCGGAAATCTGACACTTCTCATCCTTGCGGCCACGATCACGCTGGTGTTCGCCGCGATTCGCTGGACGGCCCGGCGGACGCACATCGTTCTCATGATCAGCGGCACGAGCGTCCTGCTCGTGGTCCTCGTCATCCTGGTCTTGGCCTATCTGGCCACCTTCAGAACACTCTGAGGTGGCGAGCATCCGCCCGGCCATCCCGTACGGCCGCACGAATCCGGCCGTACGGATCCGGCGCGCATCCAGCCGTACGAGGCGTGCCGGGCACCGGCCGGCGTGCGGGTCTCACGTTCCCCGGCCGTGTCCGGGAATGTCGTCGACGAGGTGGAACCGGATGTCGTGGCCGTCGGCGTCCGGGGCCGCGAAGCGCAGCAGGCGGGCGCCCTCCTCGGTCACGGCGGCCTCGTCCTCTCCCGACAGGGGTTCGAAGAGCCTGACCACCAGCGTCGCCGTGCCCCTGTCCCGTTTGACGCTCCAGAGGCCGTGGACGAAACCGTCGACGGTCACCGCCGCCTCGACGATGACGTGCCCGCGCCGGTCGTCGGAGACCACGCGGGTCCGATCGGCGTGGGCGAGCACCACGTTGTCGAGTGCGGCGAGGAAGCGGACGGGAGCCGGGACGTCGGGGTCCGGGCGCGGCGCCTCGGGGAGGTCGAACAGTTCCCGCCCGTCCTCGTTCCCGAACACGCGCAACCGGGGCCTGAGCGGTTCGATCACCTCGCCCATCCGGGTCATGCCGCTCCACGCCTGGATGTCCTTGACGGTGGCCGGGCCGAAGGCGGCGAGGTATCGCATGATCAGTTCCCGGGCCGAGGGCTCGGCGAGCGTGAAGGGAGTCGCGCCTCGCCGTCCCCAGGTGCCGTCGGGCGGCGGGTGCACCACCGGCAACAGGCCCTGCACCGACCTGGCCAGCGCGACGGGGGCGCGTCCCGGCCACCGTTCGGCCAGCGCCCTGCCGAGTTCGGGCCTGGTCAGCGTGCCCTCGCCGAGGATCGTCCGCGCGGCGGCGGCCAGCTCCGCGAGGTCCAGCCCGGCGGTGAACCTGCCGAACCCGCCCTTCTGCCAGCGGTCCAGCATCGGCTGCAACAGCGGCCTGAGCCACAGGTAGTCCTCGGCGGCGACCAGATGCTGGGTTCCCCGGAACAGCGTCGCGCGCACCACCTCCCGCCGGTACAGCAGCCGGGTCAGATCCTCCAGCCGGAAGGCGTCGATCCGGTTCCACAGCCCGATGTACGGCGGGTCGGGATCCTGGGCCTGCAGGCCGACGAGGCGCTCGATCACGGTGAGCGCGGGCACGTCCGTCCGGCGCAGCAGCAGTTGCCGCTCCAGGGTCGCCCGGTTGAGGTCTCGTCGGGTGAGGGTTTCCACGCTGTCCTTCCACCTGCTCACGATCGGCCGTTCACGGGGTGCCCGCCGGCGCCCGCGGGCACGGCGCGGACGCCGACGGGCGGGCCGTGCCCACGGGCGCGGCCGGGCCGGCCGGCCGTCGTGCGCGTCCTGGCGACGCACACGACGTCCGCCCCGGTTTCACCTCGGTCATTCAGCCCGGCACCGCCATCCGGCCCCCGGTTCTCCGGCCCGGCGCCATTTTCAACCGGCCCGGTGCCGCCGTCAGGCGATCCGGGCCGCCGTCAGGCGCCGAAGGCGGCGGCGTTCTCCCGTACCCACTCCGCGAAGGTCCTGGCCGGTTTTCCGGTCACCTTCTCCACGGTGGGGAGTACGGTGTAGCCCGCCTCGGGCGGGTTGGTCCGCATGGTCAGGAAGAACTCGATGTCCTCGTCGGAGTAACCGCTCTGGCGCCACCCCGCGACGACCTCGTCCCTGGTGAGTTCGATGTAGCGCACATCGCGGCCGAGGACGGTGCCGATCGTGCGTACCTTCTCCGGCGGGGTCAGCGCCTGCGGCCCGGTCAGCCAGTACTCCTGACCGGCGTGGCCGTCGGTGGTCAGCGCGGTCGCGGCGACCGCGGCGATGTCCGCCTCGTGGATCATGGCGCTCCTGGCGTCGGCGAACGCCTCGCGGACGACGCCCTCGTTCCGCACGGACTCCGCCCACTCCAGGGTGTTGGACATGAACTCCACCGGCGCCAGGTGGGTCCACTCCAGGCCACCGGCCTCGACGGCCTCCTCCAGCGGGCTCTTCGTCACGTCTCCCTTGAGCACCGTCACCTTGCGGACGCCGGCCTTTCTCGCCAGGTCCACGATCTCCGCGCCATTGGTCAGCGGTGCGAAGTCATCCCCGCCGAAGCTGATCAGGTGTGCGGCGTCGACGCCGGAGAAGGCCGCGGACAGGCTCGCGGTCTCGGCCAGGTTGCCCGCCACCACCTCGGCGCCCGCGGGGAGGTTCGCCCTGAGCGGGTTCCGGGTGAGGGCGCGGACCCGGTGTCCCGCGGCCAGCAGCTGCTCGACGAGGGGCCGGCCGACGTTGCCGGTGGCACCGGACACGAGAACCGTCGTGGGGTTTTCTGTTGTCATGACGCAGACGCTAGAAGTATTCGCGGTCAGCTTCTGTCCGCGATAGATGGAAAAATCGTCTTATGTTGGAAACCTCGGCCCGGCTGCTCCGCCTGCTGGCGTTGCTGCAGGCTCATCGCGACTGGTCGGGTACGGAGCTGGCCGGACGGCTGAGGGTGAGCCCGCGAACCGTGCGCCGCGACGTCGACAAGCTGCGGCTCCTGGGGTATCCGATCAACGCGACCGGCGGTGTCGGCGGTGGCTACCAACTGGCCGCGGGCGCCTCACTGCCCCCGCTGCTGCTCGACGACGAGGAGGCGGTCGCGGTGGCGGTCGGGCTGCGGACGGCGACCGCGGGCGCCGTCACCGGCATCGCCGAGACCTCCGTGCGAGCGCTGGCCAAGCTGGACCAGGTGCTGCCCTCGCGGCTGCGCCACCAGATCGACACGCTCGGCTCGGCGCTGGTGACCATGCCGATGCCCGGTCCCACGGTCGATCCCGCGACGCTGACCGCGATCGCCTCGGCGGTCCGCGACCACCAGCGGCTGCGGTTCGACTACGTCTCGCACGACGGCTCGGAGAGCGTTCGGGACGTGGAGCCCTACCGGCTGGTCGTCGCCGACCGGCGGTGGTACCTCTTCGCCTGGGACACCGGGAGGTCGGACTGGCGGAGGTTCCGCGCCGACAGGCTGTCCCCGCGCGTTCCCACCGGACCCCGGTTCGTCCCCCGGCCGCTTCCCTCCGACGACCTGGCCGGATACTTCGCCCTGAGCATGACCACGGACCGCCACCGCTACCGGGCGGTGCTCACCATGTACGGCCCGGCCGACGCGGTGGCCGAGGAGGTTCCCCCCACCATCGGCGTGGTGGAACCCGTCGACGAGGACACCTGTGTCCTGCGCATCGGCTCCGACAGCCTCGACCATCTCGCGGTCTGGGTGGCCGCGTTCGGCTTCGAGTTCGAGGTCCAGGAGCCGCCCGAGCTGGTGGAGCACCTCCGGACGCTGACCGCCCGCCTGCAACGGGCCGCGTGGCGGGATCGAGACGGGACGACACAGGCCCAGGCTTAAGCCCCGGCACCGGCACCGGCACCGAACAGGGTCGACGCCGCGAAGTGAGCGTGGAGTGACCGCGGAGACCGGGATCCCCCGCCGGGCTCACATCGCCGGAGGCCGGCGGTGCGAGCCCGCACCGCGGCGTCGGCGTAACTACTATTTGTAAACTTTCCTATTGACAAGCCTTCCGGCCGCGTGTTTGATCCGAGTTAATTTTAAGAGGTGAAGTTACCGGGACGCTCCCCCGAATGGATGGAACGGCTCTCCGGGACCGTCACCTCGCCGTACGAACCAGCGGTCCGCCGCGTCAGGAGCACGCACCGCGGCACCCGAAGAGACCACCGGAGAGAAGAGCCACCGTGACCCCGCAGCACCCCCCACCGCCGCTCCCGAGCACGGCCCCCGCCACCACCGGGCCGACCGAGGCATCGGCCGGTCCGGCGCCCACCTCACCCGTGTCACGGCAGGATTCAAGGAGGCTCGGATGAGGCACATCCTCATGGCGCTCACCGTGGTCGCGGCGTTCCTCGTCGCGCTGCCCGGCACGGCGCAGGCCGCCCCGCCGGCCGGGCTCACCACCGTGATCAACCGCAACAGCGGCAAGTGCGTGGACGCGCGGGCCGCCGCGACCGCCAACGGCACCGTCGTCCAGCAGTACGCGTGCAACGGTTCCACCGCCCAGCTCTGGCAGTTCCAGCCGACCAGCGGCGGGTTCTACCGGGTCAACAACGGCAACAACGGCGCCCAGGCGTGGGACGTCGTGAACGTCTCCACCGCCGACAGCGCCCTGGTCCAGCTCTGGTCCTACTCCGGCGGCAACAACCAGCAGTGGCAGGCCGTGGAGGAACCCGGCGGCTTCTACCACTTCGTCAACCGGCACAGCGGCAAGTGCCTCGACATGCCGGGTGCCTCGATCGGGGACAGCGTGCAGTTCCAGCAGTACACGTGCAACGGCACGACCGCCCAGTCCTTCAGCCTGGGCAACCCGCCGCCGACCGGGAACAACCCCGACCTCGGCCCGAACGTGAGCATCTTCGACCCGTCGACGCCCACGGCGACCATCCAGGCCAGGCTCAACACGGTCTTCGGCCAGCAGCAGACCAACCAGTTCGGCGGCAACCGCTTCGCCCTGCTGTTCAAGCCCGGCTCGTACTCGGTGGACGCCAACATCGGCTTCTACACGCAGATCGCCGGTCTTGGCCTGTCGCCGGACAACGTCACCATCAACGGCACCGTGCACGCCGAGGCCGACTGGTTCCAGGGCAACGCGACCCACAACTTCTGGCGCGGCGCCGAGAACCTGTCGGTCACCCCGCCGTCGGGCACCGACCGCTGGGCGGTCTCGCAGGCCGCCTCGTACCGGCGGATGCACCTGCGCGGCAACCTGCAGCTCGACGACGGCGGCTGGTCGAGCGGCGGCTTCATCGCCGACTCGAAGATCGACGGCCAGGTCAGGTCGGGCTCGCAGCAGCAGTGGCTGTCGCGCAACGCCGAGTGGGGCAGTTGGACGGGCTCCAACTGGAACATGGTGTTCGTGGGCGTCAACAACCCGCCCGCGGGCAACTTCCCGAACCCGCCGTACACCAGGGTGGCGACCACACCGGTCGTGCGCGAGAAGCCGTTCCTGTACGTCGACCAGGCCGGCGCCTACCAGGTGTTCGTGCCGGCGCTGCGGACGAACTCCACCGGCACCACGTGGGCCGGCGGCAACCCTGCGGGCACCTCGATCCCGATCAACCAGTTCTTCATCGTCAAGCCCGGCCACACCGCGGCGGACATCAACGCGGCACTCGCGCAGGGGCTGAACCTGCTGTTCACCCCCGCCGTCTACCACCTCAACGACACGATCAGGGTGACCCGGGCCAACACCGTGGTGCTCGGCCTGGGCCTGGCCACGCTGATCCCCGACAACGGCGTGACCGCCATGACCGTCGCCGACGTGGACGGCGTCAAGGTCGCCGGGGTGCTGATCGACGCGGGCACGACCAACTCGGCCATGCTGATGCAGGTCGGCCCCACGGGATCGTCGGCGAGCCACGCCGCCAACCCGACGTCGCTGCACGACGTGTACTTCCGGGTCGGCGGCGCGGCCGTCGGCAAGGCCACCCAGAGCCTGGTCGTCAACAGCGACAACGTGATCGGCGACCACCTGTGGATCTGGCGCGGCGACCACGGCAGCGGCATCGGCTGGAACACCAACACCGCCGCCAACGGGCTGACCGTCAACGGTGACGACGTCACGATGTACGGCCTGTTCGTCGAGCACTACCAGCAGCACCAGACCGTCTGGAACGGCAACGGCGGCCGGACGTACTTCTACCAGAACGAGATGCCCTACGACCCGCCCAACCAGGCCGCCTGGATGAACGGGAGCACGCAGGGCTACACCGCGTACAAGGTGGCCAACTCGGTCACCACGCACGAGGCGTGGGGCCTGGGCAGCTACTGCTACTTCAACGTCAACCCGGGCGTCGTCGCGGCCCGCGCGTTCGAAGTGCCGAACACTCCGGGGGTCCGCTTCCACAACATGGTGACGGTCTCGCTCGGTGGCGTCGGCACGATCCGCAACATCATCAACACGACGGGCGGCCCGTCCAACTCCAGCACCAACGTGGCCAACCTGATCAACTACCCCTGATCGAATCTCCCGCCGCGTTCCAGGACCGCTTCGAGGTCCTGGAACGCGGTGTCCGGCCCGCGGCCGGAAACCCTCCGCGGGGTTCGGGAGGGCGGATTCCACCGATCCGCTCCCGGGCTTCGCGCGGGGGGCCGCGCGACGGCGTAAGGACGGCCGGGAGAACCTCGCGGCGGCGTAGGGACGGCCGGGAGATCAGCCGGGGCGGTCATGGATGAGAGCCGCTCCGGGTCAGGAGGCGGGCGCTCCCGTAGAGACGGCGGGGCGCCCGCCTCCCGGCTGCTCACGGTGAAAGAACCACGCGGCCCGGTCACTCACAGCCAAAGAACCGCGCGATCCGGCCGCTCACGGTGAAAGGACCGCGCGACCTGGCCGCTCACAGCCAAAGAACCGCGTGACCTGGCCGCTCACGGTGAAAGGGCCGCACGACCTGGCCGCTCACGGTGTGTCACGGGCCGCCGCGAGGTGCGCGAGGCACAGGTCGGGCTCGGCGAACGGTTCGAGCCGGTCCACGGTCACCGGGGAGCCGAGTGCCGCCATCGCCCCCTGCATGAGTCCGAGGTGCAGCGGGCAGATCACCTTGGCCTGGGTGCTGACGAGTTCGAGGAACGGGCAGTGCCGCAACCCGATCTGCCCTCCGTCGCCCGCCGCCCGTTCCCCTGAGCGTTCCCCCGCTCGCTCCTCGGGGGCGAACCCGAGATCGTCGAGCAGGCGTACCAGCTCGCCCACCGCCTGCTCCCGTGTGGGAGCGGCCGGTGAAGCCGTCCGGTCGGCCAAAAGGCCCCCCCACGCCCGCCCGGCCTCGGTCGCCCTGGCGACGGGCTCCGGGCCGCCGGCCAGGTTTCCGGCCAGGATCTCGGCCAGCAGGCGATAGTTGCGCGGCCCGGCGAGATCCATTCCAGGCCGTGCCCGGAACACCAGCGGCGGCCGGCCGGGACCGGTCGGCGCCGCGTGAACCCGTTCGATCTGACCGGCGTCGGCCAGGGCGTCGAGATGGAACCGCACCGTGTTGGGATGGACGTCGAGCCGCTCGGCGATGTCGACCACGCCGAGTGGCACCCCGGACTCGCGGAGCATCGTCAGGATGAGCCGCCGGCGGCCGGTCGGCGGCGTCGAGAGGTGTTCGGCGGCCCGTGCGGACGTCACACCGCCCGGGTCTCCACCGGTCCCACGCGGTTTCCTCGGCTCGGCCATGGCCGGCTCACCTCCCCTGCGGCAGCGCCGCGACGCACTCGTCCAGATGGCCCCGAAGGCTCCGGCCGCCATCGTAGACGCGACGGCCCGGACACTCCTTCGCGAACACCCGATCCCGCTCGATCCCGTAGGCCACGATTTGAGTTTATACAAAAAGTACTTGTATAAATAGAGGGCAGAGAGAAAACCATGCCTGACCAGGAGCTTGACGTGCGTCTCCACTCAAGCATGAAGATCATCTAGTAGTTGGAGGACCTGTGCTTTCCCCAGATTCGGCCGCGATCGTCCGTGCCACCCTGCCGGTGGTCGGCGGCTCCATCCAGGACATCTCCGCGCGCTTCTACGAGATGATGTTCGCCGACCATCCCGACCTGCTGCGCGACCTGTTCAACCGCGGCAACCAGGCCAACGGCGAACAGCGCAGCGCGCTCGCCGGGTCGATCGCCGCCTTCGCCACCATCCTGGTGCAGCGTCCCGACGAACGGCCGGACGCGATGCTCTCCAGGATCGCCAACAAGCACGCCTCCCTCGGCATCACCCCCGACCAGTACGAGGTGGTCCACAAATACCTCTTCGCCGCCATCGCCGAGGTGCTCGGCGACGGTGTCACCCCCGAGGTGGCGGCGGCCTGGGACGAGGTCTACTGGCTGATGGCGAACGCGCTCATCACCCTGGAGGCGGATCTCCACCGCGACTCCCCCGTCGAGGGCTGGCTGCGGGCCACGGTGCTCGAACGGCGGCGCGAGACCCCGGACGTGGTCTCCTTCACCCTGCGGCCACAGATCCCCCTGTCCTTCAAGCCCGGCCAGTACGTCAGCGTCGCGGTCACCCTGCCCGACGGCGCGCGGCAGATCCGGCAGTACAGCCTGTCGTGCGCCCCCGGGCGAGACGACTGGCGGATCACCGTCAAACGGGTGCGCGGCGGCGACACCCCGGAGGGGGAGGTCTCCAACTGGCTGCACGCCGACGTCCAGGCCGGGGACGAGCTGACGGTCTCCGCGCCGTTCGGCGACCTGACCCTGCCCGCCGACGGCCCCCCGCTGCTCCTGGCCTCGGCCGGAATCGGCGCCACCCCCATCCTGTCGATGGTCGAGCACCTCGCGGCGACCGGTTCCACCCGCCGGGTCACCGTCGTCCACGCCGACCGCAGCCCCGCCGACCACGCCCACCGGGACGAGCTCGGGCAACTGGTCGCCGCCCTGCCGGGCGCCACCCTGCACCGGTGGTACGAGGAGGTGGGCGACTGCTCCTGCCGCCCGGCGCCGAACGTCGGCCAGGTCGACCTGACCCGGATCGACCTCCCCGACCCCCTGGTCGCCTACCTCTGCGGGCCGCTGCCGTTCATGCGCGGGGTGCGCACCGAACTGCTCCGGCGCGGAGTGCCCGCCTCCGACATCCACTACGAGGTGTTCGGCCCCGATCTCTGGCTCGGCCAGAGCTGACCGGAGGTCCCGGATCGCCCGACGCGGTGTCCGGACCGGTTGTCACGTTCGGGATGGCTGCCCGGTCATAACGGGTAGCGAACCAGAAAGGATGACCATGTCCGTTACGACACATACAGCGCGGCAGGACCGGCGCACCCTCACGCGTCACACGTCATCAGGAAGAACACCGCCGTCGCGGGGTGCGCAGCGCTCCGGTCTCCGCCCGGCTCCGCCCGTCAAGAAAGACCGTCACACGTGACGTGCGGGACACTTGTGACACTCGGGATGCTCGGGACGGGGAGGCGAGGTGAGCGTCTCGATCCGTGTCATCCTGGCCGTCCTCTTCGTCGACGAACTCGTCGTCGGATTCTGGAACCAGTTCTTCCCCGAGAGCTTCTACACCGACTTTCCCACGGTTGATCTCACACCGCCGTTCAGCGAGCACTACGCGCGGGATTTCGGGGGCGCGACGCTCGGGATCGCCCTCCTCCTCGGCATAGCGCTCGTGATGCCGCGCGCCGTGTTCGTGATCCCCGCCGCGCTGGCGTACAGCATGTTCTCGATCCCCCACTTCCTCTACCACCTCCACCACCTCGAAGGGACGACGACCGGCGAGGCCGTTCTCCTCACCACCGCGAACGCGACCGTCGCCCTGCTGGGCGTCCTCGCCGTCCTGCTGGCGGCGGTCAGGGAGCGGAGGGACCGGCGCCGGGTCCGGTGCCCGCCTGAGGGGGACCGCGGGCCGGGGCCGTCTCGCGGCGGCCGGTCGCGGCTCCCGGCGAGACCCGTCCGCGAGGCGGGGGCGCGCCTGACCACCTGCCCCCGCCGGGGGTACGAAATAGGCGGACACGGAAAACGAGCCCCTCCCTAGGCGGGGAGGGGCTCGTCGACGATCAACGATTACAGCGTGCCGGGACCGTAGTAGCCGCCCAGCTTCTCGCGGTAGTCGGGCTCCTTGTAGGTCGCCTCGTCGTACTCCGGCGCATCCTTGATCTCCTGCTTGGTGCGCGAGACGTAGATCTTGCGCTCCTGCGGGTCGATCTGGTGCACGGTGCCGGCCGGCAGCACCACCTTCTTGCCGAAAATCCAGAAACCGGTGTCGACGACGATGTAGCTGTCACCCACCGCGTTGCTCTCCTCGTCCACCGAACCGATCTTGCCGTCGGTGGCCTCCACGTCGAACCCCACCAGGTCCAGCGTCTGCTCGCCGCTGTAGGCCTCGGGGCGGTAACTCCACACGTTCTCCGTCATGGCGTTTCTCCTCATCAGCGTAGGTAGGACAACCGCCTTCTACCCGCCGCGCCCGCGCTAAACGGGCCGTGGGCGATCCGGAGCCGTCCCGGGGAGGCCCCCGGCGGTCACGCCGTCCTCCCCGCCGAGGTCGAAGACCGAATCCACGGCCGCGGACGATCGCCGTAATCATTTGGCGGCGAAGTACTCCGCCACGATCCGGGTGTGCAGTGGGAACGCCAGCTCTCGCGGCCCGTCGATCAGCAGCCACTCCGTCGTCTCGGCCGTCGGCACGACCGGCGGCAGATCCGCCGCGCCGGTCCGCGGGCCCAGGGCGAAGACCAGCACGGTGCCGTCGGGAGCGCTGAGCACGTCGAGGAGCCGCACGCCGTCCGCGTCGACGACGACGCCCGTCTCCTCACGAAGCTCCCGGACCGCCGCCTGCTGCCAGGACTCGCCCATGTCGACGAAGCCGCCGGGCAGGGCGAGCCCGCCCCGGTGCGGTTCGACGTCACGACGGACCACCAGCAGACCGTCGTCCACCGGCAGTACCATCACCGCGACCGGCAGCGGGTTGAGGTAGGAGGTGTTCCCGCAGCCGGAGCAGGTGCGCGGCCACGCCTGGCCGGGGGCGAAGGCTCCGCCGCAGAAGGAGCAGTGCGAGTTCCTGATCGTCACGATCGCGAGATTAGACCAGAACGAGGTATTGGCCCACGTTCTCCCCCTGGCCGGGAATCCGCCATGAGACCGGACCGGGCGAGACGGCGACCCGCGTCTCCACCGCCCGGCCGGGATGGGCGTCACGCCGGCCTGCCGGAAGTAGGCGTCAAGGCCCACCTTGCCGGGGGTAGGCGTCACACCCGCCTGCCGGGAATGGGTGGCAAGGCGCCGCCCTGCCGGGGTAGGCGTCACACCGGCCTGCCGGGGATGGGCGTCAGGCGCCGCCCGGCGCGGCGTCCGCTTCGCGTGGAGGGCAGACTTTCCCGCGTGAAGCGAATCCTCATCATCGGCATCGGCGCGGGAAACCCCGACCACCTCACCCTCCAGGCGGTCAAAGCCATCGCGGCGGCCGACGTGTTCTTCATCCTCGACAAGGGAGAGGCCAAGCACGACCTCGTCCAGCTCCGGCAGGACATCGTCGACGCGCACGCCCGCACCCCGCACCGGCTGGTCGAGGCCCGCGACCCCGACCGGGACCGGACCACCCCCGCGTACGCAGGCGCGGTGGAGGACTGGCGATCGCGCCGGGCCGACATCTACGAGCGGCTCGTCCGCGACGAGCTCGGCGACGACGAGACCGGCGCGTTCCTCGTCTGGGGCGACCCCTCCCTCTACGACAGCACGCTGGCCATCGTCGAGGAGGTCCTCGACCGGGGCACGGTCCGGTTCGAGTACGACGTCGTCCCCGGCATCAGCAGTGTGTCCGCGCTGGCCGCCCGGCACCGCACCAGCCTGACCCAGGTCGCGCGGCCCCTGCACATCACCACGGGCCGCCGCCTGTCCGAGGAGGGGCCCGGCGAATCCGACGACATCGTCGTCATGCTCGACGCCCGCCACGCCTTCGCCTCCCTGCCCGACACCGCCGACTTCGAGATCTACTGGGGTGCCTACCTCGGCACCCCCGACGAGATCCTGGTGGCGGGGCCGGTGGCGGAGGTCGCCGGCCGGATTCGCGACGTCCGCGCCGAAGCCCGGGAGCGCAAGGGCTGGATCATGGACACCTACCTGCTGAGGCGGGTTCCCCGCGCGAAGCGCCCCGGGTCTCCCTCCTGACCGGAAGCTCGCGGTGCGGCGGCGGGCAGGAGCCGCGGCGAAAGTCACGCCAGCCAGGTCGAGCGCCGCCCGCCCGCGGGCGGCGGCCTCGCCGATCCTCCCGGAGCCGCGCGTGCGGTGCCTGAACGCGTCGTCGGCTTTCACGCGTCGCGAAGGGGTCCGCGCTGGTCGTCACGGACCAGGGCGGACGCCTTCGCCTCGTCTCCGCGGCTCCGTGAAGTTCGTCTCCATGGCTCCGTGAAGTCTCCCCGGCTTCATGAAGGAGGGGCTCGCCCCGCCCTTCCGCTTCGGCAAGTCCCCGGAAACCCACCTCGCCATAATGTGTTTGTCCCGGGGGGCGGCTCGGGTAGTGTTGCCCTCCAGCAATTGACGTGATCGAGGAGGTGAGACCCATTACCGCTGTGTCAGGTCGGGTGCTCCCATCTCACGGCCGCGCGGTCCTTCCGACGTAGGTGACCGAGGGAGCCCCATCGGCATCCCGAAAGGTTCCAATGTCGGCTTTACCGTCATTTCTCCCCCAATCCGTCATCGTCACCAGGCTTCGGGCCGCCGGTTGTGTCTTCGCCGAGGACGAGGCGCGGTTGCTCATCTCCACGGCGCGGACGCCCTCGGGCCTCGCCGCCATGGTGGACCGGCGGATCGCCGGGCTTCCCCTCGAACACGTTCTCGGCTGGGCGGAGTTCTGCGGGCTGCGGATCGCCGTGGACACCGGGGTCTTCGTTCCCCGCCGCCGCACCGAGTTCCTCGTCCACCAGGCCGTCGCCCTCGCCCGCCGGGCCGCCGGGCCCGTCGACCGGCCCGCCCCTCTCCCCCGCACGGCCGCCGTTCTCGCTGGTCCTTCCGGCCCTTCCGGTCCTTTTGGAGAAATCACCGTCCCCACCGGCCGGACCCCTGACCGGCCACGGATCGTCGTCGATCTGTGCTGCGGTTCCGGCGCGGTGGGCGCCGCGCTGGTCGCGGCCCTGGACCGGGTCGAGCTGCACTCCGTCGACATCGACCCCGCCGCGGTGCGCTGCGCCCGGCGCAACGTCGCCGCCGCCGACGGCCGGGTGTACGAGGGCGATCTCTACGAGCCGCTGCCCGCCACGCTGCGGGGCCGCGTCGACATCCTGACCGCCAACGCGCCCTACGTGCCGACGGGGGCGATCGGGCTGCTGCCCCCTGAGGCCCGCGTGCACGAACCGCGGGTGGCGCTCGACGGTGGCGCGGACGGGCTCGAGATCCAGCGGCGGGTGACCGCGGCGGCGGCACTGTGGCTGGCGCCGGGCGGCCACCTGCTGATCGAGACGAGCGAGCGCCAGGCCCCGCGGACCGCCGAGGTCTTCGCCCGCAGCGGGCTGATCCCGCGGGTGGTCGGTTCCGAGGAGCTGGACGCCACCGTCGTCGTCGGGACCATGCCCGCCCTCCATCCGCCGCGCGGTCCCGCCCGCGATGACGACATGGGCGGGGTCGGGTAGGGTTCATTGGTGAAAATGCTGTTCACAGCCATGTTCCGATGGCTGTGAACGGCACGGCCACCCCCTGTACAGGAGATCCCGCACATTGTCCGAGAGCCGCGAACACGCAGCCCTCCCCTCCGAGGGAGATCGCGCCGGTCTGCGAGCCGACTGCGAGAGCTGCTTCGCGCTGTGCTGTGTCGTGCCCGCGTTCTCGGCCTCGTCGGACTTCGCGATCGACAAGAAGGCCGGGCAGGCCTGCCCCAACCTGCGGGCGGACTTCCGCTGCGGCATCCACACGCGCCTCAGGGACAAGGGTTTTCGGGGCTGCACCGTCTATGACTGCTTCGGTGCCGGGCAGAAGGTCTCCCAGGTCACCTTCGGCGGGCAGGACTGGCGGCGGGCGCCACGGACCGCGAAGCAGATGTTCGAGGTGTTCCCGGTCATGCGGGACCTCCACGAGCTGCTCTGGTACCTGACCGAGGCGCTCACCCTGCCGCCCGCCCTCCCCATCCGCGGTGAGCTCGCCCTCGCCCTGGAGGAGACCGACCGCCTCACCCGCGACACCCCCGACGCTCTCGTACGGCTGGACGTGGCGGCGCACCGGCGGGAGGTCAACGCCCTGCTGCTGCGCGCGAGCGAGCTCGTGCGCGCCGGGGCCGGGCGCGGGAAGAAGGACCGCAGGGGCGCCGACCTCATCGGGGCCAAGCTCAAGGGCGCGGACCTGAGGGGCGCCAACCTGAGGGGGGCCTATCTCATCGGGGCCGATCTCAGGGGCGCCGACCTGAGGACGGCCGACCTCATCGGGGCCGACCTCAGGGGTGCCGACCTGTCGGGCGCCGATCTCACCGGGAGCATCTTCCTGATCCAGTCCCAGCTGGACGCGGCGAAAGGTGACGCCCGGACCACGCTGCCGCCGTCACTCATCCGCCCGGCTCACTGGTAGCCCCCCCCGCCGGCTCGTTCACCAGACCGGCTCGCCGGCAGCCCACCGCTCGCTCCCCCGACCGGCTCACCGGTCCCCCGGCCCTCGCTCACCCGACCGGCTCACCGGTGGCCGCCGCCGCCCTTCCGCCCGGCTCGTCGGCACGCCGGCCACCGGTCCCCGGGAACCACCAGTTGCGGTCGCCGAGCAACTCCATCGCCGACGGCACCAGGACCAGGCGGACCAGGGTGGCGTCGATGAGAACGCCGGCCGCCAGGCCGACGCCCAGGATCTGGAGCGGCCTGTCGTCGAACGTGCCGAACGCGGCGAACACGCAGAACATGATCGCGGCGGCCGCGGTGATCACGCGTGCCGTCGCCGCCAGGCCCTCGGTGACCGCGCGGCTGTTGTCACGGGTGCGGGCGTACTCCTCCTGGATCCTGGAGAGCAGGAACACCTCGTAGTCCATGGTCAGCCCGTACGTCACCACGAACAGCATCATCGGCACCCACGCGTCGACCGGCCCGCCGGTGCCGAGGCCGAGCACGTCCCACTGGAAGATCGCGACGATCGCGCCGTAGGAGGCGCCGATCGACAGCAGGTTCACCGCGATGGCCTTCAGCGGCACGACCAGGCTGCGGAAGACCGGCACGAGCAGCGCGAACGAGGCGAGCAGTACCGCGCCGACCATCCAGGGCAGCCGGTCGAAGGAGTGCTCGGCGAAGTCGATGCCCGCCGCCGTCCCACCGGTGACCAGGACGGGGGCGGGCAACCCGGCGCGCAGCGCGTGGACCAGGCCGGTGGTGGCCTCCTCCTGCGGGCCCGTCTCCGGCACGACCAGGGCGGTCCGCTCGTTCAGCGCGGTCACCCCGGCCACGCCCGGCGTGCTCGCGGCCTGGGCGATCGCCCGGCCCAGGGGCTCGGCGGAGACCAGTACGAGCGGGCCCGCCGCGCCGGGGCCGAAGCTGTCGGCGAGCAGCTCGTGGGCACGGCGGGTGGTGTCGGAGACGGGCCGGTTGCCCGCGTCCGACCAGCCGAAGCGCAGGCTCGCCGCGGGCAGCGCGAGCCCGAGGAGCAGCCCGAGCGCGAGAACGCCGGCCACCAGGGGACGGCGCTGCACGGCCCTGCTCCACCGGCGGGCCAGCGTGCCGGTCGGCCCGCCGCGGTGCGGCAGGGAAAGGCGGTCGACGCGGGTGCCGAGGAGACCCAGCAGCGCGGGCAGCAGGGTGAGGGCGGTGAGCATCACCATGAGCACGCCGCACCCGGCGGCCAGCGCGATGCCGCCGCCCAGCGAGGGACCGAGGAACAGGATGCCCGCACCGGTGATGATCACCGTGATACCGGCGAACAGCACCGACCTGCCCGCGGTGGTCATCGCCCGCACCACGGTGTCCTCGACGGTACGGCCCTCCCCCAGCGAGACGCGGAAGCGGGTGACGACGAGCAGCGCGTAGTCGATGCCCACACCGAGGCCGAGCATGATGGTCACGTACACGGCGAATCCCGGCGTCGGGACGACGTTCCCCAGCAGCGAGAGCAGGGAGACGGCGCAGACCACCCCGGTCACGCCCATCAGCAGCGGCAGCACCGTCGCGATCAGCGACCTGAACGCGACGAGAAGGATCACCGCGGCGGCCAGCAGCCCGATGCCCTCGGTGAGGCCGCCGGGGGTGGAGTCGGCGAAGTCGTCACCGGACAGCTCGGCCATGAGGATGGGAGGGCCGGGGGCGCCGGAAGCGGCGGGGGCCGTGGGGGCCTCGGGGTCCTCGGGGGCACGGAAGGCGTCGCGCATCTCCTTGAGTTTCGCGGCGCTCTCCTGGCCGGTGTGTCGGATCGAGACGGTGGCGACGGTACCGTCCGCGGACACCTGCTCGTAGGGGGCCGTCGGCTGGGATCGCGAGCCCTCGGCCGGCGCCCGAACGGCGACCGTCACGCCGGGGACGGTGTTCATGCGGGCGATCAGGGCGGTCACCGCCCGCCGTACCTCGGGGGCGCGCACGCCCGACGGCGCGGACAGCACGAGCCTGCCCTGGGGCTCGGCGGGGCGGTCGCCGAGCAGGTCCGCGGCCCGCCGGCTCTCCGAGCCGGGCAGCGTGAAGTCGTCGGTCGTGGCGCCGGGCGCGTGGGTGGCGCCCACGACGAGGGCGGCGGCCAGGGCCAGCCAGGCGAGCAGCACCGGCCATCCGTGGCGGGCACAGAAACGGGCCGGGGAGTTGAGGAGTGTCATGGATCCCGACGCTAGGAACGGGCACCGCCCGCGGTCGTCCACCCCGCGCGGGCGATGCCCTACCTCGCCGGCGGTAGGCCGGGACGGACCAGCCCGCTCTCGTAGCCCAGGACGACGAGCTGCGCCCTGTCGTGCACGGCCAGCTTCGCCATCATGCGGTTGACGTGCGTCTTCACCGTGGCGGGACTCATGTGCAGGCGCTCGGCGATCTGGAGGTTGCTCAGCCCCTCGGCGACCCTGGCCAGCACCTCGCGCTCGCGATCGGTCAGTGGCGCCAGCCTGGCCCGGCCGGGCGCGGGATCGGGCCTGGCGGAGAACTCCTCGATGAGCCGCCGGGTGACGCCCGGCGACAGCAGCGCGTCTCCCCTTGCGGCGACGCGTACGGCGTGGCGCAGCTCGGCCGGTTCCGCGTCCTTGACCAGGAAGCCGCTGGCCCCCGAGCGGAGCGCCTCGTAGACGTACTCGTCGAGGTCGAAGGTGGTGACCACGACCACCTTGGCGCCGCCCGCCGCCACGATCCTGCGGGTGGCCTCCAGGCCGTCGATCTCCGGCATGCGGATGTCCATCAGCACGACGTCGGGGCGGAGTTCGGCGGCCAGCCGCACGGCTTCGCGGCCGTTGGCGGCCTCACCGAGCACGGTAAGATCCTCCGCCGCGTCGAGCAGGGCGCGCAGGCCCGCGCGGACCAGGGGCTGGTCGTCGGCCAGCAGGACGGTGATCATGCCGGGAGCCACGCGGCGACCTGGAACCCGCCCTCCGGCCGGTCGCCGACGACGAGCCGCCCGCCGACCGCGGCCACCCGCTCCGCCATCCCCGTCAGCCCGTGCCCCCCGCCGATCCCGTCATCGCCGACCGGCTCGTACCCGGCCCGGCTCCCGTCGCCGCAGGCAGGCCCGTGCCCGGCCTCGTACCGGGCGCGGCTCCCGTCGCCGCCCGCAGGCCCCGCGCCCGTCGCGCGCGGGCCGCCCCGCGGGGGCGTGCCGCTGCCCTGGCCGTCGTCGTCCACCTGGATGGTCACGCCGCCGGTCTCGAAACTCAACCGGACCCGCGCCCTGCTCGCCTTCGCGTGACGCATGGTGTTGGTGAGAGCCTCCTGCACGATCCGGTACGCGGTCAGGTCCACGGCGGGGGCCAGTGCCCGGCGCTCCCCCACGACCTCGAACTCCACCGGCAGGCCCGCGGCCACGACCAGCTCCTCCAGCTGCCCGGCACCCGGCATCGGCCGCCTTCCCTCGGGGCCGTCCTCGCGCAGGACTCCGAGGACGCCCTTCATCTCGGCGAGGGCCTCACGGCTGGCCGTACGGATCACCGACAGCGCCTCCCTTGCCTCCTCGGGGCCGCCGGAGCGGTCGATCGCCTCCGCGGCCACGGCGGCCTGCAGCGCGATCAGCGACACGGTGTGGGAGGTGACGTCGTGCAGTTCCCTGGCGACCTTGAGCCGCTCCTCCCGCCCCCGCCCGCGCGCCATCTCCTCGCGGGTCCGCTCGGCCTCGACCATCCGCCGCTCCACCTCGGCGGCGTGCGCGCGGCGGGACCTGGAGACCTCGGCGAGCTGGCCGACCACCACCGCGATGAGCGTCCACAGCAGCAGGCCGGTGAGGTTGTCGAGGCTCCTGTCGACGAGCACGGCGCCCGAGGGGACCGCCACGAGGAAACCCGTACCCGCCCAGCCCAGTGCCCGGCGTCCCGAGGAGATCGTCGCGAACACCGCGATCAGCGCGGGAATCGGCCACAGCGCGTAGGCGTAGCCGAAAGCGAAGACGGCCGCCGCCGCGGCCGCGCAGACGGCCAGGCTGAGCTCGGGCCGCTCGCCCATCCAGGCCAGGCCGAGCACGGTCAGGGCCAGCAGCGCGTAGCCGAGGGCGTCGAGCGGCCGGGCGTTGGGCTGGTTGCCGTAGGCCATCACCGAGGAGGACCCGACGACCACGGCCATGGCGGCCACCAGCGCGAACCTGCTCACCCCCACACAGTAATCCGCCCGGTGGATCGGGACATCCACCCGTGGCGGTAGCCGCCTACCGCGAGGGGTGCACGCGCCTGGGACGGCGCGCATCCGGGAACCGGCCGAGAGGAGGCGAGCCCGAGTCCACGGGAGGCCGGTGCTCCGCACGCGCACCCCGATGGGCGACGCCCCGGCGGAGTGGACCGCGTGAGCACCCCGGGGAGCGCCACGCGGTGTCGTCCCCGGTGCGGCGGCGCCCCGCTCAGCCCGCCGAGACCCTGAGGACGATCTTTCCTCGTACGTGGCCGGTCCGGCTCAGCCGGAAGGCCTCGGCCGCCTCGGACAGGTCCAGGACGGTCGTGATCTCGGGGACGGCCAGGCCGCTCTCGATCATCCGTCGCAGCTCGTCGAGGTCCTCCGTGCTCGGCCGGGCGAACACGAAGGTGCCTCCGTGCTCCAGCACGCCGTCGTTGGTGAGCGAGACGACCCGTCCCCGCGCGTCCTCGCGCAGCAGGCCGAGGGACGACACCAGCTCCTCGCCGCCGTACATGTCCATGACCGCGGTGACCCCGGCCGGCGCGAGCGGGCGCACCCGCTCGGCGAGCCCGGGGCCGTAGGTGACGGGCTCGGCGCCGAGGCTTCGCAGGTAGTCGTGGTTGCGGGCCGAGGCGGTGCCGATGACGCGCGCTCCCAGGGCGACGGCGATCCGCACGGCGAACGATCCGACGCCGCCCGCCGCGGCCTGCACCAGCACGGTGTCACCGGCCTCCACCCGCAGCGCGTGGACGAGTGACTGGTAGGCGGTGAGACCGGCGATCGGGACGGTGGCCGCCTGCTCCCAGCTCAGGTTGACCGGCTTGCGGGCGATGGTGCGCACCGGCGCGGCCACCCTCTCGGCGTAGGTTCCCCTCCCGATGGAGTCCTCGCGCACGTACCCGATCACCTCGTCCCCCACCGCGAAGCCGGTGACCGTCGGGCCGACCTCCGCGACCACCCCGGCGACGTCCCAGCCGGGGATGACGGGAAAGTGGACGTCGAAACGGCCGTCCAGGTCCCCGGAGGCCGTCTGCCAGTCGACCGGGTTGACCGACACCGCCCTCACGTCGATGAGAACGGACTCCGGGCCGAGCTTCGGCTCGGGAACATCCTCCATCCCCAGGACCTCCGGCCCGCCGTAGCGCCGGTAAACGATCGCCTTCATCCCCTGCCTTCCGAAGTGGGCACCGGCCCGCGAACAGCGGCCCGTCGTGCGCCGTTTTATAGCACGAAACAACTACTTTCACGGGTCCGAGGTCCGGGGATCGGGCGGGGAAGAGGTCAGGGACAACCCGCGACGACGGCCGCGACCGTGTCCCTGACGACAGGCGCCGCCGGGTTCCGGTATCCAGGCATGGACAGACCGAGACAGGCCGGGGGCCGCGAGGCGGCCGGCCGATCCCGCACACCCGTCGCGCAACCCGTCGCGTCCACCCCTCGCACCCATCGGAGACACCACCGTGAGCGTCCCTTTGCCCTCCTCCTTCGCCCACCACGTGATCGACGCCGACGGCGTGCGCATCAACACGTACGTCTCGGGTGACGGCCCCCCGGTGCTGCTGCTGCACGGCTACCCGCAGACACATCTCATCTGGCATCGGGTGGCACCGGTGCTCGCCCGCGAGCACACCGTGGTCCTCACCGACCTGCGGGGGTACGGGGACAGCGACAAGCCGCCCTCCGCGCCGGACCACGGCCCCTACTCCAAGCGGGCGATGGCGCACGACCAGCTGCTGGTCATGCGCTCGCTCGGCTTCGACCGCTTCGCGGTGGCGGGCCACGACCGTGGAGCGCGGGTCGGCCACCGCCTGGCCCTGGACGAGCCCCGGGCGGTGACCAGGCTGGCCGTGCTCGACATCGTGCCCACCCGCCACGCGTTCCGGCACGCCGACGCCACGTTCGCGCTCGGCTACTACCACTGGTTCTTCCTCGCCGCGGGCGACGGCGTCCCCGAGCGCATGATCGGCGCCGATCCCGGCCACTGGATTCGCGCCCACATGAAGGCCCAGCACGGCGAGACCGTGTTCGACCCGGCGGCCCTGGACGAGTACGTCCGCCACTTCTCCGATCCGACGGCCATCCACGCCTCCTGCGAGGACTACCGGGCCGCCGCGAGCGTCGACCTGCGCCACGACGACACCGACGCGGACGCGGGCCGTCGTGTGACCTGTCCCGTACTGGCCCTGTGGGGCGGGCGCGGCTTCGTCGGGCGCAACTACGACGTCCTGGACGTCTGGCGGCGGTACGCGGACGACGTACGCGGCCAGGCGGTGCCCAGCGGCCACTACATCCCCGAGGAGGTCCCCGAGATGACGGCGGAGCTACTCGGCTCGTTCCTTTCCGAGGGTCCGGCCACGACGCCACGATGACGGCCGGGGCCGGGGCCCCGGTTCCGGTTCCGGAGACGGCCGGTCGCGGAGGCGAGCTCTTCCAGAGCGGGCCCGCCTCCGCCCCCGACTGCTCCCGACCGCCCCCGACCGGACGCCGAGGCGATCGATCAGGCGTAGTAACCCTCGACAGGGACGCGCGCCTCCTCGAACAGCGCGGGGCCCTCCTGGGGCACGTGCGGCCAGCCGCCTCCCGGCTTGAGGCCCGCGAGCTGCTCGTTGGAGAGCGCGAACACGACACGGCCGAGACCCGACCGTTCGATGGCGCCCGCGCACATGGGGCAGGGCTGGCAGCTGGTGTACATGGTCGTGGCGGCCGCGACGCCGGGGTCGAGCTCGCGGGCCGCCCATCTGGCCAGCTTCAGCTCGGGGTGGGCGCTGATGTCGCCGTCGCTGAGGACCGTGTTGTGGTCTTCGGCGAGAACGGCGCCGTCCGGGCCCACCAGCAGCGACCCGAACGGTGCGTCCCCGGTCGCCCGCGCCCTGGCGGCGAGCTCGATGGCCCGGCGAAGATAGTTTTCATCGTTGTTCGTCATCATTGTCCCGTTCGTGGTTATACGTGCGCAGATCCCAGTTGGCGGCCACGGTCGCGAGCGCCTGCCAGGCCGCCTCCGGGTGACTCGTCTCCCTCGGGTCACCGTTGAACGGATCGAGCACGACACTGTCGGCGCCCAGCAGGCGCAGCTGTTCGAGGTCGTCGAGGACCTGGTCGATCGTGCCCTCACCGGCGAGCCTTTCCGGAGCGGTGATCGGGGAACCGGTGAGCCGCAGGGCGATGCGGGGCGCGAAACCGGGCACCGGCCGCCGCTCCTCGTCCGCGATGACCTTCAGCCGGTCCAGCGCCTCGCGCATCCGGCCGAGGGTGAGGCGCAACGGGTGCCACGCCTCTCCGAGGCGCACCGCCCGGCGCAGCCCGGCGTCGCCGTTGCCGCCGACCCAGATCGGTATCCGCCCGGCCTGGTAGTCCGCCTCGTCCTCCCAGGCCGCGCGCATCGCCTGGAGATGGTCGTCGGTCAGCGCCCCGCGCCGCTCGAACGGGACCCCGAGCGCCTCGAACTCCTGCCTCGCCCAGCCGATGCCCACCCCGAGGACGAGCCGCCCGCCGCTGAGCCGGTTGAGGTTGGCGGCCATGCGGGCGACGAGCAGCGGGTGGCGGTACGGCACGATGAGCACCGTGGTGCCGATCCCGATCTCGCCGGTGATGCCGGCCAGCCAGGCGAGGGTGGTGAAGGGCTCGTAGAACGGTGGCGGATACTGCTCGGCGACGTCGGGGGTTATCACGACGTGGTCCGAGACCATGAGCAGATGAAAGCCCAGCCCCTCCACCGTCTGCGCCCAGCCGCGCAGCACCCCGGGATCGGCGCCGGGTCCGAAATTCAGCACGTTAACGCCTATTCTCACTACTTCAGGCTATCGATCGATCATCCGCGGCCGGAAGGGACTCACCCCGGCTTCCGGAGTCAAATGCCGTTGATATGCCGGTATCTTGGCCCGATGACCGAGAATCTCGACGCGACCGACTGGTCGATCCTGGTCGAGGTCCAGCGGGACGGCCGCATCCCGATCACCGAGCTGGGGCGGCGGGTGAGCCTCAGCGCCTCCGCCACGACCGAGCGGGTCAGGCGGCTGGAGGCGGCGGGTGTCATCACCGGCTACCACGCGGACGTCGACCTGGAGAAGGCCGGTTTCCCCGTGCTGGCCATCGTGCGCCTGAAGTATCCGGGCAGCCGGCACCAGCCACTGCACCGGCTGCTCGACGAGCGCCTCGAGATCCTGGAGTGCCTGCGGACCACCGGTGACGACTGCTACATGCTGAAGGTGGCCGCGACCTCCATGGGCCACCTCGAAGAGCTCGTCAACGAGCTGGCCCAGCTGGGCAGCACCACCACCAACCTCGTCTACAGCCGGACGCTGCCCTACCGGGGCCCCCGGGAGCCCCGGGTCTGATCGGGAGCTCCCGGGGCCGATCCGCGAACACCTCAGGCGTCACCCCGTTCCCCTCGCGAACATCCCGAGACCCGCGGTCGTGATCGCGAATGGGGCGGTGACGTCACCGCTCAGGGCGAACAGGGCAGGCGGAGTTGTTTCGGCAGTCGCCGCAGCCGGTCAGCCGGCCGTGATCCGGGTACGGGCCCTCCTCTCCCCCGCGGGACCGGCGCGGTCGTCGCGGCGGGCGCCGTCTCGCTCGTCGCTCCTCCTCGGCAGGGCCACTGGCGAGCAGGGACACCCGAGGTTCGTGCACTGAACCAGCACCGGCGAGCTGCTGGGGTCGAGCTGGGCCGTGCCCGCGTAGGTGGCGACGACGCGATACACCCCCGCGGGGAGGCTGGGGACCGTCAGGGTGGCGACACCTCCCGCGTCGAGCGGGGCCGTGCCCAGCGTCACCCCGTCGGTGGCGAAGACGATCCGCCCCGTGGGGACGGTCGCGTCCGAGGACGTCACCGTCGCGGTGAAGGTGATCGGGCCGCCGTCTCCCGCGGGGCACGTGGAGGTCAGCGTGGTCGTGGTCACGGCAGTTCCGCAGAGCTGCGCGAAGGGCAGCGCGACGGTGTTCGTGTCCAGGGTGATCGCGCCGCCGCGGCTCAGCAGGCGGCCGATCACGGTCGTGCCGGTGGTGGCGGTGATCGCGTCCAGCGCGAGGATGTTCCCGGAGAAGGCGGAGCCGGTTCCCAGCGTGGCCGCGCTGCCGACCTGCCAGAAGACGTTGGCCGCCTGGGCTCCGTTGACGAGCGTCACCGTGCTGGCGGACGCGGTGACGAGGGTGGAGGTGGTCTTGAAGATGAAGACGGCGTTCGGGTCGCCCTGCGCGTCGAGGGTCAGGGTGCCGGTGATCTGGAAGGTCCCCGCGGTGGAGTCGTAGACGCCGGGCGTCACGGTGGTCCCGCCGAGTTCCGTCGGGATGGTGTCGTCGACGGCCTGGCCCACGGCGTTGTCGTAGGCGACGGTCAGATCCGTCTGTGCCTGCTGGGCGACGGTGTCGGTCAGGTGAACGGTCCCGCTCACGGTGCCGGGCGGGAATCCGCTCAGCGCCGCGCCCGGCCACAGCCCAAGGTCCCCGGTGACGACGGTGAATCCGGTGTTCGTGACGGCATCCCGGCCCAGGACCTCGAAGTTCGCGGCCGTGCCGAGCGGCACCGGCGTCGCGGTGCTCGTGCTCGCGGTCGCGGCGCTCGCGGCCGACGAGGGCACGGCCACGACCCCCAGCGCGACCACGGCCGCGAGAACCCCCACCAGCCGGGAACGAACGGTATTTCGCGGCACCACACGAAGTCGAACGGACTCCACCATGATGTTTTCCTTTTCTTTAAACATTGCCCCGTAGAGGCACATTTCCAACGATGCACCACTCCTTTCGACCCTACCAATTGACGACGCCGCGTTTGTTATACGACATACATGCAAATCTCATCAACACCGACACGCCCACCACCAGCGAGGACGCTCGTTTTCGCCAGGAATGAAACCTTTGATGCATCCATATCGTCCCGCATTTTTAAATACCCCTTAAATTCGAACATCCCGCATGCTCTACGACGAGAAAAACGCCGTTCGCCGGCGGGGTCGTCCGCCACCCGGCTCGCGGCGGCGAAGTCCCGAAAAAATGAGCCCCCCGTTCTCCGGACACCTGACCCAAGGTCACCCTTGATCACCAGGGAGGCCGCGAGTCCCAGCCTCGCGCCGCCGCGGGTCGCCGCACTTCGCGTGCGATCGACACGCCACCCGGGATACACCCCGGCCACCTCCGCGAAACAAGGGCGAAATCACCCCTTCCCCAGCGCCCGATTCTTTTCTATCCTCATGCGCAAGACGTCTGTGAACGTTCACAGAAGATAGATGCCCCAATCTGTGCCCTAAAGGCGTGTTCACCACGCACGCTCGCTTCTCTCCTATCCGTGAACGTTCACAGAAAGAGCCCAGCATGATCGGACACCGCTTACGCAGACTCCTCCTGGCACTCACCATGGTGCTCGCGGTCGGCTTCCTGAATCCCGCACCCGCCGCGGCCGCCACGCTCACCATGCGCGGCGTCGACATCTCCTCCGTCCAGCGCAGCCTGGACCTGGGCGCCACGTACTACAACGCCTCCGGCACAGCCGCCAACCCCCTGGACATCCTCACCGGCGCCGGGGCCAACTACGTCCGGCTGCGCATCTGGAACAACCCGGCCAGCGGCTACAACAACAAGGCGAAGGTTCTTGCCTACGCCAAAGCGGTCAAGGCCAGGGGCCTCGGCCTGATGATCGACTTCCACTACTCCGACACCTGGGCCGACCCCGGCAAGCAGTACAAGCCCGCGGCCTGGGCGAGCCACGGCATCGGGCAGCTGCAGAGCGACGTCTACAACTACACCTACGACATCTGCACCAGTCTCAAAGCCCAGGGCACCACTCCGGACAGCGTGCAGATCGGCAACGAGATCAACGTCGGCATGCTGTGGAACGACGGCAAGGTCGTCAACAACGACTTCACCAACCTGAGCCTGCTCCTGAAGGCCGGATACAACGCCACCAAGGCCTGCAACGGCGGCACCCAGGTGATCGTCCACACCGCCAACGCCGACAGCCTCGCCCACGCGCGCTGGTTCTACGACGGCATCCGCGCCAAGGGCGTGCCCTGGGACATCACCGCCCTGTCGTACTACTGCATGTGGCACGGCCCCCTGTCCAGCCTCTACAGCGTGGTCAGTGACACGCGGACCCGCTATGGCAAGCCGGTCATCGTGGCGGAGACCGCCTACCCGTTCACCGCCGCCAACGCCGACGGCGAGGCGAACGTCATCGGCGGCTCAACCCCCTGCTCCGGCTACCCCGCCACCTGGGAGGGCCAGGCGACCAACTTCACCCACGTCCAGAACACCGCCCGCAACGCCGGCGCGATCGGCGTCTTCTACTGGGAGCCCACCTGGCACGCCGTCGCGGGCAACGGCTGGGACCCGGCCAACATCAACGGCACCGGCAACCAGTGGGACAACATGGCCGTCTTCAACTGGACCGGCGGCATCAACCCCGGCATCAGGTGGACTCCGTAGCGGGCTTCCCCCGGCCTCGCCAGACGCCCCTGGCGAGGCCGTCCCGGACGCGCACCCGCCGGATCCGTGGATGTTCGATGAACCGCCGGCGGGCGGAGACGCCGTTTCGGTCGTGGTTCCCATCCGGAACACGGGTCTCGGCGGTGTGGTGGAGCGGCACGCTTTCCGCATCACGGTGTGTCCGGGGCGGCCAGTTCGAAGTCGGCCCGGTCGGACTCGACTCCGTTGATCTGCAGGGAGATCGCGTGCCGCCCGGGGTGATAGCGGCGTGTCGTGATCGGGCGGAACGAGTGCTCCCGCGTGACGTGGATCTGTTCGTCCGGTGCGAGGGTGCGGGTGGTGAGTTTGAAGGTCTTGCCGGTCCGGCCGCCGTTGGCCTTGCGGTGGTGCACGATGTAGTCGATCATGAGCCGCGCCGGGGCTTCGCCGGTGTTGCGGATCGAGGCGGTGAAGCGGACACTGCCGCCGATCGGGATGGTGTCCCGGTCCAGACGGGGTCCGTCGACCTCCAGGGCCGCGGGGGCGAAGCCGAGCAGTTCCAGGGCGCCGGGGTGGCCGCGCTTGACGAGCGTGCGCAGCCCGTGCCGTACCAGGCGTTCGGTGGTGGCGCCGGGACGGTCCAGCCAGCGGCGGGCCGCGCCGAGAACGATCTCGGGGTGGTCACGGCTGAGGTCGTTGAGATGGTTGGCGACCGAGCGCCGCACGTACTCGCTCTCGTCCCGGTACAGGGCGTCCAGGATGGGCACGGTCACCCCGGGACGAGCCATGATGTCCGGCACCCGTACCGCCCAGGGAAGGTAGGGGCGGGTGCCTTCGGAGGCGAGCCTGCGGACGTCGGCGTCGGCTGAGCCGGTCCAGCCTCCGACGACGGCGCCGAGGGCCCGGTCGAGATCGTGCCGTAGCAGGGTTCTGATGGCGAATTCCGAGGAGAGGCGCCCGGTGAGGCTCGCGAGGAGGTCCATCGCGTCGTCGAAGGCCGTCGCCCCGCCTTCCTGGACGGCGCGGGTGGCGACAGCGCCGGTGAGCGGCCAGATCAGCCATCCGGTGAGGTGCGGCGCGTTGTCGCGGGCGATGCGCACGGTCCGGGCGAGTGTGGCGTAGTCGCCCGGCAGGTCCGTCAGCAGTGCGTCGCGCAGCAGGTCGGCCCGCTGCCGCAGGGGCAGCGGGCCGATCTGCCGGGACGCCGCGCGGAGTGCCGTGAGGTCGGCGTCCGGAGCGGCCACCTGAATGGCGCGCGTGAGGCTCTGAACGGTGTGGCGGCTGATGAGTTCGTCGGCGAACGGCATGCTGGTCTCTCCGTCACGCGAGGTGGTGGAGCGCGGTGGTGAGCTGCCAGTCCACGCTGTCATGGTCGATCGTGGCGTGGACGGGAGAGCCCGCCATTTCACCGGTGATGCCGGCGGCACCGGCGCGCGCGTGCGGCGGGCTGTCGTAGGCGACGATGTCGATGACGCGTCCGTCGCCGGTCTCGACGATGCGCCGCCACAGGAATCCGGGTTGTCGCTTGAGGTAGGCGTCGATGTCGGCGTTCGCCTCGACGAAGTCACGGGCGGTGCGGCCCGGGGCTGGGCGGAGGGTGGTGATTTCGAGCGTCTCGGTCATGGTGTGTTCCGTTCTCGTGGTGTGGTGCGCGTTCGGCCGACACCGGTCCGTGGTGGTCCGGCGTGCGGCAGGGTGAATGCGGTGGATGCCGGCGAGGTGGGACTCCGGGACTCCGGGACGCCAGGATGGCAGGCGAAGGCGAGGGCGAAGCCGATATGTAACGCTACGAGCCTGCCGGCTGGGACGAACGGCGGGCGGTGGTGACCAGTGGTGACGAGGACCGGCGGCTCGACGCGTCCTGCGGGTGTTTCTAGATGCCGGAGAGGACGGTGGGATCACCTTCGGTCCAGGCGTTGTCGACCGTAACGCGCTGGATGAGCCAAACCTCGCCCTGCCGTACCAGGTCGACGTCGTACCGGTTCGTCATGAGAACGTGGCGCGAGTGGTCGTCTCGGGGCAGGTGCTGGCACGCCATGATCGCTTCCAGGTGCGCCCTGTCGCCGTCGAGGCTTACCCGCGGGTTACTGAGTCGTGTCCAGGTGGCTGAGTGAGTCCGACAGGGCCGCGGCGATGATCTCCCCGCCTTCCACCGGAGGGTACTCGTGGCCGGCTTTTTTCGTGGCAGGCCCGAAATCGGCCACCGCGTCATCCGCGAACGCGGATGCGAGAAGAGCCCTGTCACGCAGGTCAAGGCCGGCGGCGTATCGGTAGAGGGTCTCCACCACGGCGAGCTTGTCCGCGGTTGCCGTAGGAGCCGTAGGAGAGGTGGTGCTGTCGGTTCTCGACATGCTGCTTCCTTACTCGGCGATTCGTTGCGGCACCCACCGTAGGCCGCTAATCGACAGATGTCGAATAGTGGTAGCGTCGAGAGTGAACCCGTCGAAGGAGTGTCATGTCCGGGGTGGATCTCAGTGGTCGAGTGGCGATCGTTGCGGGAGCCGGCAGGGGGTTGGGCCGGGCTCGTGCCGAGCCGTTGGCCGCGCGTCGCGCGAAGGTGGTGGTGAACGACGTTGCCGACGCCGAGGAGGTTGTCGACGCCGTCCTCGCCGATGGCGCGGATCGCGAAGGAGGCCGCCGAAGACCAGGGGTGCGAGGCCAGGTGATCGCTCTCGGAGTAGTGTGCGCCCATGGTGAGTGATCAGCCTTCGGCGATTGGAGCGGACCCGCGCTTCACCCGCTCGCGACGGGCGATCGCGGACGCGCTGGCCGACCTCATGCTGCGGACGCAGTCGTGCCCTTCGGTTTCCGCCTTGGCGGAGGCCGCGGGCATCCACCGCGCCACTTTTTACAACCACTTCGACTCGCTCGAGGAGGCCGCGGTGTATGTGATCGCGGACGATTTCCGCGCCCTTCGGACCCTGGACCTCAGCGATCGGCAGCTGGGCGCGGATCCGACCACTGTGGCACTGGCGACGTTGAACGCCATGCTTGACAGTCTTCGGCAGCGCAGGAGCCTGTTTTTGCTGGCTTCGACCTGGCAGTCGCCAAGCGGGCTGCCGGGTATCGGCGATCTCCTCGTGGACCAGGTCCGCAGTCTGCGGCGCGACTTCGGCGGTGGCGAGCGAGAGTCCGACGCTCACGACTCGATCGAGGACGTCTACACGGCCTCCGGGGTGAACGGCGTCTTCTCAGCCGCCGTCGGGGGGAGTCTTGACGTCGAACCGGAGGAGATCGCCGTCCATCTGTACGCCGTCCTGCCCGACTGGATTCGTCGACCACCGGAGTCGTTGACGACCTGAGCCGTTGACTCGGCCGGTCGTGACGCCGAGCGGTCTCTCGGGACACCTCATGCACTTCAGGTGGTTTCGCGACGACCGGCTGCCAACTCACGCCGAGGCCAGGCCATATGACCCTGACCGTTGAAGGTCTCTAGCCGTCGCCTGACCCGCGCCTTCTCTGCCGCCAATCGCTCCGGCCAAAATAAATCGCAAGCGCCAGCAATGTCAGCAATCCGCTGAGCGGATAACTACCCATCAGCAACGTCAGCCACATTCCGGCGTGGGATGGATATATTAGAAGTGTCGCCAGAGTGATGTATCCAGGCAGCAGAAAGATGAACCACAGGAACCCCACGCCCACCTTCTCAAGCGTAGCGTCCACGCGCTGAGCGCGCTGTGCCCAGAGCACCAGGAGCGGTATGCACCAGACCCAATGGTGCGGCCAGGAAACGGGTGAAACAAGCAGCCCCACGATGGCGCAGGCGGTGATTCCGGCGAGCTCATCCGCCTTCTTCGCGGTCCATGCGGCGACCAAAAGTCCACCCGTGCCGACTACCGCGCACAGGGCGAGCCAGAGAGGCACGGTGGGCCAAGAGCCGGGAATGAGCATGAGCACGCCGCGAAGCGATTGATTGAAAAAATTCGCGCCCTGCTCGGCGACCACCCGCTGCGTGTCGAAAAACGCACCACCCCAGTAATCACGTGAATCGGCAGGCAGCAGCAGGAATCCGAGGATCACTGTGCCGAGAAAACCAAGGCCGGCCATCAGGGTGGCCCGGAAACGACGCGTGACGAGAAGATAGGGGATGAATATCAGCGGGGTGAGTTTGATACCGGCGGCAATACCCGTTCCTATGCCGCGCCACTTTTCTTTGCCGTGCGTCAGGTCTACGACTATCACCAGTAGCAGAATAATACCTATTTGCCCATTCCACAGCGTTAGCGTTACCGGGTACAAGGGAAGTATCGCGACAACGACCAACAACGTGTGAGTTGCCCGGCGGCTACGGTGCTTCACCGCGGTGCGGCCGACGAGAATCCATATCACCGCCTCAAGGGCGAGTATGGAGATCAGCACCCAGAGGGCGACGGCGATCTCCATTCCAACCAAGGCTAGAGGCGTGAACAGCATCGCCGCGAACGGCGAATAGGTGAACTTCATCCAATTTTCACCTACGACCAAGTCGTAGACAGAGGTACGCCGCAGTACCGCCGCTCCGCCTTCCCGGTAAACCTCCATATCGATCCAGCCCTTTGCATAGATCGCGTTGAAGACGAAGGCTGTCAGCGCGCCACCCAACGCGATCAATACTCCGCACGCTATTTGGAAAGAGCCGCCATCTCTCCTGCCCAAACGCATTCGCGGACCGGCTGACACTGAAGAAGGCATGGCGACTCCCGACTTAGCTGCGGTGCACGCTAGCCACGCCGGCTTGTCCAAAGCTTGTCGTGCCTTGCTTGTGCCGACCGTTTGCTGGTCAGGGCTCTGGCGTGATCGGGCAGGAGTCTTTCCTTTCTGGTAGCAGGCGGGAATCACGCGCGTCGATCGTCTGTCAGTGGGTGTGCTCGATGGTGGCCGGCACCATCAAGGCCGGCACCATCAAGGCCGGCACCATCAAGGCCGGCACCATCAAGGCCGGCACCATCAGGGCCCGCATCGGCTGGGCGGCATGACGGGCGTGCATGCGGACCTTGGTGAGGATGCGCCAGGTCTTGAGCGCGGCGAAGCCGTGCTCAACCGGCGCACGTCCGGCGCTGATGAGCTGGTCGACCTGCTTTGCGAGGGCAACGCGACGGCTCGGACGGCTCGGACGGCTCGCGTGCCCCCCTGTCCCCGTGAATCACCTGAGAAATCACTTCCGTTCGCGTTGAAAGCCGCCTGTCAAGCGCCACGAAAGCGGCCTGCAACTCGAAATGCCTACAAAGGTAGATACAAGCGGAAGGATCTTCATTTTCTTACCCGAAGTTCTTTCCTGCCATCCGGTGAACCTCGACTCCACCCGCAGGTGGGGCGGACCGATCAGGACCGATCGGGACCGACCCAAAGGAGAGAACATGAACGGCGAAAAGCCGATGAGAATGGTGAGAAGCGGCGGAGCGCCGCGCCGATGGACAGGGATCGTGGCGGCGCTGGCCGCCGCGGCGGCCATGGCGGGCCTCGGGGCCGGTCCCGCCTCGGCCGACGTACCGAACACCGCGGCGAACACCTCCGGAGCCAGGACCCTCGCCACCGCTCCCGGTCCGGCGTCCGACGCCCGTTTGGAACGTTTCATCAAGAAGGCTCCGAAGTGGAGACGCTGCGGCCTGTTCAGATGCGCGACCTTCACGGTGCCCGTCGACTACGCCGACCCCGACAACGGCAAGACCTTCACCCTCCCCCTGATCAAGGCCCCGGCGAGCAAGCCCGACCAGCGGATCGGGACGCTCGTCGCCGCGGCCGGAGGGCCCGGACAGTCCGGCACCTGGATGGTGCGCACCTTCCACGAGACCTGGCCCGCACAGATCCGCGAGCGCTTCGACGTCGTCAGCTTCGACCCCCGCGGGGTGGGCGGCAGCAAGCCCGCCATCGACTGCAGCCTGCGGGCGGGCGACAAACCCATCGGAAAGCCCCGCGCCGACCTGCCGCTGGTGGGCGAGGTCGCACCGTACTACCGGCTCATCGTCCAGGCGTGCGCGCGCGGCACCGGCAAGGACGTCCTGCCCCACGTCGGCACCGCCAACGTCGTCACCGACCTGGAACTGCTGCGCGCGGCGCTGCGCCAGGACACGATCAGCTTCCTCGGCTACTCCTACGGCACGAACATCGGCCAGCGCTACGCCGACCGCTTCCCGCGCCGCGTCCGCGCCATGGTGCTCGACGGCATCGACACCGCGCACCTGGGCTGGGACACCGACTCCGTCCACAGCGCCAGGGCCCGCACCGCGGCGCTGCACGCCTTCGCCCGCGCGTGCGCCCGCGACCCCCGGATGGCCTGCCCGGCGGGCAGCGCGAAGGGCGTTCTCACCGCCATCGACAAGGTGATCGCGCGGGCGAAGGCCAAGCCCCTGCGCGCGGGCAGGTACGACCTCGACGCCGACACCGTGCGAGCGGTGATCGGCGGCACCCTCATCGACCCCTCCTCCTGGCGGGGGCTGTCCACCGCGCTGGGGGCGGCGGCCGACGGGGACGGAACCCCGCTCGCGGACCTTCGGGTCCAGCTCAGCACCCCCTCGGTGTCCCTGCCCGTCGACGAGGTGACGAGCGTGGTCAACTGCCTCGACCGGCCCCACTCCAGGAACCTGAGGGACTACGAACGGCTCGCCGGGCAGATCCGCCGCATCGACCGCCTCTCCGACGGCACCAACCTGACCTGCGCCTTCCTGCCCTCACCCGCGGTCGCGCCCACCCCGGCCCGCGCCAGGGGCGCCGGGCCCATCGTCCTGATCAGCCACACCCGGGACGCGCGCACACCGTACCGCTGGGCCAGGGAGGTCGCCGGGAACATGCCCTCCGCCGTGCTGCTGACCTACGACGCCGACGGGCACACCGTTTACGCCACCGGCCTCTCCTCCTGCGTCGACGACACCGTCACCCGCTATCTCGTCGACCTGACCCCGCCCAGGAACGGCGCACGCTGCACCCGGTGAGACGTAACCGACGGGCAGGGGGATCCTCCGGCCGGTCGCCTTTACAACGTAGATCAACAAAATGGCGGCACGGGGCGGAGATTTTAGCCGAAGGAGTCCCGCCGGGGAGCGCCCGCGATGCGCTCCCCGGCGCGAGTGTGTGCAATGGGTCCATGGCTGCCGTACCGATATGGACCGAACTGCTCAAGGCCCGATCCGCCCTCTGCCTGGGGATCGCCCCCTCCCCCAAGTGGCTGGAGGCGTGGAGGATGGGCGACGACGTGGACGGGGCCCGGCGGATGTGCGCGGCGGTGCTGGAGGCCGCGGGCGAGCGGGTGTCCGTCTACCGGATCCAGGTGCCGTTCTTCGCCCGCTTCGGCGCCGCGGGCACGGCCCTGCTGCGCGAGGTCGTCGACGGCGTGCACGAGCGGGGCTCGCTGGCCGCGCTGGACGCGAAGGTGTGCGACGCCGACGACACGATGGACTCCTACGCCGACCTCTACCTGGGCCACGGCAGCGTGCTGGGCGGAGACGCGGTGACGGCGAACCCGTTCATGGGCTTCGCCGCCCTCGACCCGCTGCTGCACCGGGCCCGTGACAGCGGGACGCTGGTCATGGTGCTCGTACGCACCTCCAACCACGCGGCCGGCGGGGTGCAGGGCGCCGTGACCGGATCGCGCACCGTCGCGCAGCGCACCGCCGACGAGGTGCGGGAATGGAACGACGAGCACGGCGTGGCGGCCGCGGCCGTGGTCGGGGCCACCCGCGAGGAGGCCCTCGACCTGGTGGCCCGCATGCCGTCGGCGGTCGTGGAGCTGCCGGGCCTCGGCCGGGCCGGGCGCGACACCCGCGACCTCGTCGCCGTCGCCGCCGAGGCCCCGGGACGGGCCGTCCTGCCGGTCACGACCGGGGTGCTGCGGCACGGGCCCGACGTCGCCGCGCTGGGCGAGAGCATCGCGGCCTGGCGGGAGGAGATCGGCGCGGGGGTCCCGGCGTGCTGATCGAGCTCCGGCCCGGCACCCCCGCCGAGGTCGCCGAGGAGGTGGCCGCGCTGGCCGGGGCGCACGAGGACGTCACCGCCTGGCCGATCAGCCTGTCCGGAAGGGTCTTCGTCGTGGTGAGCGGCGACGAGTCCCTCGCCCGCGTACCCGCCTCGCCCGCCGTACTGGCCCGCCGCCCGACCCCCGACGGCCACTGGCTGGTACGGCGCGACAGCGGCGTGGCACCGCGCGAGGTGACGATCGGCGAGGCGGTCGGGGGGCCTCGGCTGTGGTGGGCGGCGGGGCCGTGCGCGCTGGAGTCGGTCGAGGACGCGGTCGAGACGGCCCTGGCGGTCAGGGCGCAGGGGGCGCACGCCCTGCGGGCCGGGCTGTCCAAGACGCGCAGTAGCCCCTATCACTTCCCCGGCAAGGGAGTGCGGGGCCTGGAGGCGCTCGCGGAGGTCCGGCGGGCGGCGGCCATCCCCGTGATCACCGAGGTGTGCGACCCGCGCGAGGTGGAGGCGGTCGCCGAGGTGGCCGACTGCCTGCAGGTGGACGGGCGGCAGCTGGACAACCGCCCTCTCCTCGCCGAGCTGGGCGCCCAACCCAGGCCCGTACTGCTGATGCGGGGCTCCCGGGCGAGCCTGGACGACTGGCTGCGGGCGGCGGAGTTCGTCCTCACCCGGGGCAACGCCGCCGTGGTGCTCTGCGCGGGCGCCTCCGGGACGCCGCCGCAGCCCGGGTTCGGGGCGATCGCCGCGCTGCGCGCCCGTACCGACCTGCCGGTGGTCTTCGACCCCAGCCACAGCACCGGCTCGGCCTCGCTGGTGGCTCCGGCCTCGCTGGCCGCCGCGGCGCACGGCGCGGACGGGCTGCTCATCGAGTCGTGCCTGAAGCCCGAGAGGATGTACCGGCCGGGCGACGCGGCACACATGTTCCCCACCCAGTCCCT
Source organism: Streptosporangium sp. G11 (assembly GCF_051192615.1). Lineage (NCBI taxonomy): Bacteria > Bacillati > Actinomycetota > Actinomycetes > Streptosporangiales > Streptosporangiaceae > Streptosporangium > Streptosporangium sp. G11. The sequence continues at coordinate 70,679 of NZ_JBPJUQ010000046.1, forward strand.
GGCGGACCTGGTCGCCGCCTGCGAGCGTGCCCGGGACTCCGCACGATCCCTGGCGGTTCCGCGATGACTGTTTCCACGACCTCTGCCACCTCCGCGCGTTCCGTGGCCCCCATGACCTCCGCGACCTCTGTGACCCATCCCGCGAGCTGGCTGGTGCCGCTGCACCGGCCGGAACGGCCCCGCGCGCGGCTGGTCTGCGTGCCCAACGCGGGAGGCGGCGCCACGACGTTCCGCGGCTGGGCCGACCTGCTCCCCGGCGACGTGGAGCTGTGGGCGGTGCGCTCGCCGGGCAGGGAGACCCGCATCTCGGAGAAGCCGCCGCACAAGCTGTCGATGATCGTCGATCCGGTGATCGACGGGTTGTCGCGCCTGGACCCGCTGCCGTTCGCGCTGTTCGGGCACAGCATGGGCGCCCTGGTGTCGTTCACGGTGACGCGGCGGCTGCGCTCGCGCGGGCTGCCGGGTCCGGGACGGCTGTTCGTGTCGGGCTGGAACGCCCCCCAGGCCCGCGACGGCATGCCGCGACTCGGGCAGCTCGGTGACGAGGACCTGATGCGGGTGCTGCACCGCCTGGACGGCATCCCCCCGGAGGTGATCGGCAACACGGAGCTGATGAGCCTCATCATGCCGGTGCTGCGGGCGGACCTGAACGCGGCGGAGTCGTACGTCCACGAGGACGAGCCGCCGCTGGCCTGTCCGATCTCGGTGTTCGGCGGGAACGGGGACCCGACCACGACGGCGGCCGGGCTGAGCGCGTGGAGCGCGCAGACGCGGTCGGCGTTCCGGCTGCGGCTGCTGCCGGGCGGGCACTTCTTCATCCACACCCAGCGCCGGGCGGTGCTGCGCGCGATACGGGGAGACCTCGGCACCTGCCGGTAAGTCGCCGGGGAGGCCCGGCGAGGGAGGCCGGAGCCGGACTCCCTCGCGCCCGCGTGCCCACCGGTCAGCGGGTGGCCCGGGAGGAACCCAGCTGAGCCTGCCCATGGACAGGGCGGCCCGGGAGGAACTCAGCGCTTCCTGCCGGTGAGCTTGCCCATGGACAGGGTGGCCTCGGCGCCGTAGAAGCGGCCGACGCGCTCGACCTCCCGCTCCAGCTCCTTGCTCTGGCCGGAGTCGAGCTTGACGAACGACTCCAGCTTGATCTCGACCTTGCCGCCCTTCTCCCTGCGCTCCCACATCCCGGAGACGACCCCGTCGACCAGCATGATCTGGTGGGCGACCGCGCCCTCGTACCTGCCCCTGCCGTGCTCGAAGACGCGCCCGGCGGTGTCCTTGGGCACGACGACCTCCTTGGGACCGCTGCCGAGGACGTACGCCTCGTACTGCGGCAGCAGCCGCAGGCAGCTCGGGTCGGACGGCCAGCGGCCCTCGTCGGCGGCCAGGACGAACGCCTTGCGCCCCTCGACCTCGACCTGGGCGACCTCGTCGCCGAGCGACTCCAGCGCCTCGCGCGCCTCGGGCGGCCTGAGCGCGAACCAGCGGGCCAGGTCCTGGTGGGTGGCGGGGCCGTACGCGCGCAGGTAGCGGCGCACGATCTCCATCGCCGACTCCTCGGGATCGGGCTGGTCCTTGACCTCGGTCTTCAGCCCCGCCCACCGGTCAGGTCTGACGTAGGTGACCTTGGCGCCCCGTACGGGCCCGAAGCAGAGCACGCCGAGATAGGCGACGGGACGCAGCAGCTCGCCCCAGTTGGAGGCGAGCTTGTCCTTGGCCCACGCGCCGACGCGCCCCGAGACCTCCTTGGCCAGTTCCTCGCGGGTCAGGCACTCGCCGTCCAGCGCCTCGCGGACCGCGTCGACGAAGGCCTCGCCCTGCTTGGCGGTCAGCCCGTGGTGGGCGTGCCAGCTGTCCTTGGCGCGCCAGTAGGGCTTCCAGCGCATGGCCGCCATCCACAGGGCCAGCTCGTCGGCGGCGTGCACGTGCAGGGTGCCGCGCAGGCTGTACGTCTTGACGAGACGTTTCTTGTCGTACAGCTCCGCGCGAACCTGCTCCTGCGTGGCGCCCTTCACCCGTGACCCGATGGCCAGCTCGGCCGCGGCGGCGACCTGCGACTGCACCCCGCACACGTCGCGGACGGGTTTGCGCAGGTCGCCGGAGACGGGTTTCACGAGGTGGTGGCGGGCCAGCCGCCGCGCGTGGACCTGATCCCAGGTGAGTGAGTTCATGGTCCCCGCTTCTACCCCATGGGATGGAGCCGAACCTGGACGTGCTTGACGCCGTTGATGACGGGAGAGCGCAGATAGTCGGGCGGCCCGAGCAGCTCCGCCCCCGACACCGAGTTGGCGAGCTCGTCCAGGAAGACGGTGAGCTCCAGCTCGGCGAGGGCGGCGCCCAGGCAGAAGTGCGGGCCGGAGCCGAACGCGACGTGCCCGCTGCGGGAGCTGCGCGGGCGCCCGACGTCGAACACGTCCGGGGAGTCGAACACGCGCTCGTCGCGGTTGGCGGAGGTGTGCCAGATGACGACGTCCTGGCCCGGGTGGATGGTCTTGCCGTGCAGCTCGGTCTCGCGGGCGGCGCGGCGCAGCACGTGGCGGCTGGGCGAGGTCCAGCGCAGCAGCTCGCCCACCGCGTTGGGCACCAGCTCGGGCTCCTTGCGCAGCCGGTCCCACTGGTCGGGGTGCTCCATGAAGGCCAGCAGCCCGCCGACGGCGGCGTGCCGGGTGGTCTCGTTGCCGCCGAGCATCAGCACGTCGAAGAAGAGCAGGCACTCCTCCTCGCTCAGCACCCCCGCGTCCTGGGAGCGGGCGAGGAGGCTGACGATGTCGTCGCCGGGCGACGCGCGGCGCTTCTCCACCAGGCCCTGGCAGTACAGCAGGAGCTGGCCGTGCGCCTGGGCGGCGTTGGCGCGCACGTCGGAGGTCATCTGGTACTCGCTGTCGTGCGAGCCGAACGCCGTGGAGGTGAGCCTGAGCATCAGGTCCCAGTCCTGGCGCGGCACGTCCAGCAGCGCGGAGATGCCCGCGACGGGCAGGGCCGCCACGACGGTCGCGAAGTCGCACTCCCCCTGCTCCAGCGCGTCGGCGAACACATCCTTGACGACCGAGCGCAGGTACGGCTCCAGGGCGGCGATCGCCCGGGGGGTGAAGCACTTGTTGACCAGCTTGCGCAGCTCGGTGTGGCGGGGCGGGTCCGTCGTGTTGATCATCTTTCCGGATCCCTGGTCGCCGGTGTTGCGGTGCGGGCCGAGGGTGTTGGTCTGGTTGGAACTGAAGGTCTGGGGGTCCTTCTGGACGTTCACGCAGTCCTCGTACCGGGTGACCGACCAGAAGCCGGGCTCCTTGCCGTCGGGGTTCCAGTAGAGCGGGTCGTTGTCTCGCAGGTGGCGGAAGACCTCGTGGGGTCTGTCGCCGACGTGCAGATCGGCATCGGCCAGATCGACAGCAGTCATTTAGGAACTTCCCATTCCTCGGAGAATTTTCCGGCAGAAGTCATCTCGCCGGCGGGATGGCTCGATTACCGGCGGGCCCGATTACCTGCGGGACGGACCTGAATAACCCGCGTGCCGTCCCGATTAAGGCGAGGGCGGGATTATAGGCCGCCCGCCGGAGGCCCGTCCGAGCGTTTTTCCGCGTTTCCGGCGACATGGTTATCGTCCTCCCATGGTGCTACGTGTCAAGCTCGTCCTGTCGTTGCTCACGGCCGCCGCCCTGGTGGGAGGCGCCTCGCCACCGGCTTCCCCGTCAGCGGAACGACCCGCCGCAGCGGGGGCCGCGCGACCGTTCACGATGCAGGACTTCATGACCACGAAGAAACTCGGTCAGGTCGCCCCGTCCCCCGACGGTAAATCGGTGGCGGCGGTCGTGAAACGCGGGCCGAGCGAGTCGAGCCGATATGGCGCATCATTTGTCGACGGAAACGAGCGCGCGGACATCTGGGTGGCGGACGGCCAGGGCCCGGCGCGCGACGTGACGCACGGCGCGAAGGACGGCACCGGTCACTACAACCCGGTGTGGTCGCCCGACGGGCGCATGCTGGCCTTCGCCTCCACCCGGGGCGGCGACGACGTCTTCCTGCACGTGTGGGACCGCGAGACGGGCAAGACCCGCAAGCTGACCCCGCGCGGGGTGCAGACGATGACGAACGCCTCGGGCTACCTGATCCAGTGGCTGGACGCGCGGCGGGTGATCGCCCCGATGGTGAACCCCGGCCGCTGGGCGCTGGAGTACGGGCAGTGGCTGGAGGCCCAGCGCGCCGCCCCGAAGCAGTGGGCCAAGGTCGAGCGGGGCAAGGAGACCACCGCCTCCGTGCTCGACGGCTCCGCCACCCAGGGCCAGGACGAGCTGGACGAGGAGATCGCCGTCGTCGACGCCGTCACCGGAAAGATCACCTCGGCGGGCCCGGCCCGCACCTACACGGCGGGCAACCTGGTGGCCGACCCGACCGGGCGGCTCATCGCCCGCGTGGACGACCTCGGCCCCACCCCGGCGCGCGCCGGGCAGCTCAAGCGCATCATGGAGCGGCGCACCCAGCTGGCGATCGCCTCCGCCTCCGGCGCGGGGCCGCGCGTGGTCGGCGACGTGCCGAGCCCCTCGGTCACCGTGCAGCCCCGCTGGGCGGCCGACGGCTCCCGGCTGCTGATCGTCGGCAAGGCCACCCCCGAGACGCCCGACCCGTTCACCGCCTACCTCGTACCCGCCGCCGGGGGAAAGGCCGCGCCGCTGGCCGCCGACCGGCTGGTGGCCACGGGCCTGCTGTGGGGCGCGGGAACCCCGCTGGTACGCGGGGTAAATATCAAAGACGCCGCCGATCCAATGGCTCGCCAGGACTGGTGGGCCTTTAACCCCGCCGACCCGGCCGCCGCGCCGCGCGACCTGACCTCGCGGTTCAAGGTCCCGCCGCTGGAGCTGGTACCGGTGCCCGGCGGCGTGCTGGGCGTGGCCGACGGGCGCGCGTGGCTGATCGACCCGCGCACCGGGCAGGCGCGTGACCTGAACGCCACCGCCGCCGCCCCGCTCGCGGAGCTGGCGTGGCCGCTGGACGACGGCGTCAGGCGCAACGGTGTGCGGCCCACCGACCGGGGCGGCGCCGAACCGGCCAACCCCCGCCTCGACCGCGACTTCCCCCTGGTGCTGGCGCGTGACGCCAAGGGCGGCCTGTACGAGCTGGCGCCCGGCGCCTCGCCCTCGCTGACCCCGCTCCCCCTGCCCCACCCCGACGCGGGCATCGCCGGATACTCCCCCGCGAACCGCACCGCGGTCTTCGGGGCGGGCGGCGACCAGGGCACCGCGCTGTGGACCTCCCACGCCGGGCGCCACACCCAGCGGCTCTCGCTGAACGGCCACCTCGCCCAGGTGACGCCCCCGAAGCGCGAGCTCGTCACCTACAAGGGAGCGAACGGGGAGAAGCTGACCGGCGCGCTGCTGCTGCCTCCGGGCCACCGCGACGGGCAGCGCCACCCGCTCGTGGTCAACGTGTACGGCACCCGGATCGTCTCCACCCTGGAGGACGTGCCGGAGTTCCAGGTGAACAACCCGAGCTACCTGACCCTGCAGTTCCTCGCGGCCCGCGGCTACGCCGTGCTCGTCCCGTCGATCCCCCGCCCCGAGGGCAAGGCCGCGGCCGAGCCGATGACCTGGCCCACCAAGCCGATCATGAACGCGGTGGACGCCGCGATCGACGAGGGCGTGGCCGACCCGAAGCGGCTGGCGGTGCTGGGTCACTCCTTCGGCTCCTACAACGTGCACAGCCTCGTGACGCAGACCGACCGGTTCAAGGCCGCGATCGCGATCTCCGGCTTCTCCGACGTGATCAGCAGCTACGGCGTGTTCGACTCCCGCTTCCGCTACTCGCCGCGCGCGCAGGAGTGGTTCGCGCCCGCCTACATCGAGGACCCCGCGTTCGAGTTCGGGCTGGGCAAGCCGCCGTGGGAGGACCCGCAGAGGTACGTGCGCAACAGCCCGCTCCTGCACGCGGGCAAGATCAAGACGCCGGTGCTCATGCTGCACGGCGAGCGTGACTACCTGACCCACACCGGCTCCGAGGAGATGTACACGGCGCTGGCCAGGCAGGCCAAGAAGGTGCGGCTGGTCAGCTACTGGGGCGAGGCGCACATGCCGTACTCGATGATCTCCCCCGCGAACTTCCAGAGCATGATCGAGCAGGAGCTGGAGTGGCTCCGCCTGAACCTGCCCGGAGGCAACCAGTGAGACTTTTCTCGCCCGCCCAGGAACGGGCCTGGCTGGAACACCGGATCCGCGGCGACGCCGTACCCGACGGGGTCTCCCTGCGGCTGCGGCTGACCGGCCCCCTCGACGAGAAGGCGCTGGGCTCGGCGCTCGGCGACCTGGCCGCACGGCACGAGGTGCTGCGCTGGGCCCTGCCCACCCGCGGCGACGGCCCCCGCCCGGTGGTGGCGGCCGGGGCGCTGCCCGCGCCGCAGGCGGTGCCGGTCGAGCCGGAGAAGCTCGGCGCGGCGCTGGCCGAGGTGGAGGCCCGGCCGTTCGACCCGGTGACGGGGCCGCTGGCGCGCGTCTCCCTGCTGGCGCTCGGCTCCCGGGAGCACGTGCTGGTGCTGCGCATGCACCCGTGCGTCGCGGACGAGGGGTCGGTCGCCGTGCTGGCCGCCGACCTGGCCGAGCTGTACCGGGCCCGGGTCGAGAACGGCTCCCCGCGCCTGCCCGGCACGCCCCGCATACCCGCCGAGGACGACTTCCCCCGCCCGCCCGCCACGGCCCCGGGCGCCCCCGCGTCACCCACCGGCAACCGGAACGCGCCACCCGCCGGCAGGCGGGACGCGATGTCCGCCACCTCCGTACCGGCCGTGGGGGGCGGCGCGGAGGTGGCGGGCGACAGGCGGGAGTTCTGGCGCGAGGCGCTGCGGGACGTGCCGCCGCTGGAACCGGCCACCGACCGCCCCCGCCCCGGGCGCCGCTCCGGCGCGGGCGGGGCGCACCGCTTCGAGGTGGCCGTACCGCCCGAGCTGGGCGCCCCCTCCCTCGCGGTGCTCGCGGCGTTCGCCGTCCTGCTGTCGCGCTGCTCGGGGCAGGAGCGCTTCACGATCGGCGCGCACGCCCCCGGCCGCGTCTCGGGGCTGCTCGGCGGGGAGCCGAACGAGTTCGCCGGGACGGCCGGGCCGCTGGACGATCTCGTCCCCCTGCCCGTCGACCTGTCCGGCGACCCGGACCTCGCCACGTTCTCCGCCCGCCTGGGGCGGGCCGCGGGCGACGCCTGGCGGCACCGGCTGCCGCTGCAGGACCTGGCCTCCGCCGTCGCCCCGCCCCGCGACCCCAGCCGGGGCGCGCTGTTCGACGTGGCGTACGGCGTCGTACCCCGTCCCACCGCGCACGAGGCGGCGGGGCTGCGTCTCGAACCGCTCGGCGACGAGGAACCCGTCGCCCCGCGCACGGCCTGCGACCTGGACCTGCGCCTCACCACCGGAGCACCGGCCGGGAGCGAGACCGGAACCGGGAGCGGGGAAGGCGACGGGGGCGGCGGCCGGTTCCAGGCGACCCTGACGTACGCCACCGACGTCTTCGACCACGCCACGATCGAGCTGATGGCCGCCCGCCTGACCCGGCTGCTCGGCGAGATGGCCCGCTCCCCCGCGCGGCCGGTGCTCGATCTGCCGCTCGACGACCGCTCGGGCCCGATCGCGGGCCCGCCCGCCGCCGTGGACCCGGGCTCCCCGGGGTCCACCCTGGCCGCGCTGATCGCCGACCAGGCCGGGCGCACCCCCGACGCGACGGCCGTGGACGGGGACGACGGGCGGCTCACCTATCGCGAACTGGACGAGCGCGCCCGGGAGCTGGCCGGCTGGCTGGCCGCCGAGGGCGTGGGCCCCGGCACCGTGGCCGCGATCTGCCTGCCGCGCTCGGCCCGCCTGGTCACGGTCGTGGCCGGGGTGCTGTACGCGGGCGGCGCGTTCCTGGCGCTCGACCCGTCGCAACCGGCCCCCCGGCTGGAGTACCTGCTGTCCGACGCGGCGGCGGCCGTCCTGGTGAGCACCGGGGAGATCCTCGGCGGCCTGCCGGAGGGCGGTGGGCGCCGCCTCGACCTCGACCGGCGCGACCCCGCCAGGACCGCCGCGCCCACCCCCGCCGGGCCGCGCGACCTCGCGTACATGATCTACACCTCGGGCTCGACCGGCCTGCCCAAGGGGGTGCTGCTGGAGCACTCCGGCGCGTGCAACCTGGTCATGGCCCTCGCCCCCGAGCTGGGTATCGGCCCAGGGGTGCGGCTGCTGCAGTTCGCGCCGCCGACCTTCGACGCCTGGGTGTGGGAGGTGTTCACCACGCTGGTCTCCGGCGGCACCCTGTGCGTGCCGGAGGCGGGGAACATCCTCGTCGGCCGGGCGCTGAGCAGGTGCCTGTCGGAGCGCGAGGTGAACGCCGTGCTGCTGCCTCCCTCGGTGATCGCGACGCTGCCCGGGGACGACCGGCTCCCCGGCCTGCGGGTGCTGGTGACCGGCGGCGAGGCGTGCACCCCCGAGCTGGTCGAGCGCTGGGGCACCGGCCGGCGCATGGTCAACGCCTACGGGCCGACCGAGGCGACCGTCATCGCGACCCTGGCCGACTGCTCGCCCGGCGAGGGCGTACCGCCGATCGGGCTGCCCATGGCGGGGGCGTACGCGCTGGTGCTGGACGCCGCCGGACGCGTCGCGCCGTACGGGGTTCCCGGTGAGCTGCACGTCGGCGGCGCGGGCGTGGCACGCGGCTACCACCGGCGGCCCGCGCTGACCGCCGAGCGGTTCGTCCCCCTCGCCGGACCACCGCCCACCGCGCCGGACGTGCCGCCACCGTCGGCACTGAACGAACCTCCGTCCTCGGCATCGAACGGACCTCCGCTCTTGGGATCGGACGGACCCTCGCCCTCGACGTCGGCCGGAACCCCGCCTCCGATGTCCGGCGGACGGCTCTACCGGACCGGCGACCTGGTGCGGCAGCGCCCCGACGGCCGCCTCGACTTCATCGGCCGGGTGGACCACCAGGTCAAGCATCGCGGCTACCGGATCGAGCTGGGCGAGATCGAGCAGACGCTGCGGGCCTGTCCCGGCGTGGACGACGCGGCGGTGGCGCTGGAGGACGAGCAGCTCGTGGCCTACGTGGCCGCCTCCACCCCGGAATCCGCCCCCGCATCCCCCTCGCGATCCGCCTCCGTTTCGGCGACCTCCACCTCTGCCGCCGGCCCCGCCACCTCCCCCGCCGCCTCTCCGGTGACGGCGAAGGACGCCAGGACGTGGACGGCCGGGCGGCTGCCCGGCTACATGGTGCCGGGGACCGTGCACGTGCTGGACGAGCTGCCGCTGACCACCGCGGGAAAGATAGACCGCCGCCGGTTGGCCTCCTCGGCCGCCCGCGCCGGGAGCCGGGCGAACGAGCCGCGCGACCGGCTGGAGCTGGAGGTGCTGGAGGCCTTCCGGCGGGTGCTGGACGAGCCGCGAATCGGCCCGCACGACGCCTTCTTCGAGTCGGGCGGCGACTCCCGGCTCGCGGTGACGCTGCTCGGCCGCCTGCGCGGTGGCCTGCGCAGACCGGTGGCGGCCCGCCTGCTCTGGGAACGCCCCACGGCCGCGGGCCTGGCCTCGGCACTGCGCGAACTCGGGTAGACCGGCGCGCGAACGCGGTCCCTCCCCGCCACCGGACACCAGCCGGGGAACATCGGTGGTGCGGCGCGCAGGACCCTGCGCTGCGTCCCCGGTCGCGACTCGCCGCGACCGGCCGCCCCACCCCTCCTCGACCGTGCCGGCCGCCCCTATCCGGCCGCCCGCAGGATCGCCGCCGCCAGACGCGCGTTCTCCGGAGCGGCGCCGCCGGGGAAGGCGAAACGACGGCGCGTGTAGCCGTACGCGACGCCGCTGCGCGGGTCGGCGAACGCCTCGGAGCCCGCCGCGCCGCTGTGCCCGAAGGCGTCCGCGCCCAGGAACGGGTATCGCACGCCCTCCGCCTCGAAACCGAGGCCGAAGTGGTCTCGCTCGCCGGTCACCAAATCGGTGCCCGGCGAGTGGGGCCGGGCGAACTCCGCGACGGTGCCCGGCGTGAGCAGTGGAGACCTGCCGTCCACCTCGCTGACGGCCGCCGCGTACATCGCGGCCAGACCCCGCGCGTTGCCCACCCCGCCCACCGAGGCCGGGCCGAGGGCCCGCACCGCACGGGTGTTGACGAACTCCACCAGGTCCGTGGGCGGAGTGGCGTCACGGTTGAAGGCGATCTCCATGAGCCCTCCCGTGTCGGAGTCGTTCGCCTCGTACCAGGCGAGCCGCTCCGGAGTCAGCAGCATCGGCCGTACGGCGAGATAGCGGGGCTCGTGTTCCTCCGGCAGCCCGAGGTAGAGGTCCAGCCCGTAGGGCACCCGGATTCGCTCCTCGAACAGCTCCTGGATCGACTGTCCGGTGACCCGGCGTACCACCTCGCCGGTGAGGGCGCCTATCACGAAGGCGTGGTAGCCGTAGGCCGTTCCGGGACTCCAGAACGGCCGCTGTCGTGCCAGCCGCGCGGCGATCAGCCGGTCGTCGGCCAGTTCCTCCGTGCCGAACCCGCCGTCCACGCCGATCACGCCGGAGCGGTGCGCGAGCAGCTCTCGCAGGGTGAGCGCGTCCTTGTCCTCGGCGGCGAACTCCGGCCAGTAGTGGGCGACCCTCCGGTCCAGGTCCAGGGTGCCGTCCTGCACCAGCAGCGCGACGACCAGGTGCGCCGCGCCCTTGGTGGAGGAGAAGACGGCGGTGAGCGAATCACCCGCCACCCCCTCCCCGGCCCACAGGTCGACCACGAGCCGCCCGTTCCAGTACGCCGCGAGCTGGGCGCCGTGCTCGTCGGCCTCGTCGGCGAGCACGGAGGCGAACTCCTCCCGTACCTCCTCGAAGCCCTCCGCGACGGTTCCTCGCACGCCGGTCACCTCAGACATCGCGGTCGTCCGCGAGCGTGCCCTCCTCCGAGCCGACGAGTGCGTCGATGGTGTCGAAGAAGGCCCGGATCTCCGGCAGGTTCGCTCCCTTGGCCCGGGAGGCGGCGAAGTCCTCGGGGCTTCGCCAGGTCACGATGTCCAGCCACTCGCCGCCGGGGAGGCGGACCAGCCGGGCGTCCAGGAATCCGTGCCGGTCCGCGCGGAAGCCTGCCAGCATGGCGGGCCTGGCGGCCAGCATCTCCTCGGTGCGCTGAGGCGAGACACGAAAACGGGTGAGCTCCACAGTCGTCATCCTTGACTCCTCACGTGTGGTCAGACGAGAATCAGCATGTAGTACAAAATATTGACTGTCAAATACTTGGACTAAATCGGGATGTGAGGTGGACGGCCGTGGGGCGCAGCGCGCGCAAGGAGGCCGAGCCCGACCTGGGGATGCTGGCCGCCAGGCTGCTGTTCGGCGTTCAGGAGGAGCTGTTCCGGCGGGCGGCCGAGCTGGGGTTCGACGACATCGGCCCGCGCCACGGAGGGGTGATGGCCTACCTGGACGAGGAGGGGATCGGGGTGAGCGAGCTGGTCCGGCTGACCGGGCGCAGCAAGCAGACCACCGGCGCCATTCTCGACGAGCTGGAGAAACTGGGTTACCTGCGCCGCGCGCCCGACCCGGCCGACCGGCGGGCCCGGCTGATCATGCCGACCCCGCGCGGGCTGGACTTCATGCGGGTCTCCGACGCGCTCGTGGCCGACATCGAGGACCAGCACGTCCGGGCTCTCGGGAAGGAGGTCTACGCCGGGTTCAAAAGCGTGCTGGGCCACGTCGCCGCCCGGCGAGAGCTCGCCACCGACCCTTCGTGACCGAACCCGCACCGCGCCACCGCCGCCAGGGGTCCCGCCTCTCACACCGCCCGACAGCGAGGACGTTCTTCGCCACGCTGACGTCCCGGCGTGATCCGCGGGTGGTGGCCCGATGCTCCCGAAGCCACCGCCACGTGACAAGTAGTCCTTCGTGCGTCGGCACCTCCCACTCCGGCGTCCTCCAGGGCCGGTCTCCCAGCTGATCTTCTATGACTCCACCGCCCTGGCGGTACTGGCCCGCACCCGCCAACGCGTCCGCGACACCGCCACCGGCCGGCTCCTGTTCGCGGGCGTCCCTCACGGTCTGCGGCAGTTGCTGCGCCGCACCGGCCCGCCGGCCCGCTTTGAGCTGCGCGACAGCGTCGAGCATGCCGTCGCGGAGCCGCTCCCGGCGACATGAAGGCGCAGCCTTCGCTCCTCAGTACCGAAAATCTGTAGTGGCTGAAGTAGACATCCGCGCTTGGTGGGGGTAGTGTTCCTGTCATCGCAAGGAACGGATCCACGAGGGCAGAGCAGGACGTAGGCATCACGACGAACTGCCCGGACGAGCGTGGATAGATGGACGACAAAAGACGACGCAGTGAAGAGGGGCAGAAGGTCGGACGTGCCGAGACCAGGCGGTTGAAGGGTCTTGGCCGTGGACGCGCTGTCACGACGGTAGAAGTACCGACGTCGGACGTGCCAGGGCTAACAGCAGGTGAAGGGTCCCGGCCGTGGACGACGCAGCTGCACCAAGTGATGCATGAGGTCGAAGAAGCACAGATAGCGAAGGGAGTGTTGAACGCCATCAGGATCGCCCGTTGTCGGCTGATGTTCGCCGCACGGGTACCGCAGTCCCACGGATTGGAAGGTGGTCTACGGTCACGCATATGCGATCCCCGCATCCCCGCCCAGATCGGGCGGCCAATGCGGAAGAGACAGGTCGGCCCCAGGGCCGGTAGATGGTGTTGAACCTCGTGGGCCCCGGCGCGTCATGGCGCCGGGGCCCCTATTGGCATTGTGGGAAGGTTGTATGGATCAAGCACCGATGACGTCGGCTGTGCGCTCGGAGTCCAGGCTCCGCGACATCGCCGATAAGGCTGAAACCGCCGGTAAGGCCGACACCGCGGGCAGGGCCGACGGGCTCCCCGCCACATCGGGTGACGTCTCCGGTCACCGGTTCGACGATGAGGACTACCCCGCCTACAGCATGGGCCGGGCCGCCGAGATGCTCGGCGTCACCCCGGCGTTCCTGCGCAATCTGGGTGCCGCCAAACTGATCGAGCCGCAGCGTTCCGAGGGCGGCCACCGCCGCTACTCGCGCTACCAGCTGCGCCTGGCCGCCCGCGCCCGCGAACTCCTGGACCAGGGCACCGCCCTGGAAGCCGCCTGCCGCATCATCATCCTGGAAGACCAGCTCGCCGAAGCTTTGCGCATGAACACCGAACTCCAGCAGAATCGTCCGTCCTAGCGCGGGTTTCACAAGTGGGTCAGAGCCATTCGTTGATCACGGCGATGTTGTGGGTGGCCTGGTAGCGGACGGCAAGCTTGTCGTAGCGGGTGGCCGGGCCGCGGTTCCGTTTGAGCCGGTTGATACCGCACTCCACGGCGTGGCGCTGCTTGTAGATCTCGGGGTCGAAGGTCGGTGGTCGTCCGCCCTTCGGCCCCTTCCTGCGCCGGTCGGCGGCCTGATCGTCCTTGATCGGGATCGTCGCCTTGATCCCGCGTCGTCGCAGGTGCTCCCGGTTGGCGTTCGAGCTGTACGCCTTGGCGGCCAACACCCGACCAGGGCGGGTCCTGGGTCGCTCGCCGCCCGGGCGCGGCACCCGGATACAGGCCAGGACCTTTGTGAACTGCGGGCTGTCGCCGCGCTGCCCACCGGTCACCACCACGACGGGGGGTTTCCGGCCTTGCTCGCAAGCCAGATGCAGCTTGGTCGTCCAGCCGCCGCGGGAACGGCCCAGGGCGTGGTCGACGGGCTCGTCATCGACGCCGCCGGGCGGCTCCTTCTGCTTCTGCGGCCGGGTGCGGGCGCCGGCGGCGTGCTGGTGAGCACGGGTGATCGTGGAGTCGACGGTGACGTCCCAGTCGATGAGCCCGGCCGCGTCGGCGTGGGCTTGCAGGCCAGTGAGGATCTGCTGCCAGATCCCGCCGCGCTGCCGGCGGCGGAACAGCCCGTACACGGTCTGCCAGGGTCCGTAGAGGTCGGGCACGTCCCGCCAGGGACAGCCGACCCGAACCCGCCAGCGGATCCCGTCGACGAGCTGGCGTTTGTCCCACTTCGGCGGACGCCCTGGTTTCCGGCCGTGGGGCAGCAGGGGCTGTAGCGCCGCCCACTGCGCGTCGGTCAGGTCGTGCCGCCTCGCCGCCGGTATGGTGGCCACGAGGTCTCCGGTTTCGTTCTTCTTGGTCGTTGAACGGTCTACCGGAGACCTCGCTGTTCATCTATGACCGACGCATGCTTCTGTGGGCCGGCTGGTCACGGCCGTCGGGCGACTGGCCCACAGCACTCCTGAAACACGCGCTAGGTGGCATCCCGCTGGTCCAGCCACTTTAGAATCACCTGGTTTGTTTCTTCCGGCTTTTCCTGCTGGATCCAATGACCGCAATCCAGGCTGACCGCTTCCGCATTAGGTACGAAATCTGTCAGTCTTTCAGACTTCTGGACCACATCCCGGTCGCCATAGATCATGAGTGTGGGCTGTTGGATGATTGGGTTCACGTCCGCCAACAAGCGCCAGTTGCGGTCAAGGTTTCTGTACCAATTTATACCGCCCGTGAACCCTGTCGATTCGAAGGCGGAGACGAAAACGGCCAGTTCGCTGTCGCTCATTACGGGCTCACCGAGTGGTGTTTCTGCTCTGGCGAGATCGATCAACGACATACCCGGCTGAGGCTCTCTGGGGGGCTCGTTCTTCCGGTACATGTTGCGAAGGAACTGAAATGTATTCTCTTCGAACACGGCGTCTGCGACGCCTGGCCGTCGATTGAAGTGGACAAAATAGAAGTCGCCGCCAAGCGTATCTTCCATGAATTCGATCCAGGGCCTTTCTCCGCGCTCGAGGTAAGGCACGCTCAGGTTGATCACTTTATTTACACGGTTTGGATGCAATAGGGTCATTCCCCAAACGACAGCTGCACCCCAATCATGGCCGACAAAGGTGGCGTCTTCGTATTCGTAGTGATCGAGAAGTGCGATGAGATCACCCGACAAGTGTTCAATGTCGTAGTCTGTTACTTCGGTCGGACGGGATGAGTTGCCGTAACCCCGCTGGTTTGGGACGATGACGTGGTAGCCCGCTGCGGCAAGGGCGGGCACCTGATGGCGCCAAGAAAAGGCATGCTCTGGCCAGCCGTGACAGAGCACAATGGGTTTTCCTGCATTTTGTCGGCCGGCTTCAAAGACTTCGAGTTCCACACCGTTGACTGAAATAAGGGTGGGCTTGGGAAAATCGGTTGGATCAAACATTGCATTTCCTCTTTATCTTTTCGGGGTGATCAGGAGACGAAGGTGCCCGAAGATAGCGTCGGCGCACCCTGAGAGGCCGAGAGTCGATACGGTCGTGGGTAGTGGGACTCGTCGGTGAGGTCGTGTCGCCATCTTGCCCACCGAAACCGGTCACCTCATGACCGGTTTCATGTGGAAGTGTTGCCGGCGTGCGAACCGACCGGCTGGTGGCCATCCTCCTCTTGCTGCAACGGCGCGAGCAGGTGACAGCAGCAGAGGTCTCCCGAGAGCTGGAGGTCTCCGAGCGCACCGCCCGCCGCGACCTCGACGCCCTGGCCATGGCCGGGGTGCCCGTGTACTCCACGCAGGGCCGAGGCGGCGGCTGGCGCCTCGTGGGCGGCGCCCGCACCGACCTGTCCGGGTTGACCGCGAGTGAGGCCCGCGCCCTGTTCTTGGTTGCCGGCCAGGCGTCGGCTGCGACGCCGGCCGTGAAAGCAGCTCTGCGCAAGCTCGTCCATGCCCTGCCGGAGCCCTTCCGGGTGCAGGCCGAGGCAGCGGCGTCGTCGTTGGTCATGGACCCGCAACGATGGGGGTCGAGTCGGGTCGAGCACCGACCACCTCGCTTCCTCGACGAACTCCAAGACGCGGTGATCCGCGGCGTCCAGGTGCGGCTCGGCTACGTCGACCGCAAAGGCGCCGAAACCGAGAGAACCGTCCACCCGCTGGGCATCGTCGCCAAAGGTTCGTCGTGGTACCTCGTCTCCAACACCGAGGCCGGCCGGCGGACCTTCCGGATCGACCGCGTGTCGTCCGCCGACCCGACCGACGATCCCGTGCACCGGCCCGAGGACTTCGACCTTGCCGAGAGCTGGCGCGAGATCGCCGACGAGGTCGACCGCAAGCGAACGCCCCTCGAGATCCAGGCGGTATGCGCGCCCCACGGGATAGGCCTGCTCCGGATGGTGCTCGGCGGTCGGCTCGAGGTGGGAGGTTCCACGACCGACGGCCGCATCGAGGTCGTGATCCGCGGCCACAACGAGTACGCGCTCGCCGGTGAGCTTGCCGGGCTGGTCGAATGGCTCGAGGTGACCGGCCCCCCGGGTGTGCGAGACCACCTGGCCTCGATCGGCAACGCGCTCGTCGAGCGATACGACTGAGACCGGCACGAGCGCTTATCGACCGGTTCGCCCGCGAGCTCGAGAAGCACGGGAGAACAGAGGACCCCGGTCCGCCGAACGACATCCTCTCGATCACGATGTGCTGGTGGTACGCGAGCCTCGTGTCCCTTATCGAACACTCCGCGTTCGCGCAGGAGCGTGAGGTTCGCCTGGTCCGTATCACGACCGGCGACTTCACCGAGCCCCGCCATCGAGTCTCGTCCTTGGGCATCGTCCCGTACGTCCAGCTCGAGCATATCGGCGCTGAAGCAGACGACCACCGGCTGCCGTTGGCCAGCGCTCACCCTGGTCCGATACATCACCCCGAGTCCGCCGAGATCGGGCTCCGCTCACTGCTGAACACCCACGGCTACACCGATGCGGAGGCTTATGAAACACGCCTAGTACTGCAACGGCGCTTGCGCGGATAGATCGGTTTGCCGATCATTTATGTCTCGTGACGGTTGTAGATCTTGAGGCGT